>NZ_DATKQC010000196.1:0-22314 GCF_035532915.1 Edaphobacter sp.
CCCGCTTACGATCACGCGCGATGAAGGGCGCTAAATAGGGTGTGGCAGCGGCCACGAAACCAATGAGCGTTCTCAATGCCGCTCGTCGGACCGTCATGGGGTTCTGATCCGCAGGAGTGATTTGGTAGCCAGCGACACATGATCCCGGTGAGGGTCTATGGCGCAGAAGCGGGAAGACGTAATAGGCCATGAGGGTGATGGTCAACAACATGAACGTTATTGTGACGGTGACTTTGTCGCTCGGCGCAGGCGTTGTTCTCTCGAAATTCCAGGCAAAAACTCCTGTTCGCCTCCATTCCGTAAGCGATGGGATTAGACCGAGAATCGGTGCGGTCGCCATGATGGCAAGAATGAAATCAATCCAAAATGCGAACCACCTCCGAACAATGCCTGGCATTGGTGTCGTAAGTCGACTTTGAGGGGCATACATGAGCCAAAAGTAGAGGATCCCAATTGCGATCGAGAAGCCGATGGCCCAGGGGGCTGTCCCACCCGCAATGCGGTAATGGCCATCCGAGAACTCTGCCGAAATGCCCAGACTTGTCGAATCAACGAGATTACCTAGAATCAGCACGGCAGCAAGAACCGTAAGGAAGGGCCAACGGAAGTCGCTTGTCTTCATGGAATGTGAGCATAACAGGAGCTTTAAACTCCTCGTAAAGCGAAATTATGGGTAACTTCGGTTGCCCCGGAGTTCAAACTGACCAACTACCGATTCATCGGATATCTATCCGCTTATCGCCCGCCTGCGGTAGACTTATACTGACGCGCATTTCCATCTTCGCCCCATCCTCCAGCGCCCAGACAGGACATACATCGCAGTGAGCACTTCTACCGCAGTTGCCGTTAAGCCCATCTTCAATATCGCCATCATCGCCCACGTCGACCATGGCAAGACCACCCTCGTCGACGCCATGCTTCGCCAGTCCGGCACCTTCCGCTCCAATGAAGCCGTCACCGACCGCGTCATGGACTCGAACGACCTCGAGCGCGAGCGCGGCATCACGATTCTGGCCAAGAATACCGCTCTCTACTATCACGACAACAAGATCAATATCGTCGATACCCCAGGCCACGCCGACTTCGGCGGAGAAGTCGAGCGCGCCCTCAAAATGGTCGATGGCGTCGTCCTTCTCGTCGATGCCTCGGAAGGCCCCCTGCCGCAGACTCGCTACGTTCTCTCGAAGGCGCTCGAAGCCGGGCTGACCCCGATGGTCGTCATCAACAAGATCGACCGTCCCGACGCCCGTCCGCAGGAGGTCCTGAACGAGGTCTATGACCTATTCATCGACCTCGACGCCGACGAAAAGGTCCTCGACTTTCCTGTCCTCTATACCAACGGCAAGCTCGGCACCGCGACCACCGATCCTGCCATCCCCGGCACCGACCTGCAGCCTCTCTTCGAGCAGATCATCCAGACGATCCCCGTCTCCAAGGGCGATCCTGAAGGCACGGTTCAGATCCTCGTCACCAACCTCGACTACTCCGACTACCTCGGCCGTCTTGCCATCGCGCGCGTCTTCAACGGCACCATGCGCACCGGCCAGGAGTACAGCGTAGCCAAGATCGACGGCACCTTCACCAAGCACAAGATCACCAAGCTGTTCAGCTTCTCCGGCCTCAAGCGCACCGACATCGAAGAGACCCAGGTAGGCGATATCGTCGCCATCGCCGGCATCCCGGGGATCTTCATCGGCGAGAGCTTCTGCGATGTCGAAAATCCGCAGCCACTGCCGCAGATCATCATCGACGAGCCGACCATCGCCATCCAGTTCAACGTCAACAACGGGCCGTTCGCCGGTCGCGAGGGCAAGTTCGTCACCTCGCGCAATCTGCGCGACCGTCTCGAAAAAGAGCTGCTGACCAACGTCTCGCTCAAGATGCAGGACACCGGCTCGCCTGATTCGTTCAAGGTGCTTGGCCGTGGTGAACTTCAGCTTGGCATCCTCATCGAAATGATGCGCCGCGAAGGCTTCGAGATGATGGCCAGCCGCCCCGAGATCGTCACCAGGCGCATCAACGACGAGGTGATGGAACCGGTTGAGCATCTCTCCATCGACGTTCCCGAAAGCTTCGTCGGCACGGTCATCGAACGCCTCGGACCCAGAAAAGGTGAGATGACGAAGATGGTCAATCACGGTTCGGGCCGCGTTCGCATGGAGTTCCGCATCCCCAGCCGCGGCCTCATCGGTCTCCGCTCGGAGATGCTCACCGAGACCCGCGGAACCATCATCATGAACTCGATCCTCGATGGCTATATCGCCTATCAGGGCGAGATCCCGCAGCGCCAGTCCGGCGCCCTCATCTCCGACCGGCAGGGAAGCACCACGGCCTACGCCCTCGAAGGATTGCAGGACCGAGGAGTCCTCTTCGTCAGCGACGGCGTTGAGGTCTACGAGGGCATGATCGTCGGCGAGCACAGCCGCGACAACGACCTCGACGTCAACTGCGTCCGCGAGAAGAAGCTTTCGAACATGCGCGCCTCGGGTTCGGATGACGCCGTCCGCCTGGTTCCCTTCAAGAACCTCACCCTCGAGCAGTGCATCGAGTTCATCGCAGACGACGAACTTGTGGAGGTCACTCCGAAGTCTCTCCGTATGCGCAAGAAGGTATTGCAGGCCAACCGCCGCCCCCGCAAGGGCTCCAGCGAGTAATAAACGAACGTCACTCCAAAATGGCTGGAGCACATTTCATGTGTCTCCAGCCATTGTTCGCTTTAAGCATGGAGCGGATGCTGGATGGGATGGGTTCCTTTCTTTAAGTCCAGATATGACCTAGGATTTTGTTTGAACCTTATGCCACCACACAAACGCTCTTCGCTACCTGCGGTTACAGGTGTTCGCTTTTTCCTGGCTCTTTGGGTTATTTCGCTACACATGGGAACCGCAAACTCCAGCTTCAGGGGGGTGGTGGACGGTTCGCCCTCGTGGATTCGCGGGACGATAGACTCTGGTGCGTCGGCGGTTGGCGTTTTCTTCCTGCTTTCAGGCTTTGTGCTGGCATACAACTATGATCTTGGAACCGCGTGGAGCATGTCCAAACGAGTACGGTTCTGGACCACAAGATTCGCAAGAATTTACCCCGTCTATCTTTTTGCGCTTGTGCTTGGGTTTCCGTCACTGGCTATCGGCATCTTCAAGTCGGGGCATTTCCATGCAGGCGCGTTCGCAGGTGCATCGACTGCTGTATTGCTGTTGGTGCAGGCATGGATTCCTCACGACGCACTCTTCTGGAACGGTCCAGGGTGGTCATTGAGTGTTGAGGCTTTTTTCTATTTGTGCTTTCCGTTTATTGGCCGATTGCTTTGGAAAGTGGAACGCCGCGTTTCTCTACTGTTTACATTTATCTTTCTTTGGATAGCCGCTTGCGGTTCTTCCTATGAGATTGCCGACTGGAAGGCACATTGGTTCCTCTCGCACAGCTCTGGTATTGTACTGGACACGACTTGGTCTCAAGTCATTAAATTTGACCCATTGGTACGGCTCCCTGAGTTTTTAGCAGGGATTGTACTGTGCAAAATCTTCCTTTCAATTGAGCGGCGTCCGACTGCTTTGCTCGGTCCTGGTCGCGGGACCTTGACCTATCTTTTAGGGCTGGCACTAGGGTTGATCGTAGTTTCACAAGGGGATCGCATGCCCCCGGCGGTCTTGCATGATGGCTTGCTGATGCCGGCGTCGGCCGCAGTGATTCTGGGGCTCAGTTTTGGAGGCGGTTTGATATGGCGATGGCTCTCACGTCCGGTCATTGTGATTTTGGGGCAGGTCAGTTATGCGATGTATCTCCTACATATGCCGCTTTATACGTATTTCGCTGCTGTAGACAAGCGAGTCGTTCGCAATGCAGTGGAGGACTGGGCACTTTTTGTGATTTTTGTAATCAGTCTTATCGCGCTCTGCTGTGTCACTTTCTATAAGTTAGAGGAGCCATCGCGACGCGCGATTCTGAATGCGTTCTATCCAACGAAGCCTCGTGTACGAGAAGAGTTGCCACTGCACACGCCATAGTTGAACAGCTCCGCGCTTTGACAGGCACCAGACCATGGCGCTTTGAAGGCACTCGGCTTTTGGCGCGCGGGATGTGTTGTCGGTAGTGGTGATAGAAGCGTCGGAACTGAGTCTAAGTTCCGGGTTGTACGTACAAGGTTTGCTCTGCTAACTTCCGCTCTTCGCGCCGGGGATCGTCTTCTATCCGTGAAACGGTGTTCCAGATCATCGTCGATCGATGCGTTAGCTCGTACCGAGACCATTTGGGGATTGCGCGATTGTTCGGATCGCCGGTTCGCGCAAACGCGATGAAGGTATCGCTAACCTGGTCGGCGACCTTCTGGGCATCGGCCCCGCCGCCGGTCATCGCGGCGGCAATCTCTACGTTGTCGAATGCGAAGGGAATGTCCATGGTGTGGGGAGCGCCCCACTTGCCGCCGTCCACCGGCGACTTCCAGGCGAAGTTATAGGCCCAGGTCGGGCCGTGGCCCGGTTGGAATCCAGCGCCGTGCTGTGCGGCGCGCCGGTCGCTTTCGATCACCATTCCATGCCAGCTGCGGAAGGCCGTCGTGACGGCGAAGAAGACATCGCTGGCAGAGTATCCCGGATACCATCGGCGATAGTCCGCGATGATGTCGGTTAGCTTCAGGTCTCCGAGGAATGCACGGTATCGCTCCAGCCGAACCGGCAGCTCTTCCCAACGGAGAGAGAATAGAGAGGGGTCGCCGCTTCCGATCAGCAAACGAGTTTCGTCGCGTGTGTTGCCCAGAATCATTGGCACGTTCGCCGAGATCGCTGGAGCGTCCGGCGAGAAAGGATCTCGAGGCAACGCTCGGCTGTCGAGGACAGGCCCGAAGTATTTGCCCGCTCGTATCGCCGCGACGAGTCTTTCCATCGGCACCTTCTTGGGATCGCGAATGTCTTCGAGGTTCGTCCGCGACAGCCCGATCGCCGCGAGCACAGCCTCTGCCGACTGAGTGGCGTGCTCCTGTGTCCGCGCCGTCAACTGTTGCCCGCTCATCGTCACGACGCGATGGAAGAGGCCCTTCGCCGCGGGCATCGCCATCAGAGTGGCACACTTGGCACCGCCGCCGCTTTGTCCGAAGATCATCACCCGCGAAGGGTCGCCGCCAAACTCGGCGATGTTGTCGCGCACCCACTCCAGCATCAACACCAGGTCGAGCTGCCCGACGTTGCCGCTGTCGGCAAACTCCCCGCCGCCCAGCTTTGCAAGGTACATATAGCCGAAAAGGTTGAGGCGATGGTTCATGGTTACGACGACGACATCGCCGCGCTTCGCCAGCCGAATGCCGTCGTAGACCGGGCCGTTGCTGGAACTGTTGCTGTAGGCTCCGCCGTGGATGTAGACCATCACCGGGCGCTTCCGTCCGTCGCGGAGTCCCGCTGTCCACACGTTCAGATGAAGGCAGTCTTCGCTGTTTACGGGATCGGCTTCATCGAGCGGCGAAAAGGCCGACCGGCCACTGCGCGCATGAATCGGCTGGGGAGCCTGCGGTCCAAACGTCAGCGCCTCGCGCACCCCGGTCCACGCTGCTGGCTTTTCGGCAGGCGTAAAGCGGCGTTTTGCGGTGTCGCCTCCGTATGGGATTCCCTTGAAGACGTTCACCCCATCCTGAACGAAGCCGCGAACTTTGCCTGATGTTGTCGTGGCCACCGGAGAGCTTGTCTGTCCCCACATCGCTTTCGGTGCTATCGCCGATCCCGTCACTATCAAAGCCGAACCCTGTAAAAGCTCGCGCCGCGTCACCTGCTTCTTGTCCACGCCTTCTCCCGTTTGCATCTTCTTTATGACGATACGGTCAGCGTGCGCCAGAAGACGCAAAAAAGGGCCGCCCGCAGGCAGCCCTTTTACTCTAGCTGAGGCGAGATTACTTCTTCGCCGTCGCGAACCGCTTGTTGACTTCATCCCAGTTCACGGTGTTCCACCATGCGGCAAGGTAGTCGGGGCGCTTGTTCTGATACTTCAGGTAATAGGCGTGCTCCCAGACATCGTTGCCCAGAATCGGGTAGTGACCCTGCGAGATGGGGTTGTCCTGGTTGGCAGTCGTGACGACCTTCAACTTGCCGCCGTCGAAGATCAGCCAGCCCCAGCCGGAGCCGAACTGCTTGGCGGTCGCCTCGTTGAACTGCTTCTTGAAGTCTTCGAACGAGCCAAAGTCGGCCTTGATCTGAGCAGCAATCTCGCCGGTTGGCTCGCCGCCGCCCTTGGGCTTCATGATCTGCCAGAACATGGTGTGGTTGACGTGGCCGCCGCCGTTGTTCTGCACTACTTTGCGTACGTCGTCGGGCACGCTGGCCAGATCCTTGAGCAGATCTTCGGGGGATTTCTTGCCAAGCTCGGGGTGCTTTTCCACCGCGCCGTTCAGGTTGGTCACATACGCCTGATGGTGCTTGTCATGGTGCAGCTTCATCGTCGCTTCGTCGATAGAGGGCTCAAGCGCCGCATAGTCATAGGGCAAAGGGGGTAGTTCGTAGGCCACGGTCATTCTCCTGTCGCTTTTTGTTTGGGCCAGGCTCGGTCACACACTGGCGGTTCGTTCTTTGGATGCCACCGCGTCATCTTTCGATGCCATGTGTGAATCCAATCGACCCTCGAATCATAGCGCACCAGCGGCATTCATCTCTTATTCACCGTTTGAACAGAAGCGTTTACCGGACTTTTGGAGTCTAATAGTGCAATGAGCGATCTCGCAGCCGCCTACCGCTGGCTCGACGATCAGGGGGCCGCGTTCGGTGCTCCCGGTCTCGAACCTCGCTGGACTTCCAGCCAAAAAGATGCCGTCTCCACCGCGTACTCTGCCTCCAGCCGCGTCTGGTTCACTCTTTCGCACGGCATCCTCAACGAGATTTATTACCCTACGATCGATCGTCCGCAGACTCGGGATATGGAGCTGATCTTCACCGATGGCGAGACCTTCCTGCACGAAGAGAAACGCGACATCCACTACGATCTGCACTACATCCACCCCAACGCTCCCGCCGTCCGCGTCGTCGCGGCTGACCCCAAGGGACGCTATACCGTTACCAAGCAGTTCATCAGCGACCCGCATCGACCCGCTGTCCTGATGCATGTGCGGATCACCGGCGATGAGGAGTTGCTCTCTCGCGTCAAGTGCTACGTTCTGCTCGCGCCCCATCTCGACGGAGGCGGCGCGGGAAACTCTGCTCGCTCCATCGAGGTCGCGGGTCAACGCTGCCTGCTGGCGTGGAAGAACAATATCTCGCTGGCCCTTGGAGTAAGTTGCGGATTTACCCGCTCTTCCTGTGGTTACGTCGGCTCCAGCGACGGCTTTCAGGACCTCGCCAGCGATATGACGATGGACTGGCAGTTCGGCCAGGCGCTCGACGGCAACATCGCCATCATGGGAGAGATCGATGTCGCCCATAATCGCGAGTTCACTGTTGTGATTGGGCTTGGCGATGGCCACCACGCCGCTCTTGCCAGCATGATGCAGACCCTCGCCACGCCGTACCGTGCCCACTGCGAGCGTTTCATCGAGCAGTGGCTTCGCGTCGACTCGCCAAAGCAGATCGCCGCCTCGTCCACCGACGGCGGCAGGCTGGCCAATATCAGCCACAACGTCATCCTTACCCACGAGGACAAGACTTACTCCGGCGCCTTCATCGCCTCTGCCTCGATTCCGTGGGGAGCGTCCAAGGGCGACTCCGACCTCGGTGGCTATCACCTTGTCTGGACCCGCGACATGGTCCAGTCGGCGACAGCTCTCCTCGCCTGCGGCGATACCGAGACCGCGCTGCGGGCGCTGGTCTATCTCGCGTGTACGCAGCGCACCGACGGCAGTTTCGCCCAGAACTTCTGGATCGACGGAGTACCCTACTGGTCCGGCATCCAGCTCGACGAGGTCGCCTTTCCCATCATTCTGGCGTGGCGTCTGTGGAAGGAGAAGGGCCTCGGCAACTTCGACATCTTCCCGCTGGTCGAGCGCGCCGCCGCCTTCCTCGTCCGTTTCGCCCCGGTGACGCAGCAGGAGCGCTGGGAGGAGACTGCGGGTTATTCTCCCTCCACGCTGGCGGCAGTAATCTCTGGCCTCCTCTGCGCCGCTGACATTGCCCGTGCCAAGGATTCTGAAGAGCTCGCAGTGTTTCTGGAGAACTACGCCGACTGGATCGAAGCTCATCTGGATGAGTGGACCACAACGACCGCAGGCGTTCTGTTACCCGAGGTCAAGTACCACTACATGCGGATCAATCCGCCTGCTCCAGGTGAGCCGTTTTACAACGACCAGATTCCGCGTGGCCACATCCGGATCGCTAACCGGGCGCCGGACGAAAAGCAGGAGTTCGAGGCGCGCGAGATCATCGATGCCGGCTTCCTTGAGCTGGTCCGCTACGGCATTCGCCGCGTCGACGATCCGTTAATCATCGACTCGCTCAAGGTGGTCGATGCCATTTTGAAGCGCGACACGCCCTCCGGCCCCTGCTGGCGCCGCTATAACCACGATGGCTACGGCCAGAAGAAAGATGGTGGCCCCTATGATGGCTGGGGGCAGGGCCGTGCGTGGCCCCTGCTGACCGGCGAACGGGCCCACTATGAACTCGCGGCCGGACGCACCGTTGCTCCGCTGATCTCGGCCTTCGAAAATTTCAGCTCGATTGGAGGCATGCTGCCGGAGCAGGTATGGGACTACGCCGACCTCCCCTCGGAAGGGATGTACTTCGGCAAGTCCGCAGGCTCTGCCCAGCCGCTGGTCTGGGCCCACTCGGAGTACCTCAAACTCCTCCGTTCCGTGACTGACAAGAAAGTCTTCGACCGCATCTCGGTTGTGGAAGAGCGCTACGCCGTCCCAGCGGCAAAGCGCTCCTTCGTCAACCAGGTAGAGATCTTCCAGCTCGCCCGCCCCATCTCATTCGTTCCCGCTGGGCTTAACCTTCGGGTGGTCGACCGGGGCCGGTTCCGGATCGTCTATACCTTCGATAACTGGATCACCGTCAATCACATCGACGCCCATAGCATGGGCCGGATCGGCTATTTTTCCGACATTCCAACAATCCCCCAGCAGAGCGGAAGCATCCTGTTTACGCTTTGCTGGCCCGACCAGAGTCAGGATCGAAGCCAACCCGACCGCTGGCTCGGCAAAAACATCGAAGTCTCCATTATTCCGACCTCTTCAGCCGGCAAATTCTGAGGATGTGTCAGGGCCCCGTCCAGCTTGCTACACTGTTATTGAACGACCAAAATCATTGAACAGCAGATTCGCCGCCTCGCGCCGCGACTCTTCACATAAGAAAAAGGAAAAGAATGAGCGACCAGCAGCAGTCCGATAAGCAACATGCGTTAGATCAGCTCTCCATCAACGCCCTCCGCTTCCTCGCCGTCGATGCCGTTCAAAAAGCGAACTCCGGCCACCCCGGTGCCCCTCTCGGCTGCGCGCCCATCGCCTATCTGCTCTACCACAAAATCATGAAGCACGATCCCGCGGACCCCAAGTGGATCGACCGCGACCGCTTCGTCCTCTCCAATGGCCACGCATCGGCCCTGCTCTACGGTTCGCTCCACCTCTCCGGTTACGACCTGCCCATGGCGCAGCTCGAGCAGTTCCGCCAGTGGGGTTCGCACACCCCCGGCCATCCGGAGTACGGCGAGGCCCCAGGCGTCGAAGTGACCACTGGCCCCCTTGGCCAGGGTTTTGGCATGGCGGTTGGTATGGCCACCGCGGAGAAGCATCTCGCAGCCGTCTACAACCGCGACGAGCGCAAGGTCATCGACCACCACACCTACGTTCTCTGTGGCGACGGCGACCTGATGGAAGGCATCTCGCATGAGACGGCATCGCTGGCCGGAACCCTGAACCTGGGCAAGCTGATCGTCCTTTACGATGACAACCTCATCTCCCTCGACGGGCCTACCGAACTCAGCTACACCGAAGACGTCACGCAGCGTTTCGAGGCCTATCACTGGCACGTTCAGATGGTCCACGATGGCAACGATCTGGTCGCCCTCGAAGCCGCCATCGCCGCCGCCAAGGCCGAGACGACCCGCCCCTCGCTCATCCGAGTTCGCACCGTCATCGGCTACGGCAGCCCCAAGGCTGGCACCAGCAAGGTCCACGGCGAAGCGCTCGGCGCAGAGGCAGTCAAGGAGACCAAGAAGAACCTCGGCTGGCCCGAAGACAAGACCTTCTACGTTCCCGAAGAGGCTCGCGCCAACTGGGATCAGGCAAAGGCTCGCGGTAAGAAGGCCCACGAAGCCTGGAGCGCCGACTTTGCGGAGTACAAGAAGGCCTATCCGGAGCCTGCAGGCGAGTTCGAGCGTGTCGTCAAGGGCGAGCTGTCGAAGGATCTGTCGAAGAAAGTTCCCGTCTTCCCGACCGACAAGCCGGTTGCCACGCGTAACGCCGGCCAGGTCGTCATGAACGCAATCGCTGGCGTCGTTCCAGAACTCTTCGGCGGTGCGGCTGACCTTACCGCCTCCACCAAGACCATCTTCAAGGACTCGCCCAGCTTCCACGTCGATCCTAAGGGCCGCAACGTCTTCTTCGGCGTGCGCGAGTTCGGCATGTGCGCCATGGTCAACGGTATGGCAGCCCACGGCGGTCTCATTCCCTTCGGCTCCACCTTCTTCGTCTTCTCCGACTACGCTCGTCCGGCGCTTCGTCTGGCTGCGCTGATGTCGGTGCACTCGCTCTTCGTCTTCACTCATGACTCCGTCGGTCTTGGCGAAGACGGCCCCACCCACCAGCCGGTTGAACACCTGATGGCCCTCCGCGCCATTCCGCAGTTCACCGACTTCCGTCCGGCGGACGCCAACGAGACGGCTGCCTGCTGGCAGCTTGCCCTCGAGCGCAAGAGCGCCAGCTTCATGGCGCTCTCCCGCCAGGACCTTCCCGTTCTCGACAACGAGAAGTACAAGGTGCACGAAGGCGTGAAGAAGGGTGCGTACGCGCTCGACAACAGCGGCAAGGACATCATCCTGATTGCCACCGGTTCAGAAGTTTCGCTGATCCTCAAGGCTGCTGAAGAGCTGAAGGCCGCAGGCATCAATGCCTCGGTCGTCTCCATGCCCAGCTTCAAGGTCTATGACGAGCAGCCTGATGCCTATAAGGCCAGCCTGCTGCCCGAGAACACTCCCAAGCTGGCCGTCGAAGCCGGAGCCACCATGGGCTGGTACAAGTATGTCGGCCACAACGGAGCGGTCATCGGAATTGACCACTTCGGAGCATCCGCTCCAGGTCCGATCGTCATGGAGAAGTTCGGCTTCAGCGTTGCAAACGTTGTTGCGCAGGCAAAGAAGCTGGTCAAGAAGTAAGCAGGGAATCAGGGGCGGGGCCATCGGGCTCCGCCTTTTCTTGCAGCAGCACAAGGCTTCTTCGGAGAGAGTTATGGTCAACAGCGAACGCGAGATGGTGCGTCGAAACGAAGAGTCGCCCAAAGAAGAGCGGTTTACCTCTTTGCAACCGACCTACGAAGACAGCGTCCCCCCTGAAGACGACTGGGAGCTGGAGCAGGATTACTCCTAGCAGTTCCATTCTGTTGTCTTATGACCGGCTTTTGTCCGCTTGCTTGGCCTCGACCCACACCACATTACGGAAACCTGAGGTAGTTCAAATTATGAAAATCGCTATCGCCTCCGACCACGCCGGCTTTCCCCTCAAAGAAGAAGTTCGCGACCATGTCCGCAAGCTCGGCCACGAGGTCGAGGATCTTGGAGCCTATAACACCGAGCCTTCCGACTATCCTGACTTTGCCCTTCTGGTCGGCAAAGCGCTGATGGCGGGCAAGGTAGAGCGCGGCATCCTCATCTGCGGTTCGGGCGTCGGCGTCTGCGTCGCCGCCAACAAGATGCCGGGCGTTCGCGCAGGTATGTGTCATGACACCTACTCGGCCCATCAGGGTGTCGAGCACGACGAGATGAACGTGCTTGTGCTCGGCGCGCGCATCATCGGCTCGGCCCTCGCTTACGAGTGCGTCGATGCTTACCTCAAGGCCAACTTCATCGCCTCCGAGCCTCGCTTCGTCCGCCGTCTCAACAAGGTTAAGGCCATCGAAAAGACCTACATGCCCGACGCGGCGGGAACTACGCTCGTCTCATAATCGGAGTTGATTTTCACAGGGACTAGACGCAACTTGCGCGGAGCGTCGAGCCGAAAGCCGCGCAAAAGCATCTGAAAGTACATGGCAAACGTCACCACATCCCGCACATGGTTCATCACCGGAGCTTCCACCGGTTTCGGTCGCATTCTTGCTGAAGAGGTCCTCAAGGGCGGCGGCAAGGTCGTCGCTACCGCACGCAATCTGGATAAGGTAGCCGATCTTGAAGAGAAGTATCCGGGCAAGGCCAAAGCCTTCGCGCTCGATGTCACCGATCCTGCACAGATTCTTTCCATCGTGGCTCAGACGCTGACTACCTTTGGCCCGGTGGATGTTCTCGTCAACAACGCAGGTTACGGGCTCGCCGGTGGTATCGAAGAGGCGAGCGAAGAAGAGTTCATGCCGGTCTTCGAGACCAATGTCTTCGGTCTGATGCGCGTGACTCGCGCTTTTCTTCCGCACTTTCGCAAGCAGCGCAGCGGCAACATCGTAAATCTCTCTTCGATCGGCGGTCTGATCGGGTCAGCGGGCTGGGGCTATTACAACGCCAGCAAGTTCGCCGTCGAAGGCTTTTCGGAGGCGCTGGCCGCTGAACTCGCTCCTCTCGGCGTCCACGTTACCATCGTCGAACCCGGCCCGTTCCGCACCGACTTTCTCGGGCGTTCCGGCGTCGAAGCTGAAGAGCGTATCGCCGACTACGACGCTACGGCTGGCAAGACTCGCCAGTATTTTCGCGACCAGGCTGGCAAGCAAAAGGGCGATCCTTTGCGCGCTATTCATGCCATCCTTCAGGCGGTCGAGTCTCCCCAGCCGCCTCTGCATCTCGTCCTCGGAGCGCTGGCTCTCGAACGCATGAGAGGCAAGCTCGATCAGTGGAAGACCGATCTCGACACCTGGCAATCCACGACTCTCGGCGCAGATTTTCCGGAGGGCGAGTGAGCAGCACCACTATTAAGACCATCTTCTGGGACATCGGCGGAGTTCTGCTTGCCAACGGATGGGACAGTAGGCAGCGTGGTCGCGTTCTCACTGCACTCGGCGTCGATCTCACGGCCTATGAAGCGGTTCACGACGAAGTGAACTACTACTGGGAGCGCGGCCTCATCACCGCCGAGGACTTCTTCGCTCAGACTGTCCTTGAAACCAACCCCGATCTCCATCTCACATTCGAGCAGCTCTGGCCTCTCGTCTGTAGCGAGAGTAAAGTCCTCCACCCGGAGAACTTCGACATCCTCGCCGCTCTCAAGAACTCCGGCCAATATCGTCTCGCCACCCTGAACAACGAGTCCAAAGAGTTGAACGCGTATCGTCTCGACACCTTTGGTCTCCGCCAGTACTTCGATTACTTCATCTGTTCCGGCTACGTCCACGAGATGAAGCCTCTCCCCGATATCTATCGCGCGGCAATCGATATCTCCGGTCTTCCGCCTGAGACGGCACTCTTTATCGACGACAAGCAGGAGAACTGCGAGGCCGCTCGCGCTTTTGGCATGAATGCCATCCACTTTGAATCACCCGCGCAACTTCGCGCTTCACTTACTCAACACGGCATCGCCGTTTAGCAACGAAAGGAACTACATCATGGAACTGGGAATTATCGGACTTGGCAAGATGGGCTTCAACATGGCGGAGCGTCTCCGTCTCGCCGGTCACAAGGTCGTCGGCTTTGACTTCAACAAGGAAGCAACTGCCAAGCTGACCGCATCGGGCAATCTCGGCGTCAACTCGGTTGAAGAACTGGTCAAGAATCTCTCTGCGCCTCGCGCCATCTGGATCATGGTTCCCGCAGGCGACCCGGTTGACCAGACCATCGCCCAGCTCGAGCCTCTGATGGAAAAGGGCGATACCATCATCGACGGCGGCAATTCGAACTACAAGAACACGCAGCGCCGTCACGACGAAGTCGCTGCCAAGGGCTTCCACTTCGTCGATTGCGGAACCTCCGGCGGCGTATGGGGACTCAAAGAAGGTTACAGCCTGATGATCGGCGGCGACAAGGAGCCGGTCGAGCGTCTCACCCCAATCTTCCAGGCTCTCGCTCCTTCGGCCACCGAAGGCTGGGGACACGTCGGACCCTCGGGTGCCGGCCACTTCGTCAAGATGGTCCACAACGGCATCGAGTACGGCATGATGCAGGCATTTGCCGAAGGCTTCTCCATCATGAAGGCCAAGGAGCCCCTCAACCTCGACCTCACCCAGATCGCGCACATCTGGCAGAAGGGCTCGGTCGTTCGTTCGTGGCTGCTCGACCTCACCGCCAGCGCGCTCGATAAGAACCCAACCCTCGACGGCCTCGAAGCCTGGGTTCCCGACTCCGGCGAAGGCCGCTGGACCGTCACCGAAGCCATCGACCTGAACATCTCCGCTCCCGTCATCACCGAGTCGCTCATTCGCCGTCTCCGTTCGCGCGAAGAGAACAACTTCACCGACCGAATGATCTCCATCATGCGCGGCGCCTTCGGTGGCCACGATGTCAAAAAGAGCTAAGTCAGAAAGATCGAAGCCATCAACAAGCCCTAACCAAGCACGAGAGGTAATTGACATGCCTACTGAACCACACATCACACCTGCTGCTGCCGCTCCTGTCAGTCAGCAGCCCGAGCGCACGCCGGACCCATGCGTCGTCGTTATCTTCGGCGCATCGGGTGACCTTACCAAGCGCAAGCTGCTGCCTGCGCTCTACCACCTCGAGCAGGCCAACCTGCTTCCCAAGGACTTTGCTGTGGTCGGAGTTGCTCGCCGACCGCTTGAGGATTCCTTCGCTGCGGACATGAAGGAAGGCATTATTGCCGGGGGCGGAGTCGAAGAGTCCGATCCTAAGCTGGCTCCCTTTGTCGAGAAGATTCAATACCACGCGATGAACTTCGACGATGCCTCGGGCTACGACTCGCTCAACAAGCTGCTCGCTAAGATCGACAAGAAGTTCGGCACCTGCGGCAATCGCCTCTTCTATCTCGCCACGGCTCCCGAGTACTTCTCGGACATCATCAACTACCTCGGTCAGCACGGCATGGCGACGCCGTGCGAAGGCGGCGGAGCGGACGGCAAGAAGAACTGGGTCCGCACCATCATCGAGAAGCCCTTCGGCCATGACCTCGAGTCTGCCAAGGCGCTCAACGACGAAGTCAATAAAGTCTTCCACGAAGACCAGATCTTCCGCATCGACCACTACCTCGGTAAAGAGACGGTGCAGAACATCCTCGTCTTTCGTTTCGCCAACGGCATCTTCGAGAACGTCTGGAACCGCAACTACATCGATCACGTCGAGATCACCGCTGCCGAATCGATCGGCATCGAAGGCCGCGGGCCTTTCTATGAGACAGCCGGAGCGTTGCGCGACGTGGTGCAGAACCACGTCATGGAGCTGCTCAGCTTCGTCACCATGGAGCCGCCGGTCTCCTTCGAGGCCTCTGCTGTTCGTGCGGAGAAGGTAAAGGTGTGGCGCGCCATTCAGCCGATCCACCCGGCGGATACCGTCCGTGGACAGTATGGCCCCGGCACCGTCGATGGCAAGCCTGTCGTCGGCTATCGTCAGGAAGATCGAGTTCATCCGCGCTCGCAGACCGAGACCTATGCTGCTCTGCGGCTGGAGATCGAGAACTGGCGCTGGGCTGGTGTTCCCTTCTACATTCGCGCGGGCAAGCGTCTCGCCAAGCGGGTTACAGAGATCACGATTCAGTTCAAGCAGCCACCGCTGTTGCTCTTCAAGGGTAAGGACGGCGGCAAGGCGGGCAACGTGGAGCCGAACATCATCTCCATGCGCATTCAGCCTGACGAGGGCATCACCCTCCGCTTCGGCGCGAAGGTTCCTGGGCAGGGCATGAACATCAGCCCGGTCAACATGGACTTCAGCTACGCCGAGTCGTTCGGCAAGTCCTCTGCCAATGGCTACGAACGCTTACTGCTCGATGCCATGCTGGGTGACGGTACGCTCTTCGCCCACCGCGACGGAGTGGAAGCCACCTGGGCGCTGATTACCCCCATCCTCGAAGCGTGGCGGGAGAAGCCGGTCAAGGACTTCCCCAACTACGCTGCCGGAACCTGGGGCCCCACTGCCGCCGACGCGCTCCTCGAAGTCGAGGGCCGCAAGTGGCGCAAACTCTAACCCGCAGCTTTTAGCTCTTAGTCTTTAGCTGCTGCAAGTTTTGTGAACCTTTACTTTGAAGGGGCGGGACTTTAGTCCCGCCATAAAGCCAATTCATTCCACATGGCTTTAGCCACTGAGGGAATCCTTCCGATGCCGGCTTTTAGCTAAAGGTAAAGGCTAAAGCCAGGAGCTAAAAGCTAAAATGCCCCGTCCCGTCACCGTCACCTATCGCATCGCATCGACTCCTGCCGCCGTCGCTCAGGCTGCGGCGCAGCTCTTCACAAAATCTGCGATCGAGGCAGCTGAAAAGCGCGGCCGCGCCCGCATCGCCATCTCCGGCGGCACCACTCCTGAGGCGATGTTTGCTCTCCTCGCCGATGCTGCTCAGCCTTTTCTCAAACAGGTTCCGTGGGACAAGCTCGACCTCTACTGGGTCGATGAGCGCTGCGTTCCTCCTACGGACGCGGACTCCAACTACCGCATGACCAACGAGGCGCTGCTCTCGAAGGTTCCCCTCGCGCCCGAGCGGATTCATCGCATGGAAGGCGAGCTCGATCCCGCCGCTGCCGCCGCCCGCTATGAGTCCACCATTCGCAATTCCTTCAGGCTCGAAGGCGCGGAGACTCCTACCTTCGATCTCGTCCTGCTCGGCATGGGCGACGACGGCCACACCGCTTCACTCTTTCCGCACACCGAAGCCATCAATGACCTCACAGATATCGTCACTGCCAACCACGTCCCGCAGAAGGACACCTGGCGCATCACCCTTACCTGGCCGGTCATTAATCAAGGCAGGGAAGTGGCATTCCTGATCGAAGGCGCGGCCAAGGCGCAGGTCCTTCACGATGTTCTGCTTGGGCCTTACCAGCCTGAGACCTACCCCTCGCAGATTATCCGTCCTGCCAGCGGGCGGCTTACGCTCTTGCTCGACTCGGCCGCGGCATCTAAGCTTCCAGCACCAGAGAATTCAGAGACGACAGGTACTTTGGAGCTTAAATAAATGATCCTCGCGGGCGACGTAGGCGGCACCAAGATTCATCTTGCGCTTTACGACTTTCAGGATGGCAAGCTGCACTCCATCCGCGACCAGAAGTTTCCCGCCCACGAGTTCTCGTCGCTCGACGCTGTCGTCGAACAGTTTCTCGGCACAGATCAGGGCGCTCGCAGCCAGATCGCCGCCGCCTGCTTCGGCTGCCCCGGCCCCGTCCGCGGAGGACGCCTCAAGCTCACCAACCTGCCTTGGATGCTCGATGTTCACGAGCTTCAGAAGTCACTCGATATCGAGCATATCTTCCTCATCAACGATCTTGAAGCCAATGGCTATGGCATCCTCGAACTAACGCCGGACAAGATCTATACCCTTCACGCCGCCAATACCGCTGCCGTCGGCCATCGCGGCCTCATCTCTGCGGGTACCGGTCTTGGCGAAGCGCTTCTGATCTGGGACGGCAAGCACCATCGTCCCATCGCCAGCGAGGGCGGCCACTGCGACTTTGCTCCACGCACCGACCGCGAAGTCGCTCTTCTGCAATACCTGCGCAGCACGCTTAAAGGACACGTCAGTTACGAGCGTGTTCTGTCCGGTCCCGGCGTCCATAACATCTATTCTTATCTCCGCGACGTTGAAAAGCTGCAGGAGCCACAGTGGCTCCGCGACCGGCTCGCCGCCGAAGACCCTAATGCCGTCATCGGCCAATGCGCGCAGGACGGCTCCAGCTCCATCTGCTTCGAGACGCTGAGGACCTTCAGTGCGATCTATGGCGCCGAGGCAGGCAATGTTGCGCTCAAGGTACTCGCCATGGGCGGCATCTATCTTGGCGGAGGCATCGCGCCCAAGATCATCCAAACGCTCCAGAACGGCGACTTCATCCAAGCCTTCCTCGACAAGGGCCGCCTCTCACCGCTGCTGCAAGCCATCCCCGTCCGCATCATCCTCGACGATACATGTGCTCTACTCGGAGCTGCTGCCTACGCCGAAGCCCGCGCCGCCGATATCTCCAACCACTCCGAACGCGCTGCCTCCATCAAGCACTGATGTCATCTCCTCAACTTAACCCGAATCTGCTCTCGGTCGCCCCGTAAGGTCGCAAAGCAGGGGAATTTAGTGCTCCGGCGCGGGTGGAACGTTTGTCTCAACAGATTTCACCATGTAACGTTTAGACAGAACTCATGCTGACCACAAAGAATCTCTTCTCCGCAACTCTCCTCGTCATCGCCTCCTGCATCGCCCCCCTCGCGGCTTCGGCCCAGCGCCTTCCCTCCGGCGTCCATCCCGAGCACTACACCCTGGCGCTCACCCCTGACCTCAAGGCCGCGACCTTTACCGGCACCGAGAGCATCGACCTCACCCTCGACCAGCCCAGCACCGCCATCACGCTCAACGCGGCCGAGATTAAATTCCTCTCCGTCACCGCCGGCTCACAGACCGCGGAAGTCTCGCTCGACCCCGACAAAGAGCAGGCCACTTTCACCTTTGCCCAGCCTCTCTCCGGCAAAGTGACTCTCGACATTCGCTACGACGGCATCCTTAATGACAAGCTCCGCGGCTTCTACCTCTCCAAGACCGCGCGTCGCAACTATGCTGTCACCCAGTTCGAACCGACCGACGCCCGCCGCGCCTTCCCCAGCTTCGACGAGCCTGCCCTCAAGGCCACCTTCGACATTGCTCTCACCGTCGACCGTGGCGACACCGTCATCTCCAACACCAACATCGTCTCCGACACCCCGGCGCTCGATGAGAAGCACACCCTCAAGTTCGCCACCACGCCGCGCATGTCGACTTATCTCGTGGCCTTTCTGGTAGGCGACTTTCAATGCACCAAGGGCAGTAGCGACGGCGTGCCCATCCGCGCCTGCTCTACGCCCGACAAGGTGAAGCTCACGCAGTTCGCCGTCAAGTCAGCCGAGTACATCCTGCATTATTACGACACCTACTTCGGCATCAAGTACCCCATGCCCAAGCTCGACATGGTTGCGTTGCCCGACTTCGAGGCCGGTGCCATGGAGAACTTCGGCTGCATCACCTACCGCGAGACCGACCTGCTCATCGACAGCAAGACCGCCAGCATCCCCGAAAAGAAGAACGTAGCCGCCGTGGTGGCGCATGAGATGGCCCACCAGTGGTTCGGCGATATGGTCACCATGCAGTGGTGGGACAACATCTGGCTCAACGAGGGCTTCGCCACATGGATGGAACACAAGCCGGTCGCTGCATGGCATCCTGAGTGGAACATCCCGCAGGACGAGGCGCAGGAACTCGATACCACCCTCAACTACGACTCGCAGGCCACCACCCGCACCATTCGCGCCACGGCCAATACCCCGGCCCAGATCAACGAGATGTTCGACGGCATCGCCTACGGTAAAGCAGGCGCTGTTCTCAACATGGTCGAGAACTACGTCGGCGAAGAGACCTTCCGCCAGGGTGTTCACAACTACCTCGCTGCTCATCTGTACGCCAACGCGACCGCTGAGGACTTCTGGAACGCGCAGACCGCAACCAGCCACCTGCCCGTCGACAAGATCATGTCCAGCTTCGTCGAGCAACCCGGCGTCCCTCTTCTCAGCTTCTCCGACGCCTCAGGATCAGGCGCGCCCGTCGCCCAAAGCCGCTTCTTCCTGTCGCCAAGCGCTGAGAATCACACCAGTCAGCAGTGGACGCTTCCCGTGTGCCTCAAGACCAGCGGCAAGCCAGCCTGCAGCCTCCTCAAGCCGGGTGAAGCGAGCCTCCGCGTCGGGGAAAGCAGCCCCTTCTTCTACGCCAATGCACTGGCCAAAGGCTACTTCCGCACCGTCTACACGCCGGAACAGTACAAGGCTATCGAGACCCACGCAGAGACCGCCCTCACCGCACCTGAGCGCATCAACTTCATCGGCGACCGCTGGGCGCTGGTCCCCTCCGGCCGCTCCTCCATCGCCGACTACCTCGACCTGGTGCTTGCTCTCAAAGATGACCCCAGCGCCGATGTCCTCGATACCGCTCTGGCCAAGATCTACACCATCAAATCGAAGATCGCCACCGGCAAGGATTTAGACCGGCTTGACGCCGATCTCCGCACCCAGTTCGGCCCCATCTATGCTGCTCTCGGCAAGCCCTCGAAGCATGACTCCTTCGACCGCAATCAGCTTCGCGCCCTGCTCTTTGAACTCCTCGGAGCTGCCAAGGACCCAGTGATCGTCGCTCAGTCCCGGGAGATAGCGGATCGTAGCTTCGGCCACAAAAAGGACAAGAACTCCGATTCCGCCCTCAGCGATGCGGCTGTGGTGATCGCCGCCAGTAACGGTGATGCAGTCTTCTACGACAAAGTTCTCGCCGCCAGCAAAGACCCCAGCGACCCAGGCCTCCAGTCCGATGCACTCCAGACGCTCGCCCGCTTCCTCGATCCCACCCTCGTCACCCGCACGCTCGACTATGCCGTCTCCGGCCAGGTCCGCAATCAGGATAGCTGGCGAATCTTCGCCGTTCTGCTTCGTCAACGCTCGACCCGAGCCCAGGCCTGGAGCTACATCCAGCAAAACTGGGACAAGGTCCACGCCCAGTTCACGACCAACTCGGGAGTTCGTGTCGTAGCCGCCGCCGGCTCGTTCTGCACTGCTGAAGGTCGCGATCAGGTCATCAGCTTCTTTGGCACCCATCCGGTTGACGCTTCGGCACGCACCCTTGCCAAATCGATCGACAGCATCAACGCCTGCATCCAGTTCCGCGCGACCCAGGAGCCCAGCCTCCACCGGTGGCTGGAATCTCAGCCTTTGCAATAGCGTTTACGCCTTGCACGACCATTTTTGGTAAAAAGCGGCCGTACCAAGGTACAACCAGTCAAAAATCATCTCGAGTTTGACCGATCGCGGTGCCTCCGTGCTTAAAGTCGAAGCAGAGGCGCGTTACCGGGAGATTTTTGCGTGCCGGATAGTGAAACTAATGACAAAAACAATAAAAATAATTCTTGACAGATGCCAGTCGGAAAGTAGAAGCTTACTTTCGTTCCAATGTGGTCTGACCTTTTAGGTCGGAAAATCGATAGAAGCGTAATCCAAGCGTTGCGCCACGATAGCATTTTCTCTTTTTAAACTTTTGTGAGGTATAGATGACGTACCGCAATATCAACTCCCAGCGACCCCCGGCGTCCTCGGGTAAGCGCTCAGTCTTGTTCCTGTTCGCTCTCATTGCAGCAGTCGCCCTGTTCTGCACCCTGCCTCTCCGCGCCCAACTCTCCGGCAAGGGAGAGATCAAAGGGGTCGTCACCGATCCCTCCGGCGCGGTTGTTCCCGGCGCTTCCGTCGTCGTCACCTCGACCACCAAGGGTACCAAGTTGACCCGCACGACGACTTCCTCGGGAGACTACGATATCTCTCCCCTCGATCCGGATATCTACACCATTGGCGTCACAGCGGCGGGCTTTCAGACCACCACGCAACAGCACGTCAATGTCAACGCTCTGGAAATTTCGAACGTGAACATTGCGCTCACCGTTGGCTCCGAAGCGCAGAGCGTCACCATCTCCGCGGCGCCCCCGGCTCTTGAAACCAGCAACGCCACCCTGGGCGCCACCATGGAGCAGGCGATGTATTCGGCATTGCCCATTCAAATGGGCGCCGGCGGCAGCCCCGACCAGCGCCGCGCGACGGACTTTGCCGTCCTGATGCCTGGAGTGCAGGGCAACGAGACCAACGGCAACGCCACCACCAACACCGGCGTCGTCAACGGCTCCGGCAGTCGCGGCGCAGCATCATCGGTCTACATCAACGGCATTCCATTTACCTCGGTCGCCGGTCAAGGCGATACCCGGTTCGTCTGGACTGCGATTTCAGTGGACGCTATCGACCAGTTTCAGGTCCAGACCTCAGGCTATTCGGCCATGTATGAAGGCATGGGCGTTCAGAACTACTCCACCAAATCCGGCGGCAACAAGCTCCACGGATCTGTCTATGACTACTTCCGCAACACCGCTCTCGACACCTGGGGCTACTTTGCTCCGGCGCAGATCGATCCCACGAAGGGCTATGCGGTAAAGCCTCGCGAGAACATGAACGAGTATGGTGCTGTACTCAGCGGTGCGATCAAGAAGGACAAGCTCTTCTTCTTTCTCAACTACGACGCCTACCGCTTTGCCCATGGCCCTTTGGCGGCTTACCAGACAGTTCCGACCCAGGCTGAATACAGCGGAGATTTCCGAG
>NZ_DATKQC010000197.1:0-26002 GCF_035532915.1 Edaphobacter sp.
CTCGCTTGGCACTGCCGGATTGCATATTGATGTTGTTCGAGCGCCTGAACAGGTTGCTGAAGTGGTCGAGCTGTTGCAATCGCATCAGACGCTCAGCCTGGGCTGCGTCGATGGCCGCAATATCTGGCTTGCCGATCTGGATGCTCTGAATAAGGTCGTTGCTTCGGTTACGTCAAAGATCGGTGCGGAGCGGTTGCAGCTTGCGCCTTCCTGCTCGTTGCTGCATGTTCCTTACGATACTGCCGATGAAGACAAGCTCGATCCGCGAGTGCTGAGCTGGCTGAGCTTCGCGCAGCAGAAGGTGGAAGAGCTGGTCCAGCTTGCCAAAGGGCCGGAGCTGGCCGCTGCTGCCTTTGCGGAGAATCGCCGTCGCCACGAAGATCGTCGGGCTGCCGAGAGCAGCACCAACAAGTCGGTTCGCGAGCAACTTACCAAGCTGAGCGAAGGAGACTTCCGGCGCAGATCGCCTTACAAGCAGCGCGTCCTGGTGCAGCGACAGGAGCTTGGGCTTCCTCTGCTGCCGACGACGACGATTGGCTCGTTTCCGCAGACGCAGGAGGTTCGCAAGCAGAGAGCCGCGCACAAGAAGGGCGCGATCACCGATGCCGAGTACAACGATTTTCTGAAGCAGAAGACCGAAGAGTGCATCCGCGAACAGGAGCAGATCGGGCTCGATGTTCTCGTCCATGGCGAGTTCGAGCGCAACGACATGGTCGAATACCGGGGCTCGCTTAAGCGAAACGCGAGGCCGGGGCGCAACGGTTCTTTCGCGCTCCGGCATTGCCAAGATGCCTGTTTTGAATACTTCGGCCAACCTTCTTTTACCCGGTACGTCCAAAGTGGGAGCCCCGATTGCTTGCTTCTCGCCGTGTTTCACGGAAGAATAGAAGGGTTGGGCCGCAAACGCCCGCGGTCAAGGAGTAATTTCATTGCGCATTCTGTACCGTCATCTTCTTCCCATCGCTGTGCTCGCCCTCTCGGCCACGTTTACGCAGGCTGCCGAGCTTTCGAGCGACGCTAAATCGGCGATTCCTAAAGACGTCCAGCAGCTGATCGTGGTGGACTACCGCGCGATGCAGAACTCCAGTGCGGCCATGGCGTTGAAGGAGCAGGTCCTTCCGCCGGAGCTGAAGCGGCTGGAGTCGGCGCTGAAGAATGCCAAGCTCAACGTGGACAAGGACGCCGATGTGCTGGCGTTCGCATCGTTCCGCGACTCGAGCGGGCAGGGAACACGGATCGTCGGCATCGCGCAGGGCCAGTTTCAGACCCAGTCGATCCTGGCCGGTTTTGCCAAGAGCAAGGCCAAGACCACGGTCGTGCGCAACAACATCATCTATCCCATGGGCTCGGCTGGGATGAGCGTGGTCTTTCTGGATCAGACCACGATGGTCTTTGGCGACAAGTCTGCGGTCAAAGACGCACTCGACGCGCGCGATGGCATCGTCCCCAACTTTCTAACCAACGGCGAGATGGTCAACGATATGGGAACCGTGGACCGGCGGGCGATCTGGAGCCTGTTGGACGCCAAGGGCACGCAGACCATGATGCGCAGCGTGCTGGGCGACGCGGCGCAGTTGACCGACTATGACACGGTCCGCAACCGCATGAAGAGCTCGCGCTACACCATGGACTTCGACAATGGGGTGAAGTTCGACCTGGCGGTGGTGATGTCCGACACGATGACGGCGGCGACCTGCGCCACGCTGATGAAGGGCATGCTGATCATGAAGAAGACGTCAGGCAGCCAGTTGGAGAAGTCGGCGCTGGACCGGACCACGATTGATTCCAATTCGGGAACGCTGACCGTGGACTACTCCTCCTCTGACAGCGAGTTCGCTGGGCTGCTTAGCTCACCACTCTTCCAGTCCGTCGTTAAATAGCCGGGCGAGAGGGTACTTCGAGGTACCCTCCCCCCTGTACTATCTTCGTAAAGTCTTCATTCTATGAGGCTTATTTTGTAAAGTCTTCATTGCAAACGAGTTAGGCCCAGCGCTGCCGCTGGGCCTCTTTATTTTTCTCTGCTGTTTCCAGTTTAACAGGTAGAGCATAACTCTTTTGCAGATGAGGAGTATTTTTTTGTGTAGCGGTAAGGCTATTATTTTGTGTGATTTGATGATGCCAAGCTGAGATTTTCCGTAGGCTGGAGGGTTGACAGGAAATCTCTTGCGCCCCGATTTCAGGCTTGAGCTTGAATCTTTATCTTGACATCAAGCATCTTTATAGCAAGACATGAGCGACCTGATAAAAAACGGAACCGAGACCGACACCAGCGGGATTCATCTTTGGCTGGTGCTCTGGAAGGCGATGCGCTCTCTTGAGGCCCATGCGATGCGGAACATCGGCGGGTTTGGGATGGGGCAGAGCGACTTCGGGGTTCTGGAGGCGCTGCTGCACCGCGGTCCGCTGAGCGTGAAGCAGATTGGGGCCAAGGTGCTGTTGACCAGCGGCTCGATGACGGCGGCGGTCGACCGGCTGGAATCTCGCGGTCTGGTTACGCGTCAGGACGATGCGGAGGACCGGCGGTCGCGAATTATTCACCTGACCGAAACCGGAAGAGAGTTGATCGAGCGGGTGTTTGCTGAACATCGCGAGGCAATGGAAGAGGCAGTCGCCGGGTTCCCGGTGGAAGAGAGGGCGGCGCTGATCGAGTCGTTGCGCCGGTTAGGGCGGACGGCGGAGGAGAAGTTTTGAGATGGGAACGGGTCGAAGCTCCGAGCAAACCGCAGGTCCTTCGACTGCGCCTCTCGCGATAAAGCTGCGAGGGCTCCGCTCAGGATGACAACGTTTTTAGTTTCTCATTTTTAGGGAAGTGAACGCAGGTGGCGTTATAAGGACGCCGGAAGGAGTAAGTGATGGCAGAGCAGAAAAAAGTGCTGGGCGTGTATGGACCGGGATCGAACCACTGGGTTGGGGACGGCTTTCCGGTGAGAAACCTGTTTCCGTCGAATGGACTGGAGGCGGAGGTCAATCCGTTCCTGATGTTGGACTATGCGGGGCCAAATGTGTTCAAACCTTCGGGCAAGACTCCGGGGGTGGGGCAGCATCCGCACCGTGGGTTTGAGACGGTGACGATTGCGTACCAGGGTTCGGTGGAGCACCGCGACTCGGCGGGAAACTCGGGAGTGATCTACCCCGGGGATGTGCAGTGGATGACGGCGGCTTCGGGCGTGGTGCACGAAGAGATGCATGAGAAGGAGTTTGCCCGTAAGGGAGGAACCTTTGAGATGG
This sequence comes from Edaphobacter sp., assembly GCF_035532915.1. GTDB lineage: Bacteria > Acidobacteriota > Terriglobia > Terriglobales > Acidobacteriaceae > Edaphobacter. The sequence continues at coordinate 3,229 of NZ_DATKQC010000197.1, forward strand.
TGCAGCTCTGGGTGAACCTGCCCAAGGCCGTGAAGATGTCCAAGCCTCGCTACCAGGCGATTACGAAGGAGCAGATTCCGGTCGTGGAGTTTGGGACGGGCGGATATGCAAGAGTGATCGCGGGAGAGTTCAATGGAGTCAAAGGCCCTGCTCTTACCTTTACGCCGGTCAACTTGTTTGACGTGGTGCTGAAGGCGGGGGAGAAGGTCGAGATTCCGTTGCCGGAGGGACATAACGCTTCGATCGTGCTGCGGAAGGGAGATGTCTCCATTGATGGAGCGCACTCTCTGATGGGCGAGGCTCGGATTGCGACGTTGAGCCCATCGGGCAGTGGCGTTGTTGTTGAAGCGAAAGAAGACTCGACGCTGCTGGTGCTGAGCGGCGAGCCGATCCAGGAACCGGTGGCCAGCTATGGACCGTTTGTGATGAACACGCGGGAGGAACTGGTGCAGGCTGTAGAGGACTACAAGGCGGGAAAGATGGGACAACTTGCGTAAGGTTGCCCTCTTCATCTGAAGGCAACAGGCTGGAGGTAGAACAGGCAACAGCAAATACGGAGGTTCTTCGCTGCGCTCAGAATGACGATGATTTTGGATGAAGTGGAGATAGACATGGGAAGAACAATTCAACCAAGGAGAGAAGACCGATGAAGACTGTTTATGCAATAGATCCGGCGCACTCGAGTGCGCAGTTTACGATTCGTCACCTTATGATTTCGAACGTGCGCGGCGACTTCAAGAGTGTGAAGGGCACGGTCGTCTATGACCCTGAAAACCTTGCGGCTTCGAGTATCGAGGCGGAGATTGACGTCAACTCGTTGAACACCCGCGATGAGAACCGCGACACCCATGTGAAGAGCGCGGAGTTCTTCAACGTCGAGAAGTACCCTTCGATCACGTTCAAGAGCACGAAGGTGGAACGCGAGGGCGAGGGAGAATTCAAAGTTACGGGCGGTCTTACGATTCTGGGCGTGACCAAGGAAGTGGTGCTGAAGGTCGAAGGGCCTTCGGATGAGGCGAAGGACCCCTGGGGCAATCTGCGTATCGGTGCTTCGGCTACGACGAAGATCAAGCGCAGTGAATATGGGCTGACGTGGAATGCAGCGCTCGAGACGGGCGGCGTGATGCTGGGCGACGACGTGAAGATCGAGCTTGACGTTGAGCTGGTGAAGCAGAAAGCGGAATAGCTCTCTGTGCCGTTCTCGTCAGAACGCGAGGACGATGCCGAAGACGTTGCCCTGGAAGGAGTAAGTGCGGCTGAACTTGGTGCCGAACTTGCCTTCCAGGGCGCCGAGGCCCTCGCGGGTGACGGCGGGGACGGAGATGAGGCAGCCTGCCTGTGGGTGTTCGAGCTTGCTCTTCCATCCGCCGGCGATCATGTTGCACAACTCTCCGATAGCGTCGTCGACCATGGGGTCGGCGGGCTCGGAGGAGGCTGTGCCGAGCATGGCTTCTGCGGTAAGGGCGGCGGTAGCGGGGCTGGCGTAGAGGATGCACTCGCCTGAGACGGCGCCGGTGAACTGGATGCGGGCGACGATTCTGCCGTCGATGATGTTGACGTCCCCGTCCATGGGGTCGCAGCTTCGCTCGAGCATCATCTCGAATACCTCGGAGACGGCGGTGTCGAGTCGGTTCGCCATTTCGGCGTGCGGGGTGGAATTCTCGGTTGCCAGCATGTGTCCTCTTTTTGTTCGAAAGTTGGGGTCGACGGTTGTCGGTGAGGCTAAGCCACTCGCAGCAGAGGCACGACGCGTGCCTTGACCTGTTCGGCGGTGAAGGGCTTGCAGATGTAGCCCATTGCTCCGGCGGAGATGGCGCGGAGAACGAGCGGCTCGCTACCTTCGGTAGTGATCATGACGACGGGGATGCCGACGCCGAGCTTTTCGTCACGCCGCTGCTCGAGGAACTGCAGGCCGTCCATCACAGGCATATTAATGTCGCTGAGAATCAGGGACAGCGGGTTGGGCTTGCCGCTGTCGTCGCGCAGGGCCTGCAGGGCTTCTTCGCCGTTGGAGGCCTGTAATACTTCGGTGAGCTCGAGGCCAGCCTGGCGAAGCGCCCGTTCGATCACCTTCCTCATCACTGCTGAATCATCAATAATCAGAGCTCGCAACCCACCCCTCCGGTAGTACATCTCGATCTGTATGCTGTATCGGCTGATGGGCTGGAAGCTTGAGGGGGCGAAGGCGTTCTTAATTTTCTCTAACCCCGCGTGGCACGACTTCGGCCACTGACCTGCATTGTCACGGGCATGGATAGCGGCTTATATGCGGCATACACCGGGCTGTTGGCGCGCACGCAGGCGCTCGACACGGCGGCCAACAATCTGGCCAACGCGGGGACCACGGGCTTTCGGGCGGCGCGGGACTATTTCAGCGGCGTGCTGACGGGCGGGATGGACCAGGAGACTTCGGCGGGAGCATCGCAGGTCGGCCAGTCGGTCAACGATTTTGGCGTTCTCGGCGGCAACATGCTGGACATGGGACAGGGAGAGTTGACGGCGACGGGCGATCCGCTGGACTTCGCGTTGCAGGGACAGGGATTTTTCGCGATACAGACGGCGAACGGGATTCGTTATACGCGCGACGGCTCGTTTCGACGGTCGGCGGCGGGGACGCTGGAGACGAGTGCGGGCGAGCCGGTGCTCGACATCAATCAGAAGAGCATTACAATTCCGAGCGGTGCGGTGCATGTGGGACCGGATGGAAGCATCTCCGTGACGACGCAGGATGGAAACGCCATTGTGGGGCAGGTGGGCATCTTCGACTTCAGCGATCGGTCAGCGCTCGAAGCCGAGGGGACGAACCGTTTTTCGGCAGATGGTGCAAAGCCGGTCGCGGCGAAGGCATCGGTGGTGCAGGGCTCGGTCGAAGGATCGAACGAGGATGCGATTCACGGCACCATGCAGATGGTGCTGGTGCAGCGACAGGCAGAGATGATGCAGAAGGCGTTGAGCGTCTTCGACAACAGCTTCGACAAGGTTGCGGCGGAGGACCTGCCGCGGGTCTGATACGAACGGCCAGGTGCTCATGGAGGCCTGCCCAAACTGAAGGGAATGGAGTAGACGATGATTCGAGCTTTGTATACGGCGGCGAGCGGCATGAGCGCGCAACAGGCAAACCTGGACACGGTGGCGAACAATCTCGCCAACTCGGCGACGGCTGGATTTCGCGAGCGGCGGTTGCAGTTCGAGGACATGATCTACCAGAACGTGATCGTGCCGGGGTCGGCGGAGAGCCCGCAGACGGACTCGGCAGGGCTGCAGATCGGACTGGGAACGAAGTCGTCGGCGAGCGAGGTCATCATGACGCAGGGAGACTTCAACTCGACCGGGAACCCGATGGATCTGGCGATCCAGGGCGGCGGATTTTTTCAGGTTTCGCGGCCGGATGGAACGATCGCATACACGCGAGCCGGAAGTTTTCACCGCAGTAACCAGGGAACCATGGTGACGGCTGATGGAGATACGGTGCTACCGGCGATTACGATTCCGTCGAATGCGACCAACATCACGATCTCGCCGTATGGAATTGTGACGGCGACGATTCCGGGGCAGGCTGTGGCGGCGCAACTGGGGACGATCCAGTTAGCGACGTTCGTGAACCCGGGCGGTCTGAATTCGATTGGCGGGAATTTGCTGATGCCGACTGACTCTTCCGGCAATGCGATCACGGACACTCCGGGTGGGACCAGTGGAATGGGGATGTTGCAGCAAGGCGGGCTGGAGAACTCGAACGTCGATGTGGTGGCGGAATTTGTGCAGATGATTCTGGCGCAGCGCGCGTATGAGAGCAACTCCAAGGTCGTGCATGTGGCCGACGATATGTACTCACAGATCAACGGCATGATTCGATAGGTGCGCTATGGGGAACTGGTTCTATTCGCGTAGATGGATTTCATGGTGCTTGATTCCCCTGGCGGGTTTGCAGGGAGCGACTGCCTTTGCGGCGGGTTGCGCTGGAACGCCCGCAGCCGCGGTGAAGTTGGCTGGAGCGAAGGCTGCGCCTTCGTCGATGCCGGACGATAAGGGCTATCGCGTGGCCAGCGTTCGCTGGGACCCGGTGATGCAGCAGCGTTGGGCGACGATCGTGAGCTGCGGTCATCCTGAGTGGCCTGGGGTTTCGCTTCGCGCGGGCGGAACAATCGATGCACCGCGTGGATCGAGCACGCAGGCTCGTGTGGAGCGCTCTCCGCTGGTTCGCGCCGGCGATGTCGTGGAGGTTTGGCGGCAGGAAGATCTTCTGCGGATCGAAGTGAGCGGAGTTGCCGAGCAGAGCGGCAGCGTGGGCGAGACGATTCGAGTGCGTTTGCTGCGACGCGCGGGCAGTAATCAATCCGTGGAAGAGCAGTTCAACGGCGTGGTTCGTGGACGGGCCGATGTGGAGATGCAGCCATGACGGATTCCATGCAGATTGGGTGGGGGATGAAGCGCAAGGATTGGTCAGGAGCGGGAGCAACTCCGGCGATTGCAACTCCGATGACTCCGCGGGCGCCACGGAACGGGGGAATGGGGCCATTTGTTGCGGGGGTGATTGGCGTGCTGCTCCTGTTGATGGCTGCCTGTTCGCTCCATGCACAGATCAACGCGATCAAGAAAGCGATGGCGCCGAAGCCGAGCGTTGCCGAGACGTCGCTCGACTCTTATCTGGAACGGGTACGCACGGCGAACTCGAATGTGCTGCCGACGCCGGGCTCGATCTGGACGGACAATGGGCGTCTGACCCGCATGAATACAGATGTTCGCGCGATGCGGCCCCATGACCTGATCTCGGTTGTGGTGGAGGAGAATCTCGCCGCGTCGACCGACGGAACGGTAAAAAATACGCGTGCTTCGAATGCGAACTCGGGCATCTCGGGATTGATTGGAACGCTTCATGCAGGCAATGCGCTTCAGAACTTAATCAATATGAACGCGGCCGCAGGCTTGAGTGCGCAGGGAGCGAGCGCGACCAATTCGAGTTTGAGCACGGTGTTCGGCGGCCAGGTGATGGCGGTGCTTCCGAATGGAGTTCTTGTGATCGAAGCGGCCCGGCAGGTCGAGTTCAGCCAGCAGACGCAGACGATTGTTCTGCATGGGCTGGTGCGGCCTGAGGACATCTCTCAACAGAACCAGGTGCTTTCGACTGCGATTTCGAGCCTTGAGCTTGAGGTCCGCGGGAAGGGCATCGTCAACGATTACACCCATCGCCAGAATGCGCTCGTCCGGCTTCTGCAACAGATCTTGATCTTCTAAGTGGATACGCCATGATCGTACGAGTGAATCAATTGAAAGTTCAGTCAATGCCGGCAAGAAAAATCGCTTGCCGTGGTCTGATGTTGGTGGGCATGTTCGCATTGACGCTACACGGATTTGCCGTCGATGCAGGGGAGGCGCCGCAGAGAGAGGCGCGCGTGAAAGACATTGCCTCGATTGAGGGCATCCGCGACAATCAACTGGTTGGCTATGGCATCGTGGTGGGTTTGCAGGGGACGGGCGACAGCCAGCAGACAACCTTTCCGGCCCAGACGCTGGCGGCGACGTTGCTGCGCATGGGAGTCAGCGTGCCGGCGGCGGCGATCCGGGTGCAGAACCTTGCGGCTGTATTTGTGGAAGCGACACTGCCTCCATTTGCGCAGCCTGGAACGAAGCTGGACGTGACCGTCTCCTCCGCGGGGGACGCGAGGAGCCTTGAGGGAGGCTTGCTGCTGATGACTCCGCTCTATGGCGCTGATGGCAAGATCTACGCGCAGGGTCAGGGGCCGCTGGTGGTTGGCGGCTACTCGGTCAGCGTGAATGGAAATACGAAACAGTACAACCACCCCAATACGGCGCGGGTTCCTTATGGCGCAATTGTGGAGCGGGGCGTGCCTCTTGATCTGGCGGGGCGCAACAAGTTTTCGTTGCTGCTGAACGATGAGGATTTTCGGACGGCCGAGGCCGTTTCGCAAGCGATCAATCGTGAGTTGGGCAGGCAAGCTGCTCATGCACTCGACAGCAGGCAGATCGATCTCTCGGTGATGCACGGAGAGGATGTACCGGAGTTCCTGGCGCAGGTGGAATCGGTTCAGGTGCCCGTCTTTCCGCGGGCAAAGGTGGTGGTGAATGAACGGACGGGAACGGTGGTCATCGGAGGAACGGTGGTGCTGCAGCCGGTGTCGATCCTGCACGGCGGTCTGGCTATCAACGTGGTGAGCCAGTTCGAGGTATCGCAGCCAAATGCCTTCTCGTCTGGAGGCACAAGCCAGGTGGTGCAGCAGACGAGTATCACCGCGCGGGACAAGCCGGTGAACCGCATCGAGTTGAAGCAGGGGGCGACGGTAGACGACCTGGTGCGCAGCCTGCAGACGATTGGCGCTTCGGCGCGGGATGTGATCTCGATTCTGCAGGCGATGAAGTCCGCGGGTGCCTTGGAGGCGGAGATTGTGGTGCTATGAGAATTGATGCGACGATAGCGAGTAGCGCTCCTGCTGCAACTGACGGAGCTAAGAATCCGAAGCTGGTCAACGCTGCGCAGCAGTTTGAATCGATGATGCTGCAGGAGATGTTGAAGCCGATGCGCTCCGGCGAAGATAGCTGGGGTGGGGATGACGAGAAGAGCAGCGATAGTTCGATGGACACGATCAGCAGCTTTGGCACCGAGGCGGTGGCCACGGCGATATCGAAGGGCGGAGGACTCGGGATTGCCAGGCAGGTGATTCAGCAGGTCACACAGGAGCATCAGCGGGAGACGCAAAAAGCGTCGCACGGTACTAAAGTTTAGTGAGACTGCGCCGATAGATTCAAGTAGACGGAGGAACACATGAGTTACACAAACGGAATCGGAAACCTGCAGCAGGCGCTTAGCTCGATTGCGCCGACGCAGCCGGCGTCCCAGACAACGGAATCGACCGCGACTTCGCAGCAGCGCAATGCAGCGGCTGCTCCAGCGAAGCAGGCTGACCAGACGAACCTCAGCTCCGCCGGTGGCGTGATTGCCCATGCGCTTGAGGGCTCGGATGTGCGGTCAGACAAGGTTGCGGCCTTGCAGAGCGTAATTGCCTCGGGAAACTACAACGTCTCCTCGTCGGATGTGGCGGGCAAGATGATCGACTCTCTGCTGGAGTAGAGATGACGATCGAACAGGCGCTCGGGGATGCTCTGGATGAGACCATCCATGCGCTTGCCATTCTGAATTTAGACGCTCTTCAAGCGATCGAACGACGATTGACGACGCTGGCCCAGTCCGGGCCCGTCGCGGACGGGATCGGTGGCGATTTCATCCTGGCGAAGAAGCGTGTGCTCGAACTGGTTTTGCACCACAGTGAATCAAATCTCAACGCGCTTCGCCGTCTGTACGGAAGAAATACGAGAGACCTATGGGAACCCTGAGCTCGCTGATGGACCTGTCCCGGGAAGCCTTGATGGCGGACCAGAACGCTCTGAACGTAACCGCGAACAATGTGTCGAACCAGAAGACGCCGGGCTATACGCGTGAGGTGGTGAGCTGGCAGCCCACGGATGCGGTGACGCTGAGCGGTACAAGCTACAGCATCGGAATCACCAGCGCCGCGACGTCCGTGCGGGACCGCGTTCTTGAACAGCGCGTGCAGCAGCAGACGCAGACGCAGTCGCAGAGCGGGGCGCTTCAATCGGCACTGCAACAGGTGCAGGACATCTTCGGCTTGAGCTCGACGAGCACGTCGGCCAGTTCGACAGCGCTTGGCTCGGCGGTGGACTCTTTCTTCAATTCGCTCTCGACGCTTGAGGGTAGTCCTGGGGATGCGTCGGCCCGGCAGGCGGTGCTGACCGCTGCGAACAGTCTGACGTCCGCCTTCAACTCCGCGGCGAACCAGCTTGGACAAGTGAGCACGGGACTCGACCGACAAGTTGGCACCACGGTTGGCCAGATCAACTCTTTGACGACGACGATTGCCTCATTGAACCAGCAGATTGCGACCATCAGCCCCAATGCGGATGCGGGGACGCTCGAAGATCAGCGGCAGATGGCGATTGCACAGTTGTCGCAATACGTCGGCCTCGACCAGATGACGACCTCGTCGAACGGCATTACGTTGACGACCGCGAACGGCGCGGTGCTGGTCAGCGGCAGTCAATCCTATGCGCTGAGCACAACGCAGGTGGCGGGAAAGACCGATGTGGTGGCTAACGGGCAGGACATCACTTCGGGTATTACCGGTGGACAGCTTGGCGGTGTCCTGCAGGCGAGAGATCAGAATCTGCCTGCGTATGCGAGTGCGCTGGACAATCTCGCCTATGGGATTGGGACTGCGGTGAACCAGCAGAATGCGCTGGGAAGCGATGGCAATGGCAATCCCGGCGGTACGATCTTTACTCTACCGACGAGCGCGGCTGGTGCGGCAACTTCGATTCAGGTAGCGACGAGCGATCCAAAGGCGATTGCAGCAGCGGCCAGTGGTGAAGGATCGTCGGGCAGCGGGAACGCGATTGCGCTGGCCGACCTTTCGACGGCGAACGTAGCTGGCGGCCAGACGGCTTCGGGTTTTCTTGCCTCGTTTCTTGGACAGGTTGGCAACGATGCGGCCGGCGCGACGACGGACAACACCGCTCAGCAGGCTACTTTGACGCAGCTTACGAGTCAGCGCGACTCGCTCTCGGGGGTCTCGCTCGATGAGGAGGCGTCGAACCTTACGCAGTATCAGCGGAGCTATGAAGCAGCGGCGAAGGTGTTCTCGATTGTCAATTCGATCATGGCCAGCGCGCTGAACCTGGGCGTAGAGACCACGGTGACCTAAAGCGCGGGCTCCAAATTTTCGGTTTCAGTCAACTTTGATCAGGAGGGGTGCGTGAGGGTCGATCCGAATTATGTCAGCAATCTTGCGGGGGCTTTGAACCAGTCGAGCAGCCTCGAGGCTACGCTTACGAACGAGCTTTCGAGCGGTCTGCGGGTCACGTCGTTACAGGACGATCCGGCTGCGGTGGCCCAGAGTACGGTGATGGCCAGCGCGATCTCGAAGGACGACACCTTTGTTCAGACCGCGTCAGGGACGCAATCGATGATGCAGGTCTCGGACTCAACGCTGGGCGAGGTCGTCAGTCAACTGACTTCGGCGGTCTCGCTGGCGATCTCTGGCAGCAATGGAACGGCAAACGCGGCCAACATCGCCAGCATCGAGCAACAGTTGACCGGAATCCGCGACCAGATCTTGTCGCTGGCGAATACGAGCTACCTTGGGCAGTCGCTCTTTGCGGGCAGCCAGGGGTCGGTCAAGCCGTTCACGCTGGACACCTCCACATCGCCTGCCACGACCAGCTATGTGGGCGATACGAACGCCAACTATGTCGAGACGCCGAGCGGGCAGAAGATACAGACGAACCTTGTGGGGTCGGATGTCTTTGGCTCGGGCAACACGGGCGTCTTTGGAGCGTTGAATCAACTGATCGCCGATTTCTCAGGGTCTACGGCTAGCGCGAGCGCCGCTGCGGACACCGGAACTTTGTCGGCTGCGCTTAGCAATGTATCGGGACAACGCAGTCTTTTGGATGGATCGTTGAGCAGGTTAGAGGCTACCAGCACGTATACGCAGACCGAGGAGAGCCGGCTCAAGGTGCAGCAGGGGAGCCTGGTCTCTGCCGATCCGGCTTCGGTGGCGACGCAGCTAAGCTCGGCCGAGACGCAGAATCAGGCGTTGATGAGCGTGATGACTGCGCTCAGTAAGACCGATCTGTTCAACTATCTGCAATAGAGTCTTTCTTGCAAGCGGGAGACGTTTTTCTCTCGATCAATGAGGCCCGACCTTCTGGTTGGGCCTTTTGCTTTTCTCAGGCTGGGAGCGAGGTCCTACTGGGTGGAATTGTTTCTTTATACTGAAGGTGCGAGGTCATGATGGGAGCAATTAATTTTTTGTGGAACGCTACGCGAGGCGAGAGGCTGCGGCCCTGGCGGAGCCCCTATCTGCGCTGGCGGCTCGAGACCTACTCCGGGCAGCGGGCGGATACGGTGCGGGGGAGGGACTTCTGGAACCTGTTCTGGAAAGAGAAGAGGCAGTTGCTGCGGTTTCTGCGCTGGACGGGCGAGATCAAGGGGTATGCGGAGAAGCCGATGGACGGCGGACGCTGATTTCGCATCTATCTGAAGCATGATCGAAAAGGGGAAGCGATGAGCGAATGGTTGAAGGTGAAGGCATCGGACGGGCATGAGCTGAACGTGTATGTGACGCGTCCTGAAGAAGAGCCGATTGGGGCAATTGTGCTGGTGCAGGAGATCTTCGGCGTCAACCGGCATATACGCCACGTGGCCGATGAATATGCCAAAGATGGCTTCGTTGTGGTCGCGCCTGCGCTGTTCGATCGTTATGAGCGCGGGGTAGAGCTGAAGTACGAGGGTGAAGATGCCAAGCGGGCAGGCGAGTTCTGGAAGAAGCTGAATCCTGAGACTGCGCTGCTGGACATTGCCGCGGCCTATGAGGTTGCGAGAGGCGTAGGCAGGGGGATTGGTGTGCTCGGGTTCTGCTATGGCGGCTTGATGAGTTGGCTGACGGCGACGCGGGGCGAGACGCTGAAGATGCAGCCGTCGTGCTGCGTTGGGTATTATCCCGGAGGGATTGGGAAGTATGCCACCGAGGAGCCGAGCTGCCCGGTGATGCTGCACTTTGGCGACGCAGATAGCCATATTGGCAAGGACCAGATCGACGCGGTTCGTCAGGCGCATCCCGAGGTAGAGATCTACGTCTACAAGGGCGCTGGACATGCGTTCAATCGCGATGTGGACCCGAATACCCATCATGCGACGTCGGCTGCACTGGCACGGAAGAGGACGCTGGAGTTTTTGAAGACGCACGTTGCCTGATGCCGCGGGGCTGGCGCCAATCGCTTAAGGGTGATGGGCTTGAACCATCTCGAGGAAGATTTGGTGGACGCGGGTGTCCGCGCTTAGCTCGGGGTGAAAGGTAGCCGCGAGCAGGTGGCCCTGGCGGACGAGGACGGGGAAGCCGTCGCGCTCGGCCAGGGTCTCGACAGTGGGGCCAGTGTGGGTGATGCGCGGGGCGCGGATGAAGACCATCTCCAGCGGACCGCCTTCGAGCTTCGTCGGCGCGGTGAGGATGGCGGAGTCGATCTGGCGACCGTAGGCGTTGCGCTCGACAGTGATATCGAGGACGGCGAGAGATTTTTGCGTGGGGTTTTCTACCTGCTTTGCCAGCAGGATGGCTCCGGCGCAGGTGCCGAAGGTGGGCGTGGTCTCGACGAAAGATTGTAGGGCATCGAGGAAGCCGTCGCGCTCGAGGAACTTGAGGAAGGTAGTGGACTCGCCGCCGGGAATGATCAGGCCGTCGAGGTTTTGAAGCTCTGCCGGGTTGCGGATGAGCTTCGCGGTGATGCCGAGGGCTTCGAGGGCTTTTGCGTGGGCTTCGAATGCGCCCTGGAGGGCAAGGACGCCGATGGTAAGAGGTCTCTTTGGCATGCTGTTTATTCGATTGTAGATAAGTTGAAACGATGCGGTATGGAACTTTGGCGCCTGGGTTGAGCATGACCAGGTGATGAAGTCGAAGTCACACTACCCCGTTCGGGGAATATCGGAGCGCAGAATTGAGCGGTATATCAGAGGCATGCGGGTTGCTGGAGATAACGTGCGCTTGTTTGCGGTGCTGCTATGGATGACGTTGCCGTGCCGGGCATCAGTCACACTCCCAGGGGATTCGCAGATGTCATCTCCGGAAAGACTCGTGGTTTCGAGCCATGTTAACGATGCGGCGGTGATGCGCGAGAGCCTGCGCAGAGACGTGGCGCTGCATCCGGATGATTTTATTGTGTTCGCCACCGAGGCTGGGGCTAAGCGGTTCTTTGCGGAACACAACGATGATGTCGAGAGGGAGACTCATTCGAGGATGGTTGCGCGCGGGGTGCAGGGGTACTGGCAGGGCAAGACAGTTGTAGTGCTGCCGCTGCCAGCTTTAGCTACGCAGTATTAGCCAAGGCGCTACGGATGAGGTTTTTGCGCGTCCGCCAGGGCTGCCTTGAGGGTGCGTACCTCTTGTTCCAGCGATTCGATGCGTTCGAAGAATGTAGTTTGCTTGAGCTCTTCGATGGTCCAGCGTTGGGGGATGTGCTGCGGGCAGTTCCAGTCGAAGGCGGCGACGTGGAGCAAGATCAAACGCTCGGGGCGGCCATGTTCGGGGAGCATCAGGTCGGTCTTCCAATCGGGTGCTTGGCTCCAGGGGATCGCCTCAACATTGGCCAGAAGTTTGAGACGGGTCTGGTGGGGATAATCCATGAAAAAGAGCGCGGCGCGTTGATTGCCGCGGAGGTTCCCGGTGGTGATGTACTGGCGATTGCCGGTGACATCAGCGTAGGCCAGCGTGTGCTCGTCGCGGACCTGGACGAAGCCGATGGGACCTCCGCGGAACTGGATGTAGGGCCAGCCGGTAGAGCCGATGGTGGAGATGTAAAAGCCGTCGCGGAGGGCGATAAAGTCGCGCTCGTAGGGGCCGAGGGTGTCGTTGTCGGGGCCGCGCTCGGTCAGCTTTTCGTTTGAGGGACGGCTGCCCATCTCACGCTGAACTTCGGCAACATCGTCGGTAAAGGTAAGGGAGGAAAACTGGTGGGCCATTGCTGGTGGCTTCTTCCTGAAGCGGTGGACTCGCGCTCTGAACATAAGACGCAGAAAAGGCGGCTACGATGCAGAATCGTAACCGCCTCAGTGATTTGTTGCCTAAGAGCAGGCTTTACCAGCCGCGGGTCTGCATGAGGTCACGCTCTTCGATGGCTGCTGCGGCGAGGCCCTTCATCGTTCCTGTGACGGCTTCGCTGGCTTCGGCCACAATCTTGGGGTCGTTGAAGTGGGTGGTGGCGATGACGATGGCCTTGGCGCGGGAGACGGCTTCGGCGCGCTCCTTTGGGTCGTTTTCGACGTCGAGGGGGGTGGCGCGCTCCTTCATGAAGATGCCGGAGCCCACGAAGATGGACTCTGCTCCGAGCTGCATCATGAGAGCGGCGTCGGCGGGGGTGGCGATGCCGCCAGCGGAGAAGTTGGGGACGGGCAGCTTGCCGGCCTTGGCGACCATGCGGACGAGCTCGTAGGGCGCGCCGTGGACCTTGGCGGCGTTGTATAGCTCTTCATCTCCGAGGACGGTGAGGGCCTTGATCTCGCGGACGATCTGACGCATGTGCTGGACGGCGTGGACGACATCGCCGGTGCCGGGTTCGCCCTTGGTGCGGATCATGGCTGCGCCTTCGGCTATGCGGCGGAGAGCTTCACCGAGATTGCGGGCTCCGCAGACGAAGGGAGTGGTGAAGGCGTGCTTGTCGATGTGGTAGACCTCGTCGGCGGGGGTGAGGACCTCGGACTCGTCGATAAAGTCGACGCCGAGGGTCTGGAGCACCTGCGCTTCGGCGAAGTGGCCGATGCGGGCCTTGGCCATGACGGGGATGGAGACGGCGGCGACGATCTCCTTGATGAGCTTGGGGTTGGCCATGCGGGCGACGCCGCCTTCGGCGCGGATCATGGCGGGGACACGCTCGAGCGCCATGACGGAGATGGCACCGGCTTCTTCGGCGATGCGGGCCTGCTCGACGTTCATGACGTCCATGATGACGCCACCTTTAAGCATCTCGGCCAGGCCGGTCTTGAGGCGGAGGGAGGATGAGGCGAAGTTGCCGTTGGTGGTGTGATCTGCCATGACGATATCTCCTTGCCGCGAGAGGCGCGCTGAGGGGGTGATTCAGGCTGTTCGCGGGAAAGTTAAGTTTACCAGTTTTGCGGCGATGGATGTAAGCGCTGGGCTATTGACAGAGATGAGGCCCGCAGCGAGAGATTTGCTGGAAATTCAAGAAGTATTTATGCGGTGTGTTGAGTTATCTCGTCAAACTACGTAGAGAGTCAGGTGTTGCCAGTGTATGGAGGGCAAATGAAAGCTGAGCTGACGATTGTGATTCCTGCGAAGAACGAAGTGAAGATGCTGCCGAAGCTTCTGAAATCGCTTTGCAGGCAGGACTATGAGGGCATGGCGCAGACAAGGGTGATTGTCGCCGATGCCGGATCGACGGATGGCACGGTGGAGGTGGCGCTGAGCTTTCGCGACCGGTTGAATGTCGAGGTGATTCCGGGTGGGCTGCCTTCGGTGGGAAGGAACGCGGGGGCGCGACTGGCGACGACCCGTTTTGTGCTGTTTCTGGATGCCGACGTGGAGCTGCCGGAGCCGACGCTGCTGCGGCGGGCGTTGTGGAAGATGACGCGAAGACATCTGCACCTGGCGACGACGAACATTGCGTGCAGGCATGGCGGCTTCTTCGACGATGCGCTGTATGCGGGTAATAATCTGGTGCAGCGTATGAGTTCGTTTGTGAGCCCGTTTGCCACCGGGATGTTCATGTTGTTCGAACGCGAGGCGTTCTGGAGGCTGGGTGGCTTCAACGAGCGCGCGCTGTTCGCGGAGGACTATCTCTTATCCAAAGGCGTGGAGCGGCCGCGGTTTCGGATTGTGCGGGGCAAGGTGCTGACGACCAATCGGCGGTTCAAGAAACTGGGACATGCGCGGATGGTCTGGATGTTCTTCAAGACGATGCTGCATAGCTGGGATGAGAGTTATTTTCTGCGGGACCAAGGGTATTGGGAAGAGCTTGAAGCCTAGTCTTTATGCCTGGTTCTGAGATTTAGCTCTGAGTCTGGCTGAGGCCAGCGCGGGCGAGCAGCTTCTCGTCGATGACGACGAAGAGGCCCTTGCCGCGGGCGAGGACAGTGCCGTCGGGGTGCTGGAGTTCGGCCTGATGGAAGAGTTTGCGTCCTTCGCGGCGAAGATGGCGGCTGGTGAGAACCAGCGGCTGGTGCAGTGGGGCAGGGCGAAGGTAGTCGACCTCCATGTGGCGGGTCATGGCGAGGACGTTGAGCGGGCGGTTGAGCTTGCTCATGGCCTCGTCGAGGAGAGTGGCTACGATGCCTCCGTGGATGTAACCGGGTGGGCCTTCGTATAGCTGCGTCAACTGGATGTGCGCGGTGGCGGTGGGAACTTCCGGATGGGTGGTGTCGATCTCGAAGCTAAGATGGAGGCCTTGCGGATTGGCGGGGCCGCAGCCGAAGCAGTGACTGGCTCGTTCATCCAAGGTTGGATTGGTCTTCATGCAGGCGGTCTCTTTATTCGGTGGAATCGCGCTCTGGAGGTCAATATATACCCGACGAGCGATGATCGAAGGGGTATAGAATTCCGTGCACATGGACTTCTCGCCTGCCAGTATTACCGCGCTTGTGATTGCTGCCAGCTTCGCGGCGGGGCTGAATATCTATGCCACCGTACTGACGCTGGGGATATTGGCGCGAACGCACTGGGTTGCGTTGCCCGCGGGGCTGGATTCGCTGGGGCATACGTGGGTGCTGGTGGTGTGCGCGATCATGTTCGCCGTTGAGTTTGTCGCGGACAAGATTCCGGGCTTCGATGTCTTCTGGAACGTGCTGCACACTGCTGTTCGTGTGCCGATTGCTGCGCTGGTTGCCTATCATGCGAGCGCCCAGCTTTCGCCGCAGATGCAGATCATCGCCACCGGAGTAGGGGCGGCGATAGCGCTGGCTACCCATAGCTCGAAGACGGCGCTGCGGGCGGTGGTGACGCCCAGCCCTGAGCCAGTGTCGAATATTGCGTTGAGCAGTGCGGAAGATGTTGTTGCGGTAGGGCTGACATGGTTTGCCACGCATCATCCGATTGTGGCGGCTTCGATTGCGGTGGTGTTGCTGGTGGCGGCGGTGCTGGCTGCTCGTGCGCTGTTGCGGGCGATTCAGCGGCCTTTGCGGCGGCTGTTCGGGATGCCGCCTGCGGGTGCGCCGGTCGTGAGCAAGCCTTCTATTGAGTGAGCCGTGTCAGCGCGATAAGCGGACGCGATGGTATCCTAGCCGCAATCACGGTGATAGCGAGGCTGTAACTTTTCATGTCCAATCCAGATGTTTCGACAGCAGAATCAACCCTCGAAAATAACGAATCATTCGATAAGATCCTTTCGCAGTATGAGCAGAGCCACTCGCACCGGGTAGGCGAGGATGGCAGGCAGCTTGAAGGGACAGTCATTGCTGTTTCGGCTGAGTCGGTATTTGTCGATATTGGATTTAAGACTGAAGGCATTTTGCCACTGACCTTGTTTCAGAACGCCAATGAGACGGTTGAGGTCGGCACGAAGCTGCTGGTGACGGTGAAGGGGCGCGATGCCGAGGGCTACTACGAGCTTTCGCGGCAGAGGGTGGAGCGTCCCAAGGACTGGACCGCGCTCGAGAAGGCATTTGCGGATAAGGCGATCATTGTTGGCACAGTGACGGGTGTGGTTAAGGGTGGACTGACCGTGGATGTGGGATCGCGGGCGTTTATGCCAGGATCGCGCAGCGGAGCGCGTGATGCCGCCGAGATGGAGAAGCTGGTAGGGCAGGAGATTACCTGCCGCATCATCAAGCTGGATGTGGCCGAGGAAGATGTGGTGGTGGACCATCGCTCGGTTGCCGAAGAGGAAGAGCGTTCGACCAAGGAGCGGCGGTATGCCGAGATTAAGGAAGGCGACACTGCGTTGGGGACGGTGCGCAGCCTTGCCGACTATGGAGCGTTTGTCGATATCGGCGGCGTGGATGGGCTGTTGCACATCAGCGATATCGCTTGGGGACGTGTGAACAAGCCTGCCGATGTGCTTTCGGTGGGGCAGCAGGTCGAAGTGAAGGTGTTGAAGATTGACGCGGCGAGCAAGAAGATCTCGCTGGGTATGAAGCAGCTTCTGCCGCATCCATGGGACGCGGTGGAAGGGAAGTACACGGCGGGCGAACGGGTTCGCGGAGTGGTGACGCGGGCGACCGATTTTGGCGCGTTTGTGGAACTGGAGTTCGGCATTGAAGGGATGGTTCATCTATCGGAGATGTCGTGGGCGAAGAAGGTTCACAAGCCGAGCGACCTGTTGAAGCCGGGCGAGACCGTCGAAGTGATGATTCTTGGCGTCAACGTGGCTGAGCGGCGCATGTCGCTGGGGCTGAAGCAGACGCTGGGCGATCCGTGGGTCGAGGCGCAGGAGAAGTTTGCGGCGGGTTCGACGGTCGAAGGGCCGGTTGTCAGCCTCACCAAGTTTGGCGCGTTTGTGCAGCTTGCCGAGGGCGTGGAGGGCATGATTCACGTCAGCGAGATCAGCGCGGAGAAGCGTGTGGAGCGTCCGCAGGATGTGCTGCGCGTGGGCCAGGTGGTGAAGGCCAAGGTGCTCGACGTCGACAAGGACAAGCGGCAGATCAAGCTGAGCATGAAGCAGCTTGTTCCGACGGGGCTCGATGAGTACATCGCCGAGCACAAGGAAGGCGATGTGGTGACGGGGCGGTTGATCGAGGTCTCCGGCGACAACGCGACGGTGGAACTGGGCGAAGGGATTCGCAGCAGATGCAGGATAGCTGCGGCGGCTGCAAAGGAAGAACAGCCTGCGGCTGCGGGTCAGGTTGACCTTTCGGCGTTTAGCTCGATGTTAAAGGAGCGCTGGAAGAGTGGGCCTGTGAGCGCGGCCAAGACGGATGAAGTCCGCGCGGGACAGATTCGCAGCTTCAAGATTACGAAGCTCGATCTGGACGCGAAGACGATTGAAGTGCAGTTGGTTTAGCTGACGCGGCGCGCAAGTGGTGGAGGCTGGTAGCCGAAGTCGCGCTCGATAGCGGCGGCGATGCCGAGGACGGCTTCATCCTGATAAGGGCGACCTGCGATCTGGATGCCGATGGGCAGGCCCTCCGGCGAGCGTCCAACTGGCACAACGGCGGCGGGTGCGCCGAGCAGGTTAAACCATTGGGTGTAGCGCATCGCGTCGAGATAGGCGACTTGCCGTCCGTCGATGTTCCATTGGCGCTCGCCGTGGCGAAACGCGGGGACTGAGCAGACGGGCATGAGCAGGATGGGGAACTCGCGCATCTCTTCGAGCAGGGCGGCCCTTATGACGTCGCACTCTGCCCATGCGAAGAGTAGTTCGTATCCAGTGAGCGGCGGGTCCTGGCGGGCGATGGCGAGGAAGTCCTGAAAGGTTGGGCTGAGGCGCGACTCTTTGCCTGCAACGATAGGGTTGAGCAGCATGGCTCCGCAACGCACGAAATACTTCCACCAGAGTTTGCGTGCTGCTTCGAGTGCGCGAGGGCGGAAGGGCTCGACGCGGAAGCCCTGGCTGCGCAGGGAACGGACTGCGTCCTGTATGGCCTGTCTCGTCTCGGGAGTTACAGGCGCGATGGAGTCGTCTTCAAAGAAGCCTATGGGGATTTTTTGCAGATCTTCTGTGGTGTAGCGCTGGAGAGGCACGGGAGCGCCGGTGGGATCGGCGTCGGCATGGCCGGAGAGGACGTTGAAGAGGAGCGATACGTCGGCGATGGTGCGTGCCATGGGGCCGATGGCGCCGAGCAGCGAGAAGGGGCCGACGCAGGGGGGAAGATGACCGGCTGCAGGGATTCTGCCGGGAGTTGGCTTGAGTGCGCAGATGCCGGTGAAGTGCGCGGGCTCGCGCACGGAGCCTCCGCCGTCGCTGCCGAAGCCGCAGGCAGAGAGGCCTGCGGCGATGGCAGCGGATTCG
The DNA here is from genome assembly GCF_035532915.1 of Edaphobacter sp. Taxonomy (GTDB): domain Bacteria; phylum Acidobacteriota; class Terriglobia; order Terriglobales; family Acidobacteriaceae; genus Edaphobacter. The sequence continues at coordinate 21,709 of NZ_DATKQC010000197.1, forward strand.
CCGCCGCTCGAGCCTCCTGCGCTGCGAGTGAGGTCCCATGGATTTGAAGTGCGGCCATAGAGAAGGTTGTCGGTCTCGTATGCCATCAGAAATTCTGGGCAGTTTGTGGTGCCGACAATGATTGCGCCTGCTTGCCTGCTGCGCTCGACGATGACTGCGTCTTCGTTGGGGATGTGCCCTTTGTTGAACAGGCTTCCAGTCTCGCAGCGGTGTCCGGCTACGGCGATGCAGGCCTTGATCGTCATAGGAAGGCCGTGAAGAAGGCCGGTTGGCGCAGCTTTGTCTAGAGCGATGGCCTGGGCGCGGACTCGTTGTTCGTCGAAGTCGATGAGGGCGTTGAGCTGCGGGTTCAGCCGTTTGATCTGGAGGATGTGCTCTTCGGCGAGTTCGAGCGGAGAGAGCTTGCGGGCGGAGATCATCGCCAGAAGATCGACGGCGGGTTGCAGGACTAAGTCGCTCATGTGTCTATTTATTTGGTATCTGAAGTAGTGCTGCACGCAGGGTATCGCTGACCTGTGCGATTTCATTCTCGGTGATGCGGTTGAAGAAGGGAAGCGCGATGGTGCGGCTGGCCTGCGCCTCCGTTATAGGAAGCGCAGCCGAGTTGCGCCATGCAGCATAGCTTGGCTGTAGATGGATGGGAGCGAAGTAGCGTGCGCAGCCGATGCCTGCCTGGGTGAGTGCGGCGATGATGCTGTCGCGGTCTGCCTCTGTCCATGCAGCGTTGAGGCGAACTACGTAGACGAACCAACTGATGCGCGTACCGGGAACGTCTGTTGCGGGGAGAACGAGGTCGCTTATCTCTGCGAGGGATTGCTGATATTGACGGGCTACTTTCTCGCGCTGTTGCAGGATGGGTCCGATGCGCTGAAGCTGCGCGAGGCCGAGGGCGCAGTTGATCTCGGAGAGGCGATAGTTGTAGCCAAGTTCGGCGTGTTGCAGCCACTCTGCGCTGTCGTAGCGGCCTTGGTTGCGTAGTGCGCGGATATGCTCTGCCAACTCTGGTCGCCGGGTGACGACCATGCCGCCTTCGCCGGTCGTGATCTGCTTGTTGGGATAGAAGGCAAAGACTGCGGCGTCACCGAACGAGCCAGCCTTGCGTCCCTGATAGGTTGCGCCGATGGCTTCGCAGGCGTCTTCGATAACGAGAAGATGATGGCGGCTGGCGATGTCCATGATGGCTGTCATCTCGGAAGGACGGCCAAAGGTGTGTACGACGAGGATGGCGCGGGTCTTTGCGGTGATCGCCTGCTCGATGCTGGCCGGAGACATATTCAGCGATTCGGCATCGATGTCTACGAAGATAGGCTGTGCGCGTTCGTAGCGAATGGAGTTGGCAGCGGCGATGAAGGTGAAAGATGGAACGATAACCTCGTCGCCTTCGCCGATGCCGAGCGCCTTGATGCACAGATGTAGGCCAGCCGTCCCAGAGCTGACCGCGACGGCGTGCGGGACGCCGATGTAATTCGCCATTGCATCCTCAAAGGCCTCCATCTGCGGCCCGAGACTGAGTCGCGAGGTGCGCAGAACGGCGGTGACGGCTTCAATTTCTGCCTCGGTAATATCGGGCGAGGAGAGGGGGATCGTCATGATTGGACGGAGGTGGCTCGCTTGCGCAGCAAGCCTTCAAGGGAAACGGTCGTGAGAACATGCACGATTCGCTCAGCGGCATGGCCGTCGCCATAGGGATTCGTCATGCCACGCAGCGATTCGCGGAAGTCTGCGCTTCGCGCTGTGGCGATTTTATCGAGGATGGAATCGATGTTGGGATCGGCGTCGAGCACGTTGGGCGCTCGCTCGCGGCCATATTGCCGGAGCCCGACGTTGACCACGGGCAAAGCGAACGATGCTGCCTCCATGATGCCGCTGCTGGAGTTGCCGAGGAGCAGACCAGCTTGTTTCAGAAGGCTCCAATAGGTCACGGCGCCGAGGTTGACGAAGACGTGCGCGTCGGTGTGCTGCCGGATAAATTCATGAGTGCGCTGCATCAGGCTATGGCTGCCTGCATCAGCGTTGGGATAGCAGAAGACGATCTGGCCCTTGATCTGTGCGAGTGCGGCGAAGAGCGCGTCGGCTTCTTCGGTGGTGTTCTGCAATAGCGTGACTGGATGGTAGGCCACGACGGTTGGAGCTTGTTTCAGGTCTATTTTCAGCGCCTGCTCCAACTGCGAACGCGTCAGTAATTGGCTTCGCGTGATGTGATCGAGGGAGGGTGCGCCTGCGCGGGTCACTCGCCACGGCTCTTCGCCCATGCTGATGACGCGGGCGCGCGCCGTATCGGTGGAGGTGAAGTGGATGTGCGCCATTTTGGTGAGAGCATTGCGGACGGCGTCGTCGATCGCGCCTTCGCTGATCTCGCCGCCTTCGATGTGAGCCACCGGGATACGCAGGGTAAGAGCCACACTGGCGGGGGCGAGCATCTCGTAGCGATCTGCGATGAGAAGCAGAAGGTCGGGGCGCATCTGCGCGAGGACATCGGTCAATCCCAGCACGGCGAGACCGAGAGTCTTCGCCATGCCGGTGTCGGTGTCAGAGTTGAGCAGGCACTCGATGCGCGAGGCGATGGCGAATCCGTCCTGCTCGATCTCGTTCACCGTATTGCCGAAGGCCGGGGAGAGATGCGCGGCGAGAACGATGAGCTTCAGGTCCACGTTGGGATGCGCGGCGAGATCCTTCAGTGGCCAATAGAGGTGGCTGTAATCCGCGCGTGAGCTGGTGACGACAGCGATCGTGCGCTTCATGCATTCACCATTGCGGCGGACGCTAAAGCGCGGCTGGGACGATACTCCGGCACCATGCGCTGTACGGTTTCAAGCAGGGAGGGGAGGTCGCTCTGGTCGATGGCTCTTCGCAGATCGTTCAATGAAAACGAAAGCTCGTCGGAAGAGAGTGTGGGGCTGTCGACCGCACGCAGCGAGCCGCCCAATGGGCTGCGATAGGATTCAGACGATGAAATTAACGACTCGTCCATCTTGTCTCCGGGACGGAGTTCGGTGAAGACGATTGGCACCTGTTGCTGGCCGATCAGGAATTTTGCGAGGTCCAAGATGCGGATCGGCTCTCCCAGTTCCGGCACGGACACGCCGGTAGGCGAGTCAGGGGACAGGGCGCTGAGAAGGGTGTCCACGGCCTCGGTGAGCGTCATGAAATAGCGTCGCACGTCGGGGTGGGATACCGTGACCGGACCTCCCTGCGCGATCTGCCGCTCAAAGAGGGGAACAACGCTGCCTGAAGAGCCCAGCACATTGCCGAGCCGGATTGCCTTCATGCAAACAGGAGGTGTGCGAGGAACAAGCAGGATGAGCTCGGCGATGCGCTTGGAGGCCCCCATGATGCTCGATGGCGCAACCGCTTTATCGGTAGAGACCATCAGCAGTTGATCGCTGCCGTATCTCGCGACTGCCTCAGCAAGGGTGTGAGTGGCGAGTGCGTTGTTGGCCACGGCGGCAAAAGGATTGTCCTCCATCAGCGGCACATGCTTGAAGGCGGCAGCGTGGAATACAATCTCCGGTTGATGCCGCTCGAACAGGCTGGTGATAGCCGCGGTGTCGCTGACGCTCGCGAGGATGAGGAAGTGCGGCGACGTCATTTTCAGGCCGAGGAGAGTTTGCTGAATGTCGTAAAGGGCTCCCTCGGAGGCATCGAGCAGAATGAGTTCGCGCGCGCCTGCTTGGGTCACCGCTTTTGCCAGCGCGGAACCGATACAGCCGCCGGCGCCAGTGATCAGAACTCGTCTTCCAGAGAGAAGGGCAAGAGACTGTTCGCGCCCGGCCTTTGATCCGGACGGAGTCTCCCGATGCAGGAAGGCATCGCAGTCAGGTGAGGCGAGATGGGTTTTCAGCGGTTCGGTCAAGATGATCTTTAGTCCTGAGAGAGACGCAGCGGAACAGCTCCGGCGAGTCGCTTTATCAGACTACACGGCGACCGGGGAACTGGAAGGTATGACGAGATCTCCATTTTTTCCTTGACAGTGACTGGCTCGGAGACGTAAACATGATTGTCGCTAAAACGCTTTAGTTTATCGATTTATGTTTGGGGCCCCCGACAGGAGTTCCGCAAAAAGTACATAGTTTTGACGGTTCTCCTCGGCAAGCTCCTCTATCTTTTGAGTTCCGTAAAAACTATTTACAGGCGTTATTTTAGTGCTGTAACGATTCAATCTCAGATTGAATCGTTTTAGCGCATTGGCAATGCCCGGGCATTCGACAGGCAGAGCCAGGGAGCAGGATCCGGCGGATATGAATGATGCCGGAGAGCGGTCGCGGGCACACCTTGGTCCGCTGGCGCCGTTGAT
>NZ_DATKQC010000198.1:0-61201 GCF_035532915.1 Edaphobacter sp.
TGCTCGGCGAAGGCATCCGCCGTCGCAGTCGCGGCGAGGACGCGGTCATAGGAATCGTTGAAACACACGGACGCCATGCAACCGCAGAACTGGCCGCCAAGCTTGAGCAGGTTCCACGTCGAGAGATCGACTACAAAGGAACCCTGTTCGCGGAGATGGACGTCGATGCGATCCTCGCACGCATGCCGCAGGTCGTTCTGGTCGATGAACTGGCGCACACCAATGTGGGAGGCAGCCGGTTTGCCAAGCGATACGAAGACGTTCTGCTCCTGTTGGACAACAAGATTGATGTCCTGAGTACGATCAACATTCAGCATGTAGAAAGCCTGGCATCACGAGTGCAGGCGCTGACCGGAATCGCGGTGCGGGAGCAGGTTCCCGATTGGGTGCTGGATCGTGCGGATGAAATTGTGATCAGCGATCTGACACCGGAAGCACTTGTCACGCGCATGCGCCGAGGCGATATCTATCCCATGGACAGAGTGGAGCGGTCGCTGTCCAATTTTTTCCGCCGCGGCAATCTCATCGCCCTGCGCGAAATGGCTCTCCAACGGGTTACGCGCGCGGTCGATCGCACTCTCGACGATTATGTGAAACGCAAGCGACTCGGGGCGCATTGGACCGTTGCAGAGAAGATTGCCGTCTGCATCAGCTCCGGCACACAGGCGCGTGATCTCATCGCACGCGGCGCCAGGCTATCGGATGCGCTCAATGGTGAACTCTACGTTTTGCATGTGGCGAGCGAACTCGACTCAGATTTGAAGCACAAGCAAACGCTGGAGTCCAGCCTGCAGTTTGCACGGAATCTCGGAGCAACTGTAGTGACCCTCAATGGCAGTGATACCGCTCGTGTCACCGCCGCTTATGTTCGCGAGCATCGGATTACGCAGGCGATTGTGGGTCGCTCCACGCTGCATGGGCTGCGTAAATATCTCTATTACCTCGCTATACAGAAGTTCATGTCTGAAGCCCCGAACGTGGATCTGCACATCGTCACGAAGGAGAGCCATTGAAACGGATTCTTGTAGTAGATGACGAACGGCAGATCACGCGCATGTTGCGCGCTTCGCTGCAAAGCAGCGGGTATGAGGTACTTGTGGCTGGCAACGGTGCGGAAGCTTATACTCGCTTCGAAGCTGACCGTCCGGACCTGATCATCTCTGATCTGGCCATGCCTGAGATGACCGGCCTCGATCTCACACGGGCCGTGCGGCGAATCTCACAGACTCCGATCATCGTGCTTAGCGTTCGGGACACGGACGCCATGAAGATCACGGCCCTTGACGAAGGGGCCGACGACTATCTGACGAAGCCGTTCAGTATGCCAGAGTTGCTGGCTCGTGTTCGCGCTCAGTTGCGTCGTGCTGCAGAGCCTGTCGCCACAGAAGCTCATATCGAGACCGGAGATTTCGTCATTGATGCCGACGCGCACACCGTATCGGTGCGAGGTCAGGCAGTTCACCTCACGCCAAAGGAATTCGATTTACTGCTTCACTTTGCCCGTGCCCCGCGCCGTGTGCTGACCCACAAGGTCCTTCTACGGGCCGTGTGGGGGCCCGGTGCGGAAGATCAGCCGGAGTATTTGCGTGTCCTGATCGCCGGGTTGCGAAAGAAGATCGAATCCGAAGTGGGGCAGAAATACATCCACAGCGAACCGTGGATTGGATATCGCTTCGCGCCTGAAACGGACGCGCCGCTCAGCCTGGCAGACGAACTTACGAATTCTTAACACCTTTTCTACGGACTTTCAACGCCTTTGAGCGCTTCAATGCTTCTTGAGGGCAGCATGAAAATTCCTTTCGTCACTCGCGCGGCGTATCAACGCCTTCTCTCCAATCAAACTTTTTTCGGTCAGTGTCTCTGGCACGTTCACCTGTGCCAGGACCAACGGTAACCGGAGGTCTCCTATGTCAGATGTGCTAGTTCTCGTCTCACTCGTACTGCTGTTCGCTCTCGCCATGGCTTATGTGCTGGGATGCGAGCGGCTGAAAGGAAAGCAATCATGATTCTCAACTCTCTGTTGCTTGTTATTTCGGCTGCCATTCTTGTCTACCTCGTCTACGCGCTTCTGCGTCCGGAAAGGTTCTGATGTCACTCAATGGCTGGCTCCAGATTTCTGTTTTTATCGTGACTGTTCTGCTGCTTGCGCAGCCAATGGGCAGGTACCTCACCCGCGTATTCAGCCACCGCAAGACATGGCTTGATCCGGTGCTCATCCCATGTGAGCGTTTGCTCTATCGCATCACGGGTGTAGATTCCGATCACGAGATGCGCTGGACCGAGTACGCAGGCGCGACACTTCTCTTCAGCGCGGCAACGCTCGTCCTGACCTACGCTGTCGAGCGACTGCAGCACCTGCTGCCACTCAATCCGCAACATCTTCCCGCGGTCGAGTCCGCTCTCGCATTCAACACTGCCATCTCATTTACAACGAACACAAATTGGCAGGCATATACACCCGAAACCACAATGAGCTATCTGACGCAGATGCTTGGGCTCGCCACCCATAACTTCTGGTCTGCGGCGGTTGGCATGGCGCTCGCCATGGCTTTCGTTCGGGGCATCGCCCGACGCGAGTCCAAGACGCTGGGTAATTTCTGGGTGGACGTCACGCGGGCCACACTGTGGGTTCTGTTGCCCCTCTCCATCGTGTTCTCGCTGGCTTTTTTGTCCCAGGGCGTCGTGCAGAACTTCCGCCCGTATGACACCGCCAGGCTGATGGAGCCGCAAAAAGTTACCGGACTCGACGGCAAAACGACGATCGTAACGACACAGACTATTGCACAGGGCCCTGTTGCCTCACAGGAAGCTATCAAGATGCTGGGCACGAACGGCGGAGGCTTCTTCAACGCAAATAGTGCGCATCCTTTTGAAAATCCCACCCCTTTATCCAACTTCCTCGAGATGCTTGCCATTTTTCTGTTGCCCGCGGGACTTGCGCTCTGTCTAGGAGAGATGGTGGGCTCGCCGAAACATGGGTGGGCCGTGCTGGCGGCCATGGTGGTGCTGTGGTTTGTCGGCACGCTCACCTGTTACTGGGCGGAATCGCAACCCAATCCGTTGCTGCATGGTGTCGACCAGCAGACTTCACTGATGCAATCCGGAGGAAATATGGAGGGCAAGGAAGTCCGCTTTGGCATAACCAACTCGGCGCTCTTTGCCACCGTGACTACGGACGCAAGTTGTGGCGCCGTCAACAGCATGCATGACAGCTTCATGCCCCTCGGTGGCATGGTGCCGATGGCCAATATCCTGCTCGGGGAAATTGTCTTTGGAGGGGTGGGAGCGGGACTGTACGGGATGCTCGTTTTTATCGTGATGACGGTCTTTATCGCGGGGCTCATGGTTGGTCGAACTCCGGAGTACCTTGGGAAAAAGATCGAGTCGTATGACGTTCAGATGGCCATGCTGTATCTGCTTATCTTTCCATTCATCATTCTTGGATTTTCAGCAATCACCTTGCTGATGCCGAACGTCGGCCTAAGCAGCCTCGCCAATCATGGGCCGCACGGCCTTTCCGAAGTCTTATATGCCTATACCTCCGCGACCGGGAACAACGGCTCAGCTTTCGCAGGATTGAATGCCAATACTCACTGGTTCAACTACTCACTTGCAATCGCGATGTTCTTCGGCCGTTTCATGATGATCGTGCCGATGCTGGCGATCGCCGGAAACCTTGCTGGCAAAAAAATCGCCCCGACTTCGTCAGGAACTTTCCCCGTGACCACACCATTGTTCACGATGCTGCTGATCGGCGTGATTGTGATTGTTGGCGCTCTCACATTCTTTCCCTCGCTGAGTCTCGGTCCCATTCTCGAACATCTGCTGCTGCGTGCTGGGCACGCCTTTTAGGAAGCTAAGAATTTATGTCTATGCACGGTCATCGCAGCTCTCTCTTCAACGCCGACATCGTTCGCCGAGCACTCATCGATGCTCTGGCCAAGCTAAACCCGCGCACCATGATGCAAAACCCCGTGATGTTCGTCGTGGAGATTGGAAGTGCGCTCACCACAGTGTTGCTGTTGGTCAACGCCGCGACACATAAGGGACACTTCGGTTTCAACCTGCAGATCACGCTCTGGCTATGGTTCACCGTCCTGTTCGCGAACTTTGCGGAAGCTATGGCCGAAGGCCGTGGTAAAGCCCAGGCCGATGCACTTCGGCAGGCCAAGTCTGAGACCTGCGCCAACATGCTTGTGGAAGGTGTTGTGCAACAGATTCCCAGTTCCCGGCTACGCGTCGGCAATATCGTGCGCGTCTCTGCAGGCGACATTGTTCCCGGCGACGGCGAAGTCATCGAAGGCGTCGCTTCCGTGGACGAGTCCGCCATTACCGGCGAATCGGCACCCGTAATTCGTGAGGCCGGAGGGGACCGTTCTGCTGTGACAGGGGGCACGCGTGTTCTCTCCGACGTCATCACCGTGCGCATCACGTCCAATCCTGGCGAGACCTTCCTCGATCGCATGATTGCGCTGGTCGAAGGAGCGGAGCGGCAGAAGACCCCCAACGAGATTGCGCTCAATATTCTTCTCGCGGGCCTCACAATTATTTTTCTATTCGCTGTCGTGACGCTGCAGCCTTTTGCCATCTATTCCGGCGCGCCGCAGACGATCTTCGTGCTGATTGCGCTGCTCGTCTGCCTTATCCCAACCACGATCGGAGGCCTACTCTCGGCGATCGGTATTGCAGGCATGGACCGCCTGGTGCAGCACAATGTGCTTGCCACCTCGGGACGCGCGGTCGAAGCTGCAGGCGATGTGAACACGTTGCTCCTAGACAAGACGGGAACAATCACTATTGGCAATCGCCAGGCTGCCGAGTTCATTGCCGGGCCGGGCGTCAGCACAGAGCATCTGGCCGATGCCTCACAACTCTCGTCGTTGTCGGATGAAACGCCTGAGGGCCGTTCCATTGTCGTACTTGCCAAGGAACAGTTCAACCTGCGTGGCCGCGAACTCGCCTCTCTCAATGCGAAGTTCGTCCCGTTTTCCGCCACAACGCGCATGAGCGGCATCGAGGTGGACGGCCGAAGCATCCGCAAAGGCGCAGTCGACGCCATCACTCGTTATCTGGAAGAGCACAATTCGCATATGCCAGTTGAAGTGCGTAACAGCGTAGACACAATCTCGCGCAGTGGAGGAACACCACTGGTTGTGACGGAGAATGGGCACGCACTCGGAGTCATTCACCTGAAAGATGTCGTGAAAGGCGGCATGCGCGAGCGTTTCGAACAACTGCGGGCCATGGGCATTCGCACCATCATGATCACCGGGGATAACCCACTCACAGCAGCGGCGATTGCACGCGAAGCAGGCGTCGACGATTTTCTGGCGGAAGCTAAACCCAAGGACAAGATGGATCTCATCCGCCGCGAGCAGGCAGATGGCAAGCTTGTAGCCATGACCGGAGACGGAACGAACGACGCCCCGGCGCTTGCACAAGCCGATGTCGGCGTGGCCATGAACTCGGGCACGCAGGCGGCAAAAGAGGCCGGCAATATGGTCGACCTCGACTCGAACCCAACCAAGCTGATCGAGATTGTCGCCATCGGTAAACAACTGCTCATGACGCGTGGCGCGCTCACCACCTTTTCTATATCCAACGATGTGGCCAAGTACTTTGCCATTATCCCGGCGATGTTCGCAGGCGTTTTCCCGGTGCTGAACGCCTTGAATATCATGCACCTGCACAATGCGGAGTCGGCCGTTCTCTCCGCCGTTATCTTCAATGCGTTGATAATCGTCGGCCTCATACCTCTTGCATTGCGCGGAGTGGGGTACCGGCCTATCTCCGCGGCTGCCCTGTTGCGCCGCAACCTGTTGATCTATGGGGTCGGCGGTCTCATTGTTCCGTTCATCGGAATCAAGCTGATCGATATCGTGATCACAACCCTGCATTTGGCCTAGAGGAGATTATGAAAAAGCACATCATTACTGCCTGCCTATACACGGTAGTTACGACAGTCCTTCTGGGTCTGGCCTATCCGCTGCTTATCACTGGATTGGCAAGGCTGGCCTTTCAGAATAAGGCCGATGGCCAACTCATCGTCCGCAACGGAGAGGTCATCGGGTCGAAGCTGATCGGACAGCCATTCACCGGAGCAGGATACTTTCACAGCCGGCCATCAGCAGCCGGTGCGGGCTATGACGCCTCCGCCTCCGCAGGATCTAACCTGGGTCCCACAAATACACAACTCGTCAATCGGGTCGAAGCCAGTGTGAAAGCAGAGAGCTCAGACGTTCCGGTGCCCATTGACCTTGTCACAGCCTCTGGCTCCGGGCTGGACCCGGACCTCAGTCCGGCTGCTGCTCTGTATCAGGTACCCAGGGTCGCTCGCGAGCGTGGCCTGCGTGAGGCTATGGTCCGCCGCGTTGTGATGGATACGATCACGCCACGGCAATTTGGACTCTTCGGTGAGCCCAGAGTAAACGTGCTGTCGCTCAACATGGCGCTCGAGAAGATGAAAGCACGGTAATTCTGCCAGACTTTTCGTTTGCTGTCTTGCGCTGGTTGAGTTTCAAAGTTCCGCTATGGTTAGTATCGGCAAGTCGGGGGTAGGAACGTGGGGGCATTCCCTGTATGGCCCAAACACTGATGGCTCCAACTGGCGCTAACAGGCCTTACCGTTACTCGAAGTCTCGGGGAAGAGACATCCCAAGCGGTCGTTCACCGGTTCCTGCGGATTCTGCTTACGTCCGAGGTAATGTTAGGTGTCAAAACGGAAGCGTGACCTGCCAACGAGTCTGTTGGCCGGTGTCATGCCTATCCCTTCTGATTCGTAGGGTCGAAGCAGGACCATGGGTAGTTTGGATTCGTTATAGTCAGTGAGCCAGCGGTCAAAGGTCTCGCGGGCGCAGGATCACAACGGTCGGGCTAAAGAAGAGGGAGGTTAGTTGAATAAAAAAGTCCCAGAGCACCTGACCCTCCAGGTGCTCTGGGAAGTGGAGGTAACGTTTAGAAGAGGATCCGGCCACCAACCTGGATGATGCGGTTGCTGCCTCCGCTGCCGGTGATTTGGCCGAAGGTCGAGCTGTTCATCGCGGTTGACGGTGTGCCCAGATTGGTCAGATTGAAGACATTGCTGATCTCACTGCGAAACTGAAACCTGAACGATTCGTGAATGTTGAAGGACCGGAATAGCGACGCGTCAACATTTCTATAACCGGGATCGTCAAGTTGTGCGGGACGGGTGTTTCCAAGCAGGCCCAAAGGGCCGACGCCTGGGCAACCGGCATCGACACCGGGCCTGCAATAGGCCGTCTTATCGAACCACTGCTTCATCTCGGCGCTGCGCGAACGGCTGGTGATGGTGTGAGGAGTTTTGCCTGGCGCTACACTCGGGCGATTGTTGCCAAGGCCAGAGAAGTAGTTGTCGTTGCCGGTGGTTACGGTGAAGGGCTGACCGCTGTTCGCGGTCCAGATGCCGCTAACGGTCCAGCCATTCAACGCGGTTTTGACAAACCGATTGTAGTGGTCGAAATAGTCGGGCTTCCAGACGAAGGACATCGTCATCATGTGACGGCGGTCCTGGTCTGAACGCTGGCCATATTCGAGTTGCGGATAGTTTGAGTCGACAAAGGTTCCGTTCAAACCGCTGGTGCTGTCGAGGGCATTGCTTTGCAGGGTTTTGCTCCAGGAATAGTATCCCTTGGCGCTGACGTGGTGGGTGATGCGCTGCTCCAATGTGACTTGCAGACCGTTGTAGTTGGAGTTCTGGTTGGAGCGGATGATCCACACGTTGCTGTAGAGAGGAACAGTCGCCGACGCGCCAAACATAGAGTTGAGAGGCCGACGGTTGTTGATGGTGCTTCTGCTGTTGTCATAGCCACAAGCCTGAGTTAGATCCTTGCAGCTTGCACCGCTGGTGCCGGTCGCGGTGATGTTGAACTGCGGTCCGTTGATGTCGTTATACAGCGGCGACTTGCGGTTGAGCGAGCCGACGTAGTTCACGCTTAGGGCCAGGCTTCTCCCAAATTGCTGCTGGAAGCCGAAGTTCAATTGAATCGAGTATGGCCAGCGATAGTTCGGGTCGAAGGCCACGATCTGGTTGAAGGGTAAGAACGTTGCAGATCCTTGCTTGTAGTTGAAGGCCAGCTCTGGATACGGATTGGAACCGGTAGGGAACTCGGTTGGGTCATTCGAGTATGGATGGGTCAAAGAAGTGACCTTGTTATAGCCGCTATTACGCACGGCGTAGGGAGCAAAGTTGGAAGGGAACTCCCATTCGTTGCCGGAGATACCGCCGAAGAAAAGACCGGCAGCGCCATGAAAAACCGTCCTGCCGGTCCCATAGGGATCGTAGGCAAAACCTACGCGTGGCGAGAAGTGATTGTTCGGCGTGTAGACTCCGCCGACAGGCACGCCGGGATCACCAGGGAAGAGCATCCCAAGGGGAGCAAGTTGGGGACCGGTTTTGCCGACGATCGAAACATTGGGGAAAGCGTGAGACTGTACCCCTGGCTTGAAGTTTGTCTGCATGTGCTGGGGATCGGTGGGAGCTTGCTGCCGGTCGTAGCGAATGCCAAGGTTAAGGGTCAGATTGGGTCGAATGCGCCAGTCGTCTTGTGCGAAAAGACCGTAGCTGTACCAATTGGCGTTCGCATAGAGTCCGGTGTCCTGTCCCATGCTGGCAGGAGTGCCTGCGAGAAAGTCCGACAAGCCGTTAGTCGTACGAGCGCTGCTGGCACCGTTAGTCGTGGAGAAGGTGAACGAGCCGTAATTGTTGAGTGAAGTAAGCTGGAAATCCTTTTCCAAACCTGCTTCGCCGCCCAGGTAGAGCGAGTGCTTGCCACGGGTCGTGCTCAGTACGTCACGAACACCATAAACGTTGGCGCCTGCCTTGGGGCCGGTGATCGCCTGGGTCAACGAAAATCCCTCTACTCCGCCGACACTGATATTTGAGAGCGAGGGTGTGCCAACAACCCCAAAATCCGAGCCGAAGTCGGCTAGCGTTTTTTTACTGGGATCGCCGCTCACTGGAATGCGTCCGCCATTCTGGCGCGTGTAGTTCACCCAGAATTGATTGACAGTGCGAGAGTTGACCGTCCAGACATCGCTGACGTTGGCATTCTGCTGCTTGTTGGCATAGTTAGAGTGCGACCATGCTTGCGTGAAACCGCCGAGATTTTGGAGGATGCTGTAGTTCAACAGGAAGTAGCTCAGCGTTAAACGATGCGACGGCGTGATCTGATGATCGGTCTTGATTAGATATTCTTCGTTCTGTTCAGGCGTCGATTCGAGCACACGGTAGGTGTAAGGAGTATCCCCGGTACGGAAAGGCTGTTTGGCTTCTTTCTTCAGGGCTGTTGTGATGTAGTTCAGGATATTGACGGCGGTAGGATCGACTGAAGGAAGAGTGTTGTTCGCGTAAGGCTTGCGGGTCGCTGGATTGCAAACCAGAAATTTAAGGTTCTTGTTGTCTGCCGCGGAAGGCGTTTGGGTGCATGACGTGATGTCCGAAGGAAGGTTTTCAGAGAAATTTCCAGTAATTTGGGCTGCGCTTGGAAGATTGCCGCTGTTAGTGGCGGCGGTTCTGAAACGATATCCACCGAAGCTGCCAAAGAAGAAGTCTTTGTCGTGGCGAATTGGACCGCCAAGCGTGGCCCCAAACCGGTGCAGGTTGTACGGAGTTTTGACAGCATTCGCGCCAGCATTGTGACCCACTGCGTTGAAGTTTCTGTCACGGAAGAATTCAAAGGCTGAACCATGGAAACTGTTGGTGCCGTCTTTGGTAACGATGCTGACAACAGCCGCTGAATACTTGCCAACCTGGGCGCTGTAGTTGTTTGTGACTACATTGAACTGGCTTACCGCGTCAGGATTGGGAACCTGGTTTCCGCTGTTACGGAGGCCGGTCATATTGAGGCCACCATCAAGGTAGTAGGAAACCTGCCCGACGAAGCCATCGGTCGAGCCATTGACCAGAACCTTGATCTCCTGATAGCCAAGGTTGTTGACTGTATCGACCTTCTGAACGCCAGGAACTAGTTGGAGGAGACGATCTACGTTGCGGTTGACGAGTGGGAGATTATCGATTTCGACATTGGAGACCGTGTCGCCCAAAGTGGCGCTCCCCATATTGACGAGGGGCACATCACTGGTCACGTTGACTGTCTCCATCGCAGTGCCATTCTCCAGAGCAAAGTTCAGGGTGGCGTCCTGCATGACAGAAAGGACGATGCCAGTGCGTTCCAGCGTCTTGAATCCTGTTGCCGCAACGGAGATTTTGTAGGGGCCGACTGGGAGGAACTGGGCTCGAAAAGAGCCATCGTCCTTCGCCGTAATGGTGCGAGTGAAGTTTGTGTCAGTCTGGGTCATCGTGACTATCGCATGGGGAATGACCGCGCCGGTGGAATCGGAAATGGTACCAACCATGGTGGCTGTTGTCAGTTGTGCGTGGCCAGTCGTACTGAATGCCGCGAATAACAGCAGCAATAGAAGTTTCCAACCAGTGGAACGTAGGGTCGTGCTCATTTGGACCTGCCTCTCAATTTAAGGACTTATCTGCATCTGCGGAGCTGACCAGTCTGAACCGCCGGACATTGCTATCGCTGAGAGATGTATGGATTCAATCGGGATGCGTTCGAATCCTCTGAACCATAATTCGCACAGAAAACAAATGTCAAGCTATAAGAATAACGTTTGTCTAAAATTATTCACGATTGCCAAAATAGGAGGGTGAACGGGAGGATGGGCTAGCTTAGTGTGTAGAAGGCGGTCCGGATACCAGCGACCCCCGGCCCTACGAGGGATCCGCCATTGTTTGAATGAACAGAGATCTCTGACCTGCCGTTGTACGTCTGCACGACCCGGGAGCCTCGCGATGTGCCGCGATTATCGATCAGTGCGCCTGGGGCTACAACCGTGAAATGTACCAAATTATTTGCGTTCAGGCACAGATTCCCGTTGGCATCGTATAATCTGACCGCGACGGTGATCGCTTCTTTGCCGTCGATCGTGCTTCGTGCTGTCTCAGTCAACTTCAAATAGACGGAGTCTTCCATCTATCTATCTGGTAGAGGAAGTCGATCTCGTCGGTGACTGTTGTTGCCGCATTGGAGGCGACGACCCTTAGATTGTTCTTACCCTGTACAAATGAGGTCATCCAGCGGAGTCCTGCGGCACGAAAGTCCTGGTTTTCCCGGTGCATTAGATGTTGGGAGCCATCTATGCCGATATCCCTATTCCGGAAATGCGATCTGTGCCGGATCGCAGCCGATGACGTTTCAGCTTCCGGGCTATGGCTTATCGATGCGTCGCTCGGGAGAGGATCGGTGGCGGTTTGCGGGAGTTTCTTGCGTTCCCTTGGACTAATAGCGGGTTCGGGACTGCGGTCGCTGAGTGGACAGGTGCGGACGGGCTAAGCCTGTTTTCTATACTGGATCGATGTTTGAGACGAGATTGGCGACAGAGGCGGATGCGGAGCTTATCAGTGAGCAGCGGTGCCAGATGTTTGTGGACTCCGGCCAGGGTAATGAGGCGCGGCTGAAAGATGTAGCAGACAACTTCGTTCCGTGGGTGCGGGAGAGGCTGATCGATGGCCGCTATGTGGGATGGCTGACGGCGGAGGATGGACGGGTGGTCGCTGGTGCGGGAGTTCTGTTCATGGATTTTCCGCCGCACTGGATGGACTCGGAGCCTGTGAGGGCTTATCTGCTGAATGTCTATGTCGAGCCGGAGTTTCGCGGTCGCGGGCTGGCTCGGGAGCTGTTGGTGATGGCGGTGAACGATGCCCGGCAGCGAGGGATTAAGGTGGTGTCACTTCATGCCTCGAAGTTTGGCAGGCCGCTGTACGAGCGCAATGGATTCGAGCCTACGAACGAGATGATCTTATGGAGTGAGAAGGATGTGGCGGGCGATGAAATTTGATCCGCCACATCCGCTTTGCGGCTACTGTTCCGGCGCGGTGCGGCGTTTGCGTCCGCTGATGAGGTAGACGGCGGCGCGCAGTTCGAGCAGCGGATCGTCTGAAGGCTCGATGCCGTCGACGCGCGGGATGGGATCGAAGATGATCTGTTTCTGCTCGTGAGCGTTGTCCGCTACGGGTTGGGTTAGCTCGACCGTGCCTAATTCAAACTGCTCGCGGTCTTCGGCCCAGTGGATGGTGGCGTTGTCCACCACGTCACCATCGTTGGCGAGTTGAGCGAAGATGCGGAATTTGATGGGGCCTTTGGCGACTCTTTCAGCGATCTCGTCGAAGAGGTAATTCGGAGACTTCTCGGCGGCTCCTGCGTCGTCGAGGAAGTCGTTGCCCGCTTCGGGGAGGATGCGATAGCGGCCATAACGGCTGTCGCCATCCTTATTGGTAAAGTGCATGGCGGTAACGCCGAAGTAGGATTCGCGCGCAAAGCTGGAGGGGTTGGGCTTGGCTGCCTGAACGAACGCAAGCGCGGCGGGATGGCTGCCGAGGAAGGCTTCAACTGGTGTGGGGTGTGAAGTGGCGGATGCGCTGGCGGCGATGGCGCGGAGGAACTCCAGGAACTCCTCGCCAGTGCGAGCGGGGAAGCCGTCGGTCGAGTGGCTGACGATGTCGGTGTGGGAGTGCTCGGCGAGGTGGAAGCGGATGGCAAGGCCGTGCGGGCTGGCGTTGGGGTCGTTGTCGGGGATCAGAGGAAGGCCAGTGGAGTTCGAGAAGCGTACCGAGACGGGAGTGGAGGGGCGGGTAAGATGCGGGGCGCGGGAGAGTGAAGCTGCGTTGGCCGCCGGTGTGAAGGTGCCAGTCAAAATGGTCCCTTTGGCGTGGGCGGGGCGGAAGCCGGGGTGTTGGCCGAAGATGGTCTCGAACTGCTGCAGCAGGTCGTCGCCGAGGGCGATGAGCTTTTCGTCTGAGGGAAGCGGCATATGGATCTCCTTGAGATTGTGGTTGTGGGGAGCCGTTGGATCTGTCTATTATGCAGCGTCATGAAGAGGTGGATGTGAATCTCAGACTTTGAGGCCGATAAGCCGCATCAGTTCGACGCCATTGCTTTTGGTGACGACGCCGTCGCGTAGCTTGAAGTCGAACTTCATCTTGCCGTCTTCGATCTCGTCCTGCAGGTGCATGTTTTGCAGGCGGCCTTCGCCGGAGCGCTGCATGTCGGTCAGGGCGAGGTCGTGTGTGCTAATGATGCCGATTGCGCCGTTGTCGATCAGTTCGCTGACGACGGCTTCGGCTCCGATGAGGCGGTCCTTGGAGTTGGTTCCTTGCAGCAGCTCGTCGAGAAGGAAGAGGACGGGCGGACGCTGCCCGGCGAGATCGCAGATGTGGCGCAGGCGGGTGATTTCGGCGTAGAAGCGCGAGCTGCCTTCTTGCAGCGAGTCGTTGACGAGGATGCTTGCGGCTACGTGGAGTGGCGTCAGTTGCAGGCGCTGGGCGCGGACAGGAGCGCCTGCCATGGCGAGAACGGTGTTGATGCCGACGGCACGCATGAGCGTGCTTTTGCCGGACATATTGGAGCCGCTGATGAGCAGGGCTCGCGTTTTGCCGCTGATACTGACGGTGTTGCGGACGCATTTTGCGATGGGGATGAGGGGGTGGCCCAGCTCTTCAGCGTAGAAGGAGGGCGGTCCTTCCACGAACTCGGGGAAGGGGTCGGCTGGATGCTCGTAGCTGTAGGCGGCGATGGAGAGGAGCGCTTCCATTTCTCCTACGGCATTGAGCCAGGAGCTTACCGCTTTGCCGTGGGCGCGCCGCCATGCCTCGGCGGCGAAGGCGACCTGGACGGAATACATAAGAGGTTTGTCGAGCAGGCGCATGAACAGGTTGTCGCGCGAGTCGATGTACTGGACGATGGTCTTTAGATGGGCGATGGCTTTCGAGCCGGGGATGGCGTGCGAGGCGAGCTCTTGCTTGAGGAGTAGAAGCCGGGGAGAGGTGAATGGCTCGCGTTCAAGCCGGGCCAGAAGGGATGAAAGCAACTCGAGGTCTGCGAGTGCGCGGTCAGTTCCGGCGAAGACTTTATTCAGTCGCTCTTTGAGCGAGAAGGCTATGAAGACCTCGACTACAAGGACGAGGAGGAAGGGGGTCTTGATTCCTGTTTCGCCCCAGACGATAGCTCCGGCGATGGCGAGAAGGGCGAGCAGCAGTGCGGCCCAGCGAAGGTTTTGCTGCTTGAGCTGGGTTGGCTGCTCGGCCCATTGCAGGAGAGCTTTGGGGTGGACTCCGGTCTTCAGTTTCTGTCCGTTCTCGCCGAGGATGGCCATGTCTTCACGGAGGTCGAGGCGGCTGCGGAGCTCGGAGACGGCTGCGTGGCGCTCGATGATCTCGCTGACTGGAGATGGGGAGAGGAGCCAGTGGGCGAGCGTGTCTTCGCCCATGCAGGTGCGCGCCTGCGAGAGCAGCTCGAAGAGGCTGCCAGCTCCGAAGAGATCGAGGTCAGTTGCGTAGAGGCTGGTGGTCGCATCGGGGCGCGGGGCCTGCTGGCCGTTGCCGATCCAGCGGTCTTCAATGCGCGCCAGCCCTTTGCGGTAGACGTCGACGGCTCGCTCGGCGAGGGATTTTTTGCGAAGGATGGCTGCATGGTAGGTAGCAACTGCGATGAATGCTGCGGCTGGAAGTAACAGCCACCATGCGGAGATATCGTGCCTGTAGACAGCCCACCATGCGATCAGCAGAGCTACGATGACGAGCAGAAGACGCATGTTCCCGAGCGTGCGATGCCTTCCGTCAAGTTGTTCCACCGAGGTCTCGCGGGCCTGCTGGCGTTGTCTGTATTCCTCTGACGGTGTTGGTATGGTAGGTGAGGGCACGTGGTTATTATCACTTACCAATGGCGCCTATCTTGTATACTCCGGTGGTTATGCGAGTTTTTGTGATTCTTCCGGCAGCAGGGATTGGGACGCGGATGGCCGCGCATGGAGCGACGGCGGTTGCGCCGAAGCAGTTTCTCGAGATCGGTGGCGTGCCGGTGCTGGTGCGCTCCGTGCAGGCGTTTCTTGCGGTGCCGAGAGTTGACGCGGTGTGTGTCGCGGTGCGACCGCAGGAGAGAGACCGCCTCGAGGCCCAGATGAAGGAGTACAAGCTGGGCGACCGGGTGAAGATGGTTGCAGGCGGCGACAACCGGCAGGAGTCGGTTGGCAATGCGCTCGCGGCTTTGGAGTGCACCGACGACGATGTGGTGTTGGTGCATGACGCGGTGCGTCCGCTGATTGATCCTGCGACGATTGAACGGACGATTGAAGCGGTCATCAAGCATGGTGCGGCGATTGTCGGTCTGCCCGCAGTCGATACGATTAAGCAGGTGGAGCGGACGGCGGACGGAGCGATTATCACCTCGACCATTCCGCGGGAGCGCGTCGTGCTGGCGCAGACTCCGCAGGGTGCGCGGTTTGGGCTGCTACGCAAGGCTTTCAAAGAGGCTGAGGCGGATGGTTTTGCAGGCACGGACGAGGCCAGCGTGCTGGAGCGGGCAGGAATTGAGGTTGCCGTGGTGCTGGGTTCGGCGCGGAATTTCAAGATCACGCAGCCAGGGGATATTGAGCTGGCGGAGTTTTATCTGCAAAGATCGACCACGGATTTACGCGGATGAATGCGGATGAAAAGCTAAAGTTCCGCGCGGATTTGGTTGTGAATGATTGCGTACTTCTTGAGTTGAAGGCCGTATCGGCTTTTGATCCGGCGCATGAAGGGCAATTGTTGCATTATCTTCGAGCTACAAATCTGGAAGTTGGCCTTCTTTTGAGCTTTGGCCCCAGAGCACAGTTCAAGCGGTTCATACTAGAGAACGACAGGAAAAAAATCCGTGTTGGTCCGCGTGAATCCGTGGTCGATACGTTGAGGAATCGCGAATGGGTATGAGAATTGGATATGGGTTTGATTCGCACGCATTTAAGGCGGGCGTGCCGCTGGTGATCGGCGGATTGGCGATTGAGCATAGCGAGGGGCTGGCTGGCCACTCGGATGGTGATGTGCTGCTCCATGCGATTACCGATGCGCTGCTCGGAGCGGTTTCGGCGGGTGACATTGGGACATTTTTTCCTCCGAGCGATCCACGCTGGAAGGGCGCGGCTTCGAGCGTGTTTTTGAAGACGGCGCTGGAAGAAGTTGCTACGGCGGGATACAAAATCGTCAATATCGACACGGTTCTGGTGATGGCACGGCCCAAGATCGTGCCCATTGCCAATGAGCTGCGGGAGCGCGTGGCGGAGTTGCTGGGGGTGCAGCCGGGCGAGGTCGGCATCAAGGCCAAAACGCCGGAGGGTTTGAATCAGGACCATGTTGCTGTTGCCCATGTGACGGTTCTCCTGGAGAGCCTGTCGGTTCCTGAGCCGGTAAAGAAGTTGTCGGCGACTGCGGATGTGGATGAGGTCAATCAGGTGGTAGAGAGCCTGGTGCAGGGAGTTCCGGATGCGTCGGCGCTGGGGCGAAAACGGCCGGCCTTCGATGCGGATGATCTGACTTAGGACTGCGAGATACCGAACAGCGACGGCACCGTGATGCCGAATTATCAGGAGGGCGATTTTGACTTCTTTTGCGCGCTTTGCCGTGTTGCTCTTGTGCGTGGGGCCGGTTGGTGTGATGGCGCAGACGGTCGCGGATAGCAGCCTGCAGCCGCGTGCAGCTTCGACTGCCGCATGTGTGCTGAGCGGCGATGCACAATGGCTGACGCCGGCGGAGAAGAGCTGCTATGCCACTACGCCAGACTACGACGACACGATGGCTTATCTGCGGAGAGTTCAGGCCGCCGCTCCGGCGCAGGTGAAGATCGAAGGCTTCGGGAAGACGGGTGAAGGGCGCGAGCTGGATATCGTGATCGCCTCGCGTGACGGGGTGTTCGATCCGGCGGCGATTCATGCAGCGAAGCGGCCGATCGTGTTGGTGCAGAATTCCATTCATGCTGGTGAGATGGACGGCAAGGATGCGTGTCTGGCGCTGCTGCGCGACATGGTCATCAATAAAACGAAGGCGGCGCTGCTGGACCGAGCGGTGTTTGTGTTCATCCCCATGTATAACGCCGACGGGCATGAGCGGCGGAGTGCGTACAACCGAATCAACCAGGACGGTCCCGCGGAGATGGGGTGGCGCGGCAACGGAACGAACCTAAACCTGAATCGCGATTATCTGAAGGCAGATGCGCCAGAGACTCGCGCTTTTATGGCGATGTACCATCGTTGGCTGCCGGATTTTTTTGTCGATGACCACGTGACCGACGGCGCAGACTATCAGTACGATGTCACATTCACCATTGACGATGGACCGAATCTGCCAGCGGCTACGGTGAAGTGGATCGATGACGTGGCCAATCCCACCTTGGAGAAGTATGTGGATGCGCATGGGCATCTGGCATTCCCGAACTACATCAACCTTGTGAATGACAATGATCCATCGCAGGGGTTGGGCTTCAACGATGACCCACCACGTTTTTCTACCGGATATATGGTGCTGGAAGGGCGACCAGGAATGCTGGTCGAGCTGCACATGCTGAAGGACTATAAGACGCGGGTAACGGGGAACTACGAGATTCTCGCGGGCCTGATGGATTTGATGAACCACGATGCATATAAGGTGATTGCGCTGAATGCTGCGGCGGATCAACAGGCTGAGAGCCTTGGTGCGCATCCTTTGAGTGACGTAAAGTTTCCGCTTGCGCTGGGATGGGGCGGCCAGACGACGCCGGTGCTGTTTCGGGGGTACAAGTACAAGCGCGAGTTGAGCGCGGTTTCGGGAGCGATGTGGGTGAAGTATTCGCATGAGCCGTGGAACGTCTCGCTGCCAATACAGGCCGGGTACAAGGTGACGGCGGAGATTGCTCCTCCGGCGGCTTACATCATCCCTGCACCGTGGACGGATGTGATTGGGGTGCTGGCGGCGCACCAGGTGGTGATGCAGCGGACGACGAGGGCGTGGACAGGTGATGTCGAGACGTATCAATGTGCGGGAATGGTATGGCAGGAACCTCCGTATGAAGGACGGCATCCGACCTTCAATGGAGAGGCTACGCACGATCCCGGCAAGTTTGGGAGCTGCGTGTTGATACGTCAAAAGATGAGCTTTCCGGCGGGGTCTGCAGTAGTGCGGCTTAACCAGCGCTTGTCGAAGGTGGTGATGGAGTGGCTGGAACCGGCTGCGCCTGATTCAGCGTTGCAGTGGGGGTTCTTCGATTCGATCTTCGAGCAGAAGGAGTATGGCGAGGCCTATGTGCTTGAGTCTCTGGCGCGGGAGATGATGGCCAAAGACCCGAAGTTGAAGGAAGAGTTTGAGAAGAAGGTATCGAGCGATCCGGTATTTGCCGGAAACGCTAATGCGCGGCTGGAGTTTTTCTATGAGCGGTCGCCGTGGTTTGCGGCCAATCGCGTGGGCCTGTATCCGGTGGGCAGGTTGGATGATGTGCAACAGCTTGGAGCATTGAAATGAGCGTAGGAGTTGGTGTGGAGTTTGCGGCAGTGGTAGTGGATATTCGCGAGGAGTCGCGTGTGGCGGGGAGGCAGCGCTGGCAGATGGCGCTTGACCGGACGGAGTTTGGCGCGGGCGATGTAGGAGCGCTCGAAGCGGTTGCGCCCAGTGGGGTGAGACTCATAGTCCCGGTGCTTAGCATCGCCGTAGATGCTGCTGGAGAGGTATGGCATGTGGTGGAAAAGCCGCTGGCCGCGGGCACTGCGGTGACGGCGCGCGTGAACGCAATTTGATGTTTGAGCCGCAGGCTGCTTGCTGTTACACTCGGAGATGTCGTTTGATAGTGCGCATGCCCGTGAGAACGGTGATTCAGCGCGCATCTGGTGGGGGGCTGTAGCTCAGCTGGGAGAGCGCCTCGTTCGCAACGAGGAGGTCAGCGGTTCGATCCCGCTCAGCTCCACCAAAATCAAGCATTTAACCTGAAAATCTGGGCACAAGAAGAAGCAAGCTAGTAGCGTCTTCGCCAAAACGAAGAAAATCAGACGTAGAATCCATGTCTTCCATGGACGCATCGGCGCAATGGCATTCATTGCGTAAACTCTCTCTTTCATGGAGTTTGCGCGTTGGGTCATCATTCCTCGCGATCGATTCCCGTTCCTCGGTGATACGCAGAAACGCGAGTCGCTGAAATAGGACTACCTGCTCTTCTTCAGCAATTTCAATGGAACCTGGAACCAGTACATCGATGTTAGTGCGTCAGTTTGAAACTGGCGCACTAACGGCAATTTGGAAGTATTGACATATCGTCTTGACCGTGCGCGCAGGGCGCGGTTGGAATCAATCGTTTGGCATACCTCGATATGGGCATCCTCAATGCCGCAGCAGGCCGGAACGCAAATGCAGAGATCGAGTTTAAGAAGGCCATCGATATAAATCCCGATGGCGCACCGGCGCCTGGCGCGTCTTTTTCAGGCGATAGGAGACAAGACACAGGCGGATAGGGAATTAGCTAGAGTAAAGCTGCTGCATCAGAGGAAGGATCGTAAGGACCAGGCTCTCGGGGATATGATGACTCGCCCTACTGGCGGGAGTTCGCGTCAGTGAAGTCACAAGCGTAATTGTGTGTGCTGGCAGCGCGAGCGCGGATCGCACCGCATCGATTTTGCAAGGTATAATTCAACTCAGAGGCGGGAGTAGCTCAATGGTAGAGTAGCGGCTTCCCAAGCCGTTGGTTGCGGGTTCGATCCCCGTCTCCCGCTCCAAAAGTCAACAGCCTGCAAGTTTGAAGAGATAAGCGCAAAGAAAAACGCATCGCCCATGAGGCCGATGCGTTTTGTAATTGAGGCGTCGTTTACAGCGGTAGGACGTTAGCGGTTGGCCAGCGTTGTCTTCTCTGCTGCTGCAAGATGGTCTTCCAGCGCCTGAGCCTGGGGCAGGAAGCCGATTGCCTTGGCGATCTGCGGGTCCCAGTCGGCGCGCACCTTCAGCCCTTCCTGTTCTCCGAACTGCGAGGTGAAAAGTTCGCTCTTCACGCTTTCCTTGATCCAGTCGAGATTGTTGGCGATGTCAGCATCGGTGTAGTCGATGCTCTGCGCCTTCAGAAAGTCCTTGAAGTCCTTCATCGCAGCATCATCGACCACGAAGTCTTTGCTGACGGTGTGGGTGGCCAGATAGTGCTTGGTGAAGTTAAAGAAAGCATACTTCTGCAGAAGAGTTCCCTGAAAATCATTCGCCTTCAGTTCAGTGATAGGCTCATCCGGCGTGATTCCGCCGCCGCCATATACGGTGCGACCGGAGTCCGTCAGCTTGACCTCGAGGTTGCTCTTGTCTGGCTTTGCCGCATCGTCGCGAACGTAGTAGTAGTCGTAAAGCGAAACACCGTTGTAGTTGCGTTGAATCAGGCGGCCCGACGGCGTGTAGTAGTGGTAGGTCGTCAGCAGGAGGCCGGTGGCCTGGCTGAGTTGGAAGACGGTCTGGACCAGCCCTTTGCCGAATGTGGTTTCGCCGACGATCAGGGCGCGGTCGTGATCCTGCAGCGCGCCCGAGACAATCTCCGCCGCGGAGGCAGTATTGCGGTTGACGAGAACGACGATGGGATACTTCTTGCCCTCTTCGCCATTGGCGACGCGATAGACCTGATCGGGGAAGGCGCGGCCCTTTTGCGAGACGACGATCTGTCCCTTTTGCAGGAACTTGTCTGCCATGCCGACAGCCTCGTTCAGCAGTCCGCCGGGGTTGCCGCGCAGGTCGATGACGAGGCCGTTGATGTCCCCGAGCTTGTCCAGCGCAT
This sequence comes from Edaphobacter sp., assembly GCF_035532915.1. Classification (GTDB taxonomy): domain Bacteria; phylum Acidobacteriota; class Terriglobia; order Terriglobales; family Acidobacteriaceae; genus Edaphobacter. The sequence goes on from NZ_DATKQC010000198.1 coordinate 20,601, forward strand.
CGCCAACCTCGCGGCTGGTCGTTTCCATAAAGCTGGTGACGTGAATGTAGCCGATGCCCGGCCGTATCATGAAGGCGAGATCGACCGACGGGCGGGAAACCTCTTCGCGGATCAGGTTGAAGACGATGGGCTTAGGGGTGCCTTCGCGGTCCATTGTGACCGAGACAGAAGTGTTGCGCGGCCCTTTGAGCATGGAGGCGACGGCTGCCGAGTCCATGCCAGCGGTGGACTTCCCATCGACGGCTACAATCACGTCGCCTGGGCGGATGCCGGCTTTATAGGAGGGGGTCCCTTCAAAAGGGGTAAGGACGACGATCTTCAGGCCATTCTTTGCGGTCGGGTCGGGCTGCGGCTGGATCGACATGCCGACGCCGTAGTATTTGCCGTGCTGGTCTTCACGCATCTGGGCGAAGGCCTTCGGGTCCTGGAAGCTGGAGTGTGGGTCGAGCGTGTGCAGCATCCCCGGGATGGCGCCGTCATAGATCGCTTTATCTACCTTGTCGGAGTCGAGATGCTCCGCGTAGTTCTGTTCGACCAGGGCATAGACGTCGGTAAAAGAGTGCAGGGAGTCGCGGAGCGTGGACTCGTCCGTCGCCGACTGGGCATCGACCTTCTGGTTGATGAAGGTCCCGAGCACGGCGCAGCTGGACAGAAAGAGGGTAGCGATAAAGAGTGCGCGACGGGTGCGTGGAGCCATTTGCTTGGATTACCTCAAAAAAAAGCGGGAAACAGTGCTCAATATCTACGCAAGGGAATGCGTACTATGGCGCGCCCTCTTTGGACGGAGTATAGCATCGGGGGGTGAGCGGCCGCTGGCGATAAAGGGGATTCGCTAGATAGGGGCGGGACAGTTAGAATGGTGAGCGGATACCGTCCAATGCTGCGGACAGTCAAACGAAGCAGTGCTGGCACCCGTGCGATGGCCGTGGCCTCGCGGATGTTAATTGAAGATACGAGTGACGATGACCTTTAGAATTTCGCAGTTTGCGGTGGTGTTGGGGCTAAGCGTGCTGGCATTGCCGGGTGTGGCGCAAATGCCACGGTATCAGAGTCCTGTAAGCGTACCGGAGACGCCGCAGCCGCAACTGTCGCTGCCGACTCCGGCTCCCATTACGCCCAACGCCACAGTGGTGGAGGATGTGGTCGCACGCGTGAACGACCAGATCATCAACCGCAGCGATGTCGAACGCGCCCAGCAGGAGCTTATCCGCGAGGACCAGCAGTCCAATGCCGCTCCTGCGGATGCTGCTCAGCGGCAAAAAGATCTGCTGCGCGACATGATCGACAAGCAGCTGCTGCTCTCCAAGGCTAAGGAGCTTGGTTTAAACGCCGACGCCGAGGTCATCCGCCGGCTCGATGAGATCCGCAAGCAGAACCACCTCGACTCCATGGAGGCACTTGAGAAGGCCGCGGCGGCGCAGGGAGTTTCCTTTGAGGACTTCAAAGCGAACATCCGCGACAGCATCCTCACCCAGCAGGTGGTGCGCGACGAAGTAGGCCGCCGTCTGCAGATGACGCAAGTGCAGGAACAGACCTACTACGACGCCCATAAGCAGGACTTCTCCCAGCCGGAGCAGGTGAGGCTGAGTGAGATCCTGATTCCCACGCCAGCCGACGCAAACGACGCGGCTCTGGCGACGGCAAAGGCCAAGGCCGACGAGGTGGAAGCAAAGCTCAAGGCCGGTGCCAAGTTCGATGAACTGGCCAAGACCGAGTCCGGCGGATCGACGGCAGCCCAGGGAGGCGATCTCGGAGAGTATAAACGTGGCGGGTTGAAATCGCAGCTGTTGGAAGACCAAACCTTCAGCCTTAAGGCAGGACAGGTGACTGCGCCGATCCGGACCCGCCAGGGCTACCTCATCCTGAAGGTCATTGAGCACCAGTACGCTGGCACACCGGCGTTGAAGGATATCGAGCCGCAGGTTCAGGAAGCCATGTACATGGAGCAGTTGCAGCCTGCGCTTCGTACGTACCTCACAAAGCTGCGTGAAGAGGCATTCATCGACATCGCGCCCGGCTTCGTGGACTCCGGCGCCAGCCCCAACGAAAGCAAGCCGGTATTTACTGCCTACGCTCCTCCTGTGGCCAAGAAGAAAAAGGTTGAGAAGAAGCGGCGCTACGAGACCAGCAACGGCACGGGCCGGTTTGCGGCGCAGGGGAAGCGGTCGGCAGCAGACGCCAAGGTTCCTCTCGCCACTCCGGCAGCGGCGGTTGCATCCTCGGACAACGGCAAGCACAAAAAGAAGAAGAAGGTTAGGCGCGAGAAGATCCGCTTCGGACAGGCTCCTCGCACCGCATTACCCGCCGGACCGGAACAGACGGCAGTCGGCGGCGACGTGGGGGCAGGAGCTGCCTCGGCTTCGGCCATTACGGCCGCGCCTGGGGCCGCGATGACCAACCTCGAGGAGAGCGCTTCGCAGGCGGCTGATGTCAATCCGCTAACGCCTACGGTTGAAGCGCCCACGAAGAAGACGCGTTTCGCTTCCCGCGAGAAGGTCGTTCTGGCGGAAAAGAAGGCCGCTCGAAGGAGAAAGGCCAAAGAGAAAGCTGCAGCGACGCCGGAGGCAGAGTCCACTCAGGAGAAGGCAGACCTGAAGGCGCAGGGCGCCCCTCTCGGCTTGAACGGCGATACGGTCAAGAAGAAGAAAAAGAAGAAGGTGAAGGGAGCCAGGAAGGAACGGTTGGAGAACAAGCCGAAGCCATCGACAGCGCCTGCACCAGCGCCTGCACCGACGGTGAGCCCTTCGCTTGGAGAAGGCCTCGCGCCTGCCCAGCCAGCTACGCCGGCAACTCCACCCGCTTCGACACAGCCGAACTAGCTGCAAGCACCGCCTGTCAACGACGCGAGAGCCATGGCTCTCGCGTCGTTGTCTGCGCAGCAGGCATCTCCGCGTTATCCTGAGGTGCATGAAAGACTTTTTTATTGCCGACGCCGCGAAGTTCGATAACGACAATGTAACCTCCTACTTCGCGCTGTCTTCCTTGTCGGTGCGCGAGAAGAAGCAGGGCGGCCAGTACCTCGCGCTTACGTTGACCGACAAGACCGGAACCATGGAAGCCCGCATGTGGGACGACATCGCCGATGCGCTGGCAAGCTGCTCCGAGGGATGCTACGTCAAAGTGCAGGGGCAGGTCAGCAAGTATCAGGGCAAGTTCCAGATCACCCTGCAAAAGATGCGCAATGCCGCCGAGAGCGAGATCGACCCCGCCGACTATCTCCCTGCGACCCTCTATAACGTCGATGAGATGTGGGCCGAGCTTCGCGGCTATGTCTCGCAGTTCACCAATCCCGACCTCGAGCGGCTGGTCTTCGCCTTCCTCGACGACGAGGCGATTGCGTCAGCCTTCCGAACCGCCCCGGCGGCCAAACGCCTGCACCACGCCTGGCTCGGCGGCTTGTTGGAGCACGTCGTCACCCTGGTGCGCGTCTGCCTCGCCACTGCCCCGTTCTATCCCGAGGTAAATTCCGACCTGCTCGTCACCGGAGCCATCCTGCACGACATCGGCAAGACCCGCGAGCTTCACTGGAAGAACAGCTTCGGCTACACGCTCGAAGGCCAACTGATCGGCCACATCAGCATCGCCCAGGGAATGCTGCTGGAAAAAGTGAAGGAGCTGGCACCATTCCCCGAGAAGCTGCGCGTTCTGGTTGAGCACATGATCCTCAGCCACCACGGCAAGTACGAGTTCGGCTCGCCTAAGCTGCCCATGACCGCAGAGGCCCTGCTGTTGAATATGCTCGACGACCTCGAAGCCAAGATGCAGGTGCTGCGCAACGAGTTCGCCGCCGCCGAGGCCAGCGGAAAGTCGGCGGGAGAGATGACGGAGTGGGTCCGCAGCATGGACCGCCCGCTGCTCGACTCCCGCAGCTACCTGAAGGATTGAGTCTGTCCTCTGGCATCGAATCCAGCCGAATCGGCATCGAAGGTAGTGTTGCCCGGAATCGGGGAATTGATCATTCGGGAGTAAGTCATGCCGACGGTCACCAGAACTAACGCCCTCTCTCACAAACTCTATGCTGGACTCACCCATGAGCTCGAGGCCTATCATGGCCCCTCCTTCGAGCTGCGTTTATGGGACGACACCGGCGCAAACTATGGCGCAGGCAATCCCCGCTTCACCATCACCGTTAAATCGCTCGATGTGTTGAAAGCCCTTCTATGGGATCCTAACGAGATCTCCCTCGGTGACGCCTTCGTCAAGGGCGATCTCGAGGTCGAAGGCGACATCTTTGCCATGTTCGAGTTCGCCGACTTCGTCTTCAGCCGCGCTCACGGCGTCGAAAGCCCATCCTACGTTCGCCGCCTGGCCATCTCCGCCGCCAGAGCCTGGCACCATCTCGAATACGCAGTCAGTGATCTCTTCACCCACAGCCTGCGCCGCGACCGGCAGGCGATCTCCTTCCATTACGACAAGCCGCCCGAGTTCTTCGCTCCCTGGCTCGGGCCGACGATGGTCTACTCCTGCGCCTACTTCTGCCGCAGCTCCGAGACCCTCGAAGACGCCCAGCAGAACAAGCTCGACCTCATCTGCAGGAAGCTCCGCCTCCAACCCGGCGACCAGATGCTCGACATCGGCTGTGGCTGGGGCAGCCTTATTCTCCACGCCGTAAAGCACTACGGCGTCCACGCCCTGGGCATCACCCTCAGCGAGCAGCAGTTCGCCTTCGCCCGGCAGCGCATCGCGCAGGAGGGCCTTGCCGCCCACTGCGAGGTACGCCTCTGCGACTACCGCCAGCTCGACCACGCCGCTCCCTCCTTCGACAAGATCTCCAGCGTAGGCATGTTCGAGCACGTCGGCTGGCAGAACCTCGGCACCTACTTCGACACCGTCAGGAAGCTGCTAAAGCCGGGCGGAACCTTCCTCAACCACGGCATCGTCTCCTCGCTGGACGAGTACAAAAAGCACGGGCCATCCTTCATCCGCAAATACGTCTTCCCGGACACTACCCTCGCCACGCTCCCCATCGTCACCACCCAGGCCGAGCACGCTGGCTTCGAGCTGCGTGACGTCGAGTGCCTCCGCGAGCACTACGAGCGCACCCTCCACGGCTGGGTCGACCGCCTTGAGCGCTGCAAGCGCGACCTGCTCAACTACGTCGATCCCGAGACCTACCGCGTCTGGCGGCTTTACATGGCGGGCTCCGCCGAGGCCTTCCGCAAGGCGAAGATCAGCGTCTACCAGATCCTGCTCTCCAACCCCGGCAGCGACGACCATGTTCTACCGTCTACCCGCGAAGACTGGCTGCTGCCGCCACAGGGACAACTCGCCGACGCCCATTAAGCGCCTTCACGATTGTTACAATTAGACTTGCGGCGTCAGCGTGCCTTCGCGCCGCTTCAGTGAGGGAAATGCTTCGATTTTCGACAGCGGGAGAGAGTCACGGCGAAAGCCTCGTGGCCATGGTAAGTGGAATGCCGGCCGGCGTTCCCGTCGATCTTGAGTTTGTGAACCGCGAGCTATGGCGTCGCCAGAAGGGATATGGCCGCGGCGGCCGTATGCGCATCGAGCGCGACACCGCGCACGTCCTCAGCGGCGTACGCCATGGCAAGACCATCGGCTCGCCCATCGCCATGACCCTGGCCAACAACGACTGGAAGAACTGGACCGAGATCCTGCCCGTTGAAGAGGGCGATCCCGAAAAGCACAAAGCTGTAGCTTCGCCGCGTCCCGGTCACGCCGATCTCGCCGGTGCCCTCAAGTACGACTTCAAAGATGCTCGTTATGTTCTTGAGCGCGCGAGCGCCCGCGAAAGCGCCGCCCGCGTCGCTTCGGGAGCCTTTGCCAAGCTCCTGCTCAAGGAGTTAGGCGTAGGCGTAGCCAGCCACGTCATCCGCGTAGGCAAGGCCGAGCTGTCTCGCCCCGCCACATGGGAGGAGATCGTAGCCCTGCAATCGAAAGACGAAGTCCTCCTCAACTGCGTCGATCCCGAGAGCGAAGCCGCCATGAAGGTCGAAGTCGATGCCGTCCTCCGCACCGGCGACACTATCGGCGGCGTCTTCGAGGTCGTCGTCCACGGCCTGCCTCCGGGCGTCGGCACCCACGCCAACTGGGACGAGCGCATGGACGGCCTTCTCGCCCAGGCAGTCATGAGCCTGCAGGCGGTCAAGGCCGTCGAGATCGGGCGGGGAGTCACCGCAGCCGAATCCCTTGGCTCCGCCGTTCACGACGCCATCGGTTACGAAGGCGAGGGCGGCTTCACCAAATTCTCCCGCGAGCAGAACAACGCCGGAGGCATCGAAGGCGGCATCTCCAACGGCGAAGACATCGTAGTGCGCGGCTATCTCAAGCCCATCTCGACGCTGCGACGTCCGCTCGGCTCGGTCAGCTTCGAGACCCGCGAGCCAGTCAAGGCAGCCTATGAGCGCAGCGACGTCTGTGTCGTCCCCGCGGCAGGCGTGGCGGCGGAGGCCATGGTAGCGCTGGCCATCGCGAGGCTTGTGGTAGAAAAGTTTGGCGGCGATTCTCTACGTGAGATGCAGCGCAACTTCAACGGCTATTGTGAGCAGATTCGAGAATATTAAGTGAGCCAATCCGTAAGCAAATCGACGAGTCAAGCAACAGGAAAAATCCACGAAATCGTAAAGTGGCCCGACCCGGTGCTGGCAAAGCGCGGCGAAGACGTCACTGTGTTCGACGCGAAGCTCAAAAAGCTGGTCGAAGAGATGTTCGAGTCGATGTATGCCGCTCAAGGCATCGGCCTGGCCGCGCCGCAGATCAATATTTCACAGCGCATCACGGTCATCGATTGCAGCTTCAAAAAGAACCCCGACGAAAAAGTCGTCCTCATCAATCCAGAAATCATCGAGCGCAAGGGCAAGCAGGTCGAGGAAGAAGGCTGCCTGAGCCTGCCTGAGATTCGCGAAAAAGTCTCTCGCGCCGCCTGGGTTAAGGTCCGCGCGCAGGACGTCAACGGAAATCCGATCGAGATGGAGGGCGAAGAACTGCTGGGGCGCGCCATGCAGCATGAGATCGACCACCTCGACGGCGTCCTCTTCATCGACCGCCTCAGCCGCCTCAAGCGTGACTTCGTCGTCCGCAAGATCAAGAAACTGCAAAAGAACGGCGAGTGGTAGCTCTCAACCCCTTCCTCGTTGCCATCAGTGCTAAGCCTTAAAGGAGAACCAAATTTTGAAGCTCGTCTTCTGTGGCACTCCTCAATTCGCTGTCCCTACCCTTGAAGCTGTCCTCGCCGCTGGCCATGAAGTGGCCCTTGTGGTCACGCAGCCCGACCGCGCCGCAGGCCGAGGCATGGAGACGCAGGTGCCGCCGGTCAAGCGCGTCGCGCTCGAGTATGGCATTCCCGTCGCTCAGCCGGAGAAGATCAAGAACAACTTCGAGTTCCGCACCCAGCTTGAAGATATCCGCCCCGAAGCCATCCTCGTCGTTGCCTACGGCCGCATCATTCCGCAGTGGATGCTCGACCTGCCGCCTTGCGGTTGCATCAACCTGCACGGCTCGCTGCTGCCGAAGTATCGCGGAGCTGCCCCCATTCAATGGGCCATCGCCAACGGGGAGAACGTCACCGGCGTCACCACCATGCGGCTCGATGCAGGCCTCGATACGGGCGACATGCTTCTGGCCAAGGTCGTCCCCATCGCGCAGGAAGAGACCGCGGTCGATGTCTACGAGGGCCTGGCTGCCGTTGGAGCCGAGCTGATGGTCGAAACCCTCTGCGGACTTGCCGACAAGTCGCTCTTCTGTCAGCAGCAGGATCACGCGCTGGCCACGCTTGCTCCTATCCTCACGCGCGACGATGGCCTCATCGACTTTTCTCGCATGGCGCACAATCTCTACGACCGCTGGCGCGGCTTCCAGCCCTGGCCGGGAGCGCACACCACTCTGCGCGGCAAAAAGCTGATCGTCCACAGGATGCGCGCGTCGTCTCAAGCCGCCGAAGGCGAGCCGGGAACGATTGTCGTCGATGGCGATGCCGTGATGGCCCTCTGCGGCAACGGCACGGCCCTTTACCTCGACGAGGTACAGCTCGAAGGGAAGCGCCGCATGACCGCCGCCGAGTTTCTAAACGGCTATCAGGTCAAGAGTGGCGAACGGCTGGGAATATGAAGAACAAGCCAGCCCAGCCAAAGGCTCCTAAGACAAAACGCGCCCCAGTGATGAAGCGCCCAGCCTCTGCTGGCCCAACTGCCACCGCCGAAGCGGCCATCGCTAAGATCACCCCGGCCCGTCTGGCAGCATTTGAAATTCTGACCCTTGTAGGCGAGGGCAAAGGCCACAGCGACGAGCTGTTGCACTCCCCGCGTATCGAATCGCTCTCGCCCGAAGATCGCAACCTCACCACGACGCTGGTCATGGGAGTTCTGCGCTGGCAGATCGCCCTCGACGCTCGCATCCGCACCCTGCTGCAAAGGCCGGAGCAGCGGCTGGCCGAACCGATCTCACTGGCTCTGCGGCTGGGCGCATTCCAGCTTCTTCATCTCGACCGCATCCCCGCTCACGCTGCCCTCAGCGAGAGCGTGGAGCTATGCCGCGCCGCTGGCCAGCCTCACGCCACCGGAATGGTCAACGCAGTCCTGCGCAAGCTGGCGGCAGCACAAAAGCCCGGCCAGCGCGTCTTTGAATCCACCGCCGCCTTCTCCGAGCGCCTTGGTCATCCGCAATGGCTGGTCGAGCGATGGGTCGCCGCCTATGGCCGTGAGGCCGCGCTGAAGATCTGCGAGGCCGACCAGAAAGAGCCAGCAGAAGGTTCACTCTTCACCGAAAACGGTGGCGACCTGCCGCAGATGGACGACGGCTCCCGTCTGGTAGCCGAGCTTGCCGCAGCAGCCGCGCCGCACGCAAAGACCGTATGGGACTGCTGCGCTGCGCCCGGTGGCAAGACTCTCATCCTCGCCCATCGGCTGGCCTCATCGGCGATCACCGCCAGCGATGTCAGCGCAAAGCGACTCGCCCAGACCGAAGCCCGCTTTCGCCGCTACGCCTATGCCGAGCGCATCCGCTGCGCCGTCGCCGATGCCACCACTCCCTCCGGCAACCAGAGCTTCGATCTAATCCTCTGCGATGTGCCTTGCAGCGGCACCGGCACTTTAGCCGGAAACCCGGAGATTCGCCATCGCCTCAAGCCTGAAGATTTTCCTCGTCAGGCAGCGCGGCAAAAGGCAATCCTGAAGGCTACGCTGAAGCAGCTTGCTCCCGGCGGCAAGCTGGTCTACTCCACCTGTTCGTTGGAGCCGGAAGAGTGCGAACAGATCGTAGCGGAAGTTATTGCCGGAACAAATATCGTCCGAACTCCGATTGAAGCTCTGATGAAGCAGCTATCGGATTCAGGCACTCTCCGGCAAGATGCCGATCTCACCTCCGCCGTGCGTGACGGAGCGCTACGAACGCTTCCCGGCGTCCACGCCTGTGACGGCTTCTACGCAGCCGTGTTCGAAGCTGCGAAATAGGTTTAGCTCAAAAAAGACTAGTGAGTCAGCGTGATGTGAACGGCATCGCCCTTCACCACGCGATATCCAGCCAGCGGACTCTGGTCCACCACCGTACCCGGCTGCACCGCCGCTGTTGCTGGGACAGCCGCGACAGGCGCTCCGGAAGCTGCCGGAATCGCAGGAGCTGTCGGAGCAGTGGGTACCGGGGGTGCAGGCAGGTTGACGTCCTCTATGCTGGCGATGTGAACCCCAGCCGCAGCCGCGCGGGCTACGGCGCTGGCCAGGGTCAGGCCGGTAAGCGAAGGCATCACATACGCTGTCGCGTCAGGATCTTGCGGTGCGCTGAGCAGCAGGCTTACGCGAGGGCGGTCGATGCCCGAGGCATTCGGTGTAGGCGTCTGGGCCAGCACAACCCCATTCTCGGCATCAACTGGAAGCTGGGCAACTGTCCCCATGTCGAGCGTGAGGCGACGCATCAGGATGGAGGCTGGCCGCTCCGTCTGTCCGATCAGGTTGGGCACGGATACCTTCTGTGGCCCAAGGCTCTCGGTGACGCGCACCGTCCATTCGCGTCGGACGGTGGCTCCAGAGGTAGGCGACTGGGCAAGAATATGTCCGGGAGCAACATCGTTTGAATAGAATCGGTTCTCGACGTTGAGGTTGAGTCCTTGCGAGCTGGCCGCCTGGCTGGCCTCGGCGATGGTGAGTCCGGAGAGGTTGGGGACCTCGACCTCGCGGCCATGAATGGCGAGGCGCATGGTAAGGAACGCGGAGATGAGCGCAACCGCAAGCATCGCCATCGCACCGAGAAGAATATTGAAAAATCGGTTGATGCTGGAGATCTTCATCAACGTCAGGATACAGTCTTCAGCCGCGATTATCGGTGGCAGGTTCGGGATGAATTAACAGCCGGTTGACCTCGGGAGCGTCCAACTTGAAAGCTCCTTCGAGCGCGGTAATTACGGCGTGAACCTCGGCCATCGGCAGATCATCAGGTAGGGTGCAGTGGCAACTCACCTGGATGCGGTCGCTTCCAGGGTTGGGAATGCGGGTGACGAAGACCTCGTGGATATCGAGTATCTCGGGGAACACTGCGGCGGCGCGACGAAGGCGAACTTCGAGCTGGCGGTCGCGCTCGAGCGAGGCGGGACGTTCAATCGTGGCCGGTTCGCTCTCGATATGGGTGAGGATGGTAGCGATGCCGGGGATCTCGCGGCGCATGTCGGATTCAAGCTGGGTAGCCAGCGCGTGCGCGTCGCGCAGAGGCATGGTCTCGTCCACTTCGAGATGCTGTTCAACATGCAGTTGATAGTTGTACTCCTGCACGCTGACGTCGTGGATGGTGAGGTTGGAGCGCGCGGCGACGGCGCGGATGCGGTCGTGGACGCTCTCTGCCATGGAAGCGGTGGGAACGGAATGAACGACGACGTCGGCACCGGGGAGATGGCGCTGCACGGCTGTGGTGGCGGCTGCGGTGATCTGTTCGGAGCGTTGGAAGGTGAGCTTGCGCGGCATTCCGAGGGTGACGTCGGCGAAGTAGCTGGAGCCGGAGCGGCGGGTGCGGACGCGATCGACGGAGAGAACGCCGTCGATGGCGGCCAGGTCGAGGATGAGGTCGCGGCGGGTCTGGGCGCGGGTCTCGGCGGGTGTGGCGTCGAGAAGGGCATCGATGGTGTGGCGAGCGAGCTGCCAACTGACGCGGAGGATGATGCCGGAGACGATGAGGGCCGCGATGGGGTCGGCGAGTTCGAGGAAGGGAAGGTGCCAGTGCTTGCCCGCGTAGGTTGCGGCAAGGCCGAGGAGGACGGCGAAGGACGACCAGATGTCGGTGCGGAAGTGGATAGCGTCGGCTTTGAGCGCTTCGCTGTTGTGTTGGACGGCGACACGGTGGAGGGTGCGGGAGCGGGAGTAGTCCACGGTGATCGAGAGCAGAAGGACTGCGAAGGGCCACACGGAGAAGGTGAGCGCGAGGTTCTGGTGGAAGAGGATGCGGCGGATGGCCTCGGTGAGAATCCAGATGCAGGAGCCGAGCATCAGCACGGTTTCGACGAAGGCAGAGAGACTTTCGATCTTGCCGTGGCCGTAGTTGTGGTCTTCGTCGGCGGGACGGTCGGAGACCTGTACCGAGAAAAAAGTGATGGCTGCGGCGCAGAGGTCGATGCCGGAGTGGGCCGCTTCGGAGAGCATGCCGAGGGAGCCGGTAAAGATTCCGGTGATCAGCTTAAGCAAAGTAATGATGAGCGCGGCGAAGACGGACAACAGCGCGGCGGAACGCTTGGCGGCGTGTGTGTGCGCTGCTTCTTCGGGCGTCGTAACAAGGGCCATGGGAAAGATGCTACATGGGTTTAAGGGGAGATGATGCCTAACTGACTTGCGGGAGTCGTCAGAGTCTGGTGATGTCCCCAAAGATTCCCTCAGAGGCTAAAGCCTCTTTTCATAAGAATGAGTTACGGCGCGGCTGAAGCCGCGCCCTTTCAAAACCAAGACTTGATCGGAGGGTTCCTTAGAGTCTGGGGGCACCCCCCCGGGGTATCTTTCCCGTAAACTATTATGATTCATCAAGTTACTGGAATTGATCTTCGCAAAATATTCATCCTTCAAGGGTTAGATATCAAAATATTGATTCTAAATGGCTTACAGGCAAGGTATTGCGGTCATTGGGGTTCTGTTTTGTTAACTGTTTCAAGTTTAGCGAATTGGGTGAAACTGTTTTGCAGCTTTTGAAGATTTATTTTTTAGGTCTAAGTCATTTTATTTGTTGGAGATGCCGGGATAGCTCAAGGATGATGGGGCTTGACATGGAGTTTTGCCGGGTTTCCGTCAGGGTTTGGTGGCGCGATAGAGACCGGCGGTGCCGAAGGTGTAGCTGGTCCAACTGGCGTCGGTGAAGCCAGCCTGTTGGATCAGTTCGATCATGCGCGACGGGCTGGGGAAGCGGGCAACGGAGTCGGGGAGATAGGTGTAGGCTGCCGGGTCTCCGGAGATGAGGCCGCCGAAACGAGGCAGAATCTGCTTGAAGTAGAGGTTGTAGAGCGCACCGGTGAGGCCGGTGGGCTGGTTGAAGTCGAGGATGCCGATCTGGCCACCGGGGCGGAGGATGCGGTGCAGTTCGGCAAGGCCTGCTTCGTAGTTGCTCAGGTTGCGGAAGCCGAAGGCGGAGGTGACGAGGTCAATGGAGTTGGACGCGATGGGGAGGTGGAGGGCGTCGGCTTCGATGGGGATAATGTTGTGCGGGGCGAACTTTTCGGCTCCGCGGGAGAGCATCTGGTGCGAGAAGTCTACGGCGAGAATGGGGGAAGGGGGCTTGGGATTTGGTGGCGCTTCGATCCCATGTCTCAGAATCGAGACATGGGGCACCCGGTTCTGTGCTGATTTGGGGCGGTGTTTGAGGAGGGTGAGAGTCATGTCGCCTGTGCCGCAGCAGAGGTCGAGGGCTACGGACTCGGGGCGTTGGAGGATAGGGCGGAAGGTGCGGGCGGCGCGTGCCCACCACCAGCGGTCAATACCGACGGAGAGGACATGGTTGAGCAGGTCGTACTTCGGCGCGATGGTGTCGAACATCTGCTGGACGTTCGCGGCGGCGTCCTGATCGGTGGTGGTGCCGGTGGGACGGGCTCCGATGGTGTGTTCCGATGTGTTTTGCTGTGTTGCCATTACCGCTTGCGCTTTCGTGTCGATGCGGGCTTGGGTGTTGTAGTGTGTTGGCGCATGAGGTCGAGCATGGATTCGGCGGCGGCGAGGAGTTCGGGCTGGGTGACGTCGCGGACGATCTTCACGGTGCCGATGCCGGTGGGCAGGATGAAGGAGAGCGTGCCGCTGCGGTTCTTCTTGTCGCTGGAGGTGAGTGCTACTAATTTTGCGGCTGTCGCCTTGAAGGACGAGAGCGGTCCGTAGCGGAGGATGAGCGCGATGATGCGGTCGGATTGTGCCTGCGTGATGAGTTTGCGCGACAGGCCGAGATGGGTGGCGGCGATGCTGCCCCAGCCTACGGCTTCGCCGTGGAGGAGCTGCTTGTAGCTGGTGGCGGCTTCGATGGCATGGCCGATGGTGTGGCCGTAGTTGAGGATCATGCGCAGGCCGGACTCGCGCTCGTCGTTGGCGACGACGTCGGCCTTGACGCGGACGCTGGCGGTGACGACGTGGGTGAGAGCTTTGGCGTCTCCCTTGAGGATGGCGTCGGCGTTCTGCTCCATGTATTTGAAGAGCCTGGGATCGCGGATGATTCCGGCTTTGACGGACTCCTGTAGCCCGGCGCGGAGCTGGGCCGGAGGCAGGGTGGCTAGTATGTCGGTATCGGCGAGGACGGCGAGGGGATGGTTGAAGCTGCCGACGAGGTTTTTTCCAGCGACGAGGTTGACTCCGGTTTTGCCGCCGATGGAGGAGTCTACCTGCGCGAGGAGTGTGGTGGGAATTTGTATGTAGGGGATGCCGCGCATGTAGATGGCGGCGAGGAATCCGGTGATGTCGCCGATCACGCCACCACCAAAGGCGATGAGTAGTGAGTCGCGGTCGGCCCCGGCGGTGGCGAGCTGCTGCGCGAGAGATTCGACGCTGGCGAGGCGCTTGTGGGCTTCGCCGCTGGGCAGGAAGAGGACGGTGGGCGGCTGCTTGAACGATGGGAGGGCCTGCCTGTGCCAGAGGCCCCAGATCTCGGGCGAGGTGACGATGAAGGGGCGGAACGGCTTGCCCTTTGCCAGTTTGTTGAGGCGCGGCGCGAGAGTGCGCAGGAGGCCGGAGGCGATGGTGATGTCGTAGGCGGCGGAGGGCGTCTTGAGGGAGATGACGGGCACGATATCTCCATGGTATCGTGTGTTGCGGTGATTCTGGAGTAGTAGCATCGAAGGATGGAACAAGTTGATTTTCTTGTAGTCGGTGCGGGAATTGCGGGTCTGAGTGCGGCGATTTGCCTGGCGCGGGTGGGCAGGGTGATGGTCGTCACCAAGGAAGAGCTGGCGGAGTCGAATACGGCTTATGCGCAGGGCGGCATCGCGGTGGCGATGGGCGGCGAGGAGGACGTCGCGCTGCATCTCGAAGATACGATGAGCGCGGGCGATGGGCTGGTGAACCGCGAGGCTGCTGCGGTGCTGGTGGAGCAGGGGCCGCGACGGGTGGAGGAGCTGCTGGCGTGGGGAACGAAGTTCGACCGCGAGAATGGTGAGCTGATGCGGACACGCGAAGGGGCGCACAGCCGGTCGCGGATTCTGCATGCGAATGGCGATGCTACGGGCAAAGAGATTGCCGTGTCGCTGCTGCGGCATGTGCGCGAGATGGATTCGATTGAGCTGATGGAGTGGACGACCGGCGTGGATCTGCTGGTGGAAGGCGGGCGCGTGGTGGGGGCTACGCTGCTCGATGGCGAGGGCGGCGTGCGCGTGGTTCGGGCGAAGGCGGTGTTGCTGGCCAGTGGTGGGGCAGGGCAGGTCTATAGCGACACGACCAATCCGGCGGTGGCTACAGGGGACGGCATCGCGATGGCTTACCGGGCGGGCGCCGAGGTCAGCGATATGGAGTTCTACCAGTTTCATCCGACGGCGTTCAGCGCGCCGGGTGCGCCGAGGTTTTTGATGAGCGAGGCGTTGCGGGGCGAGGGGGCTTATCTGGTGAACGCCAAAGGTGAGCGGTTCATGGAGCGGTATCATCCGCTGCTGGAACTGGCTCCGCGGGACGTGGTGGCGCGGGCGATCACGCATGAGGGCATGGACGGCGAAGTCTATCTGGACATGCGCGGCGTCGGAATCAAGAAGGATCTGCAGACGCGCTTTCCGGGGATCTCAAAGTTTCTGGCGAAGTACAGGCTGGAGCTGGGACGCGACCTGATTCCGGTGCGTCCGGCGGCGCACTACCTGATGGGTGGCGTACGCACGGATGTGCATGGACGGAGTTCTCTGCCTGGGCTTTATGCGGCGGGCGAGGTGGCGTGCACGGGAGTCCACGGAGCGAATCGGCTGGCCAGCAACTCTCTGCTGGAGGGGCTGGTCTTCGGGGTGTTGGCTGCAGAGGCGATGCTCGCCGATGACGACAGGGCCCAGGGACCAGGGACCAGGGATCAGGCGGCGGACGTGGTGACTTCGGTTAGGGGTGGAACTACCGGAGAGAAAGCCACGGAGCGATGGATTGCGGAGCTGCGCGATCTGATGTGGAAGTATGCCGGCTTGCTGCGAGATGCGGCGGGGTTGGGGGAGGCCCAGCGGAGGCTGGACGCGCTGGCGGTGACGATGCCGCAAGGGATGTTCCGGCGAGCGCTGGAGGCCCGCAACCTGCATAGTGTGGCTGGATTGATCGTGGCGGCGGCCCTGGGCCGCGAAGAGAGCAGGGGAGCGCATTACCGCAATGATTTTCCGGAGAGACACGCTGCGGCGCGACACTCGGTGATGGCGAAGGGGCGGTTGGAGTTCGTAAACAACTGACCACGGATTACGCGGATAAACGCGGATGAAAGACAAAGCTTGATCCGTGTTTTCCACGTAATCCGTGGTCGATGATTTTGAATTTTAGAAGCGGAGGTAGAAGCCGACACCAGGCTCGAAGGTGGAGGTACGGTGCAGGATGGTCAGGTAGTTCTGGCCGAAGTCGGGGGCGAGGAAGAAGACCTGGCGGAACTGGGCGCGGAGACCGAAGTGAGGTGAGATCGCGTCATCGACTCCGGCCGAATAATAATAGGCCGCACGGGCCTGTTCGCGGAGTGACTGGCCGCCGAAGGTCGTAGGGCGGAAGGCGATGGTGCCGAGTCCGGCGGAGAGAAATGGCTTCAAGGTGAACAGCTTCGGTGTATGGGCGACGTAGCCGAGGGTGTACTCCGAGGCATTGGTCTGGACACCGGCGCTGGCGGCGCCACCGCTTGAGGGCGAGCCGAAGGGAGTAAAGGTCTCGGTATATCGAGCGTAGGTGTAGTTGCCTTCAAAACCGACGTAGGGGGACTTGATGTAACGGATCGTTATCAAGGCGCCGAGGGTGTTGCCGGTCGAGAGATTGACCGTGAGCGGGGTTCCATTGGCGTCGGTGGGGCCGCTTTTGGGAATGCCGCTGCCGCTGCCGTTGAACTGGCCGATGCCGCTGACGCTGAAGTCGATGCGATCGAGCTGTTTCTGGAGGGCGGGGGATTGAGCCTTTGCGGTTGGTGCCGCCAGAGTTGCGAGCAGGCAAAGCGTAATACTCCAGACACAGGACAGGCGGGACACATTCAACATCGAGACGAAACTCCCTTGAGCAAAACTTTGGACGATACTTTTGAAGCAAACGGCAGTGCTTTCAGTTTACCCCGGTTGCCGCAGTGGTGCGCCTCAGGACTGGACTGAATCTCCGGTGGGCTCCACGATGAGGGTGAGGCCGTCGACGCTGCGCACAAGGACAGCGGCCCCGGCCGGCAGCGCGGCATGGTTGCGAAGAGACGCTTGCCACAACTCGCCGCGAATCTCGACCTGGCCGTTCGGGGTAAGTGGAGTCTGGGCAATTGCGACGCCTCCGACCATGGCCTGGGGGCCGGTCAGGACTTTGCCGCGACGGGCGCGCAGGGCAATCCAGGCGAGTCCGAAGGAGATGGTCCCGAAGCCGATACCCGCGCCGAGAGCTGTCCCCGTGTGCACCTGCATCTCGGGCACGGAGGTGTTGACCAGCGTCGCCAGGCCGAAGACAAGGCAAATTGTTCCAGAGAGGGCCAACATGCCGTGGCTGGCGAACTTGGTTTCGAGCACCATCAGGACGAGGGCTGCAATCAGCAACAGCACCGCCGTGTGGCGGATGGGCAGGAGGTTCAGGCCGAAGAGGCTGAGCAGAACCAGCAGGGTTCCGATGGAGCCGGGGATGATGGTTCCGGGAACGTTGAATTCGAGATAGATGAGCAGCCCGCCGAGGACAAGAAGGAGAACGGCGAGGTTGGGATCGGTAAGCCGGGTGAGCAGACGCTCGCGCAGGGAGGGCGCGATTTCGGTGATGGTCGCACCCTGCAGGTGCAGGGTTGTGGAGCTGCCGTCGAAGCGCTTGATCTCGCGGCCGTCGAGCGAAGACAGCAGCGACTGGTCGTTGCTGGCGATCAGGTCGATGAGCTTGAGGTTGAGTGCCTCCTCGTCGCTGTAGGACTTCGAGTTACGAACGGCGTCTTCGGCAGCCTGCACGTTGCGCCCGCGACGAGAGACGTAGGAGCGGAGAAAGGCCGCGGCGTCGTTCTCGATCTTTTGCTTGAGGATGGCGTCGGGCTCGCGGCCTTCGGTGACAGGATGAGAGGCCCCGGCGTTGGTTCCGGGGGCCATGGCAGCTATATCTGCGGCTTCGAGCAGAAAGAATCCTGCAGAACCGGCGCGGCTGCCGGTAGGGGAGATATAGACGATGACGGGAACAGAAGATTTTTCGATGGATTCGACCATGACGCGGGTCGATTCGAGCAGACCGCCCGGTGTGCCGAGAGAGACGATGACCGCGCTGGCGTGGAGGCGGGCTGCCGCGTCGAGGCCGCGCTGGAGATAATCGGCGGTGATGGGCTGAACGGTGTCGTGGATGATTAGCTTCACGACGACGGGCTTTGCGGTGTCGGCGCGCGCGGCCACGGGCAGAAGGCACGGGAGCAGGCAGACGAGCGCGAAGAGGAACTTCAGCGAGGTCTTCATGGGATGCGTTGTCCGCGCGCGAGCAGGGTTTGCCGCAGGGCCAGGGCTGCCGGGTCCCTGGGGTCAAGTTTCAGAGCGTTGCTGACATCCGCCGCAGAGGCGTCCATCTGCTTGGCTTCGAGCTCGATCTTGGCGAGAACGACGTATGCCCCTGATGTTGGCTGGAGCTTCAGCGAAGCCTGCGCCTCGGAGCGCGCGTCGTCGATATTGCCGGTGTGCTCGCGCACTTTGGCGAGTCCCGTATGCGGTGCGGGACTGGAGGGGTCGGCGGCGATGGCGGCCTGGAACTCCTGCTCGGCTTCGGGAATGAGTCCTTGTGTCAAGTAGTCGTTGCCGGATTGCGTGTATTCGACCGCCTGTTTGGCGGGGGGCAGTCCAGCCAGACGCATGGCGCGCATCTGGTCGAGCTGAAAGGCCGCCTGGCGGAAGGAGGCCTCCGAGTACGTCCTGCGGATGCGCTCCAGCGGGTCGAAGTCGGAGTCATCCGTGGATGACGTTGCAGCATTGGCGGTGTCGGGTTTGGCCGCGGTCGCCTGAGACGGCTTGAGGCTTCTGCCGGAACGGACGCGGGCCTTCAGCATGGTCGCTTCCTTGTCGGTGGGGCGAAGCTTCAATGCCTCGTCGACCTCTCGCTGTGCACCGGCGAAATCGCCCTGGCGCAGCAGAGCCACCGCGAGGTTGTAGTGGTAGTCCTCGTCGTTGGGGTCGGCGGTGGAGGCCCGCTGAAAGAGAGGAATCGCATTGTGGCCCTGACGGCTGGCCGCCACTCCCTGATTGTTGACGACTTCGGGAAGGGGAAGACGGCTGGCGACGAACGCAAACGCCGCCTCAGCGTCGGCATATTTTCCGGAGTTAAACCGGGCGAGGCCAAGGTAGAAACCGGCTTCGAGCGCACGGCGGTCGTTATGGGACACCTTGGCAAGGGTCGTGGCCGCATGATCGTAGTCGCGCTGGGTGAACTGCACTTTTCCAAGGGCGAGCAGAGCCGCAGGATAGTTAGGCGCAAGGGTAGTGGCCATCTGCAGGCGCTTGATCTGCTCCTGCGGCGAGGATGCGCTGATGCCGCGAATGTAGTTCTCAAAGGCGCTGAGGGGAACTCCTCCGGCAGCGGAGAGGAAAGTCTGCTGGGCGACATTGAAGTGGGGATCGATGTGTTTCGCGATCGTCCAGGCGATGGAGTTTTCAACATCGAAGAGGCGGGGCAGCTCGCTGGAGTCGTCGAGCGGCTGCGAGAGGTTCAGCTTGTCGACATTAAGGATCTGCGCCTGAACGTTGATACGGCCCTTGCTGACGGTGTAGCTGCCTACGATCACGAAGTTGGCGTCGAGGGTTTGGGCGATGCGGATGGTGGTGGCGCGGCTGGGCTTGAAGTCCACAGGAAGGCCGAGATGGTCGAGCGCGAACTGGCGGTCGTCGGTCGAGATGGTGAGAAACCCGGCGGACGCAAGACGCTGATTAAGCGTGTCCGGAAACGAATCGCCGATCCAGTCGAGATTAGGCTGGCCGGAGCGGTTGTCGAAGGGCAGAACCAGAACGACTCGTCCCGTGGCCTGAACCGCGTCACCGTCTGGTGCGCTCTGTGCAGCGCGGGCGCGGGGCGCGAAACTAAGGGAGCAGCACAGCAGGAGTGCTACGGGCAGGCATGTTTTTTGGAGAATCGAGCGCGGGTTGAACGGTCTCAGCACAGCTATGAGTATAGAGCTTGCGTGTCAGCGCGGCAGCCTGAGAGAAGCGTCGACGATACGGGGGAAGCGAAGCACGGCGGCCCACTCTCCTTTGCGGTGCGCCTGCCAGACGACCTCGCCGTGCAGAAGGGCCGCGGCTGCGGCGGGATGCATATCGTGGTGGAAGTCGAAGAACTTCGTGTCTTCCGATTCGTTGGGTTTGCCGAGATTGAGAGTGCCGGGCGGCGGCTCCCATTTGGTGGAGAAGATAAAGGCCGTGTCGTAGGCTCCGGGGTCGGCTGCCGCTTTCTGCATCTGCTCGATGGAGAAATTGGGGATGGCCACGGTCTTGATGGGGTGATGCGTATAGCCGATCTCGGGTCGGCCCAGCTCCGAGGTCGCAGGCCATGCTGTCAGCACGGTGGCTTGCGGGTAGTTCCGCTCGATGAAGTGGACAGCCTGCTGGTGCAGGACGATCATGTCGCGGTAGGTGAGGTTGTCTTCGGGCGCGAAGGCGTAGGGCGGATTGATCCAGATGCCGCTGAGGAAGGCCGCAGCGCTGAGCGCGGCGATGAGCCACCACTGGCGCAGATGACGGCGCCAGGTCGAGACGCAGAGCAGCAGCACCAAAGGATACATCGGCAGCAGATAGCGTGTGAGCAGCGCTCCGCCAAGGATGGAGAAGGCGATCCAGTTAGCCAGAAGGATGACTGCGATGGCCTTGAGCGCCGATTTGCGAATCGCTCGTGGAGCCGTCGCAGAAGTGACAGGGATGAGGATGACAGCCACCGTAGCGACGACCGGGACGAACATGTTCATGTGCATCGTCAGGTGAAGAAACCGGTGCCACAGGCAGAGCGCGATGCGATAGGCGCTGAGGTTCGCGGTGGCGTTGTAGCGAAGGAACTCAGGGTTGCCGAAGATGAAGCCGGTGCGGTGGTAGTGGTAGGCGTACCAGGCCACGAGCGGTGCGATGGGGAAGAGAAGGGCAGCTATCCAGCGTAAGCTCTGGCGTTTGTTTGTGGCGCGGCATTGAAGGAAGAGGATTACCTCCCATAGCGCGAGCGCCGCAGGAGTCATGATCGCGGTCTCCTTGGAGAGAACGGAGAGGGAGAACATGACTGCCGCGAGAATTTGATTCTTTGCCGTGCTTTGGTTTGCATCGTCGCGGTCGAAGGAGAAGGCCAGGCCCCAAAGCGTGAAGGCAGCGGCGAAGATGTCGGCGTGCGCGAGCGTACTTTGCGCGAACCAGATGGGATAGATCGCGGTCAGCACGGTCACGACCGGGGCAGCGATGGCCCCAGCGAGGGTGCGCGTCAGCTTGTAGACGCCGAGCAGGGCCGAGGCGCTCACGATGCAGACCAGCGTGCGCGTGCCGCTGACGACGAATCCCGAGAGATGCCACCACGCCGCCAGCAGGATGGAAGGCAGCGGCGGGTGCGCGTTGGTGATGGTGGTCTGCGGGATGAGGCTGCCGGTGCGGAAGAAGTCCCACGCGGCAGGGATATAGTAGCCGCCTTCGTCCCAGAAGTAGGGAAGGCGAAGCAGGGTGAGATGCGAGAGATAGACAACCGCGAAGAAGAGCGGGAAGAGCATCCAGAGGGGGATGTCGCCCGGTGTGGAGTTGCCAGGTCTTGCGCTGAATTTCTTCGGGGTTCGCACTCTCTTAGTGGACGGGGCCGTTGGCCTGCGGAGGGACCTGCTCCAGCGTGATCTGCCCGAAGGCCTGCTCGTACTGGGCGAGGTTGTGGCCGAGGACGTTCCATAGGGCCTTGGCCTGCTGCGGGCTGAGATAGATGCCCTCGAAGTTCTTGACGTGCAGCTCTTCGGGAGTGTCCTGAGTCATGGTGCCGAAGACCAGGAAGAAGTCCCACACGCTCATGCGGACCTGCACGCTGTTGGCGTAGTCTTCGCGATAGTTCTCGGTGTTGGAGAGTCGGAGTGCGGGCTGTTCGGTCGGCTGGTTGGCCGTGGTCTTGGGCTGGCTCATTTGGATCGCTTTCGAGAGACTACTCTGTGGGGCGGATGGTAAAGATTTGGTGCGAAAGAGGGGACTTGAACCCCTATGGATTGCTCCGCCAGATCCTAAGTCTGGTGCGTCTGCCAATTTCGCCACTTTCGCATTGTGTAGGGCTTGCTCATTTGCTGGCTGCGCGGTTTGGATGTGCCATCAACAGCGTACTGGTTAAGGCAGGGCTAATGCAATGGGACTTGATTCGATCTGCCAGAGTTCGGTGGTAAGCAGACCCGCGAGCGAGTGGTGGTGGGCGAGGCGTGTCAGTCCGGCTTTGGCGAGGGGGGATGCATAGTCGGGAAGGTGGGTGGTGCGCAGGCCGGTGATGATACGGAATGCGAGGTAGAGAGAGCGGACGAGGATGCGTGCGGGGAGACGCATGTGTCCCTCTGGGATGCGAAAGTCGGAGATGAGCCAGAGAGCGTCTGGCGTGAGCGTAGGAGCGATGCGGTCGATGAGCGCTTCCACGTCGGATTGGGTAAGGCAGTCGAGAAAGAAATGGGTGACGACGAGATCGTAAGCTTCGGTGGGCGCGAAGGAGAGTGCGCTGGTGTGGTGGGTCTCGAGGCGTGTGGCGCTGGCTTCGCAACGCTGCCTTAAGAGTTGAAGCATGGTCGCGCTGGAGTCTACGGCGTCGACATGAATGCGGAGGTTGGCGGCCATGAGGGCCGCGAGGAAACGGCCGTCTCCATCGCCGATCACAAGGGCCTTTTTCTGATTGAGCAGCTTGGGGAGGAAGTGCAGGCGGCACCGTTCCAGCGCGCGGCCCAGAGTTAAGTATTCGAGCCAACGGTAAGGACGGGCGATGGGGTTGAAGTTGGGTTCAGGGTTCATCGACGCAGAAAGGGAATGAGCAGCAGGGGAGTGAGCAGCACAAGATCTGCGGCGGCGCGGAGAGCAAGCGGTGCGATGCGGCGACGACGATGGTGCAGCACCAGCAGAAGAGCGGCAGAGACAGCGGTGGCGAGAGGAATCTGCCATGGAGCGCGATGAAAGAGGACGCTGAGAATCGTTCCCGCGAAAGCGATGGCAACTGCGAAGAGCGGAAGATGGCGCAGCGCAAATCGGGTGGTGGCGTGGGCGGGATGGTCGGGAGCGGAAGGCCGCTCGGGATCGTGCTCCCACGCGTAGATGAAGAGGCAATTCAAACTGCAAAGCATCGCCAGGAGAAGCGCCGAGGGCAGCAGGACAAGGCGTAGGCTGGGCTCACGCGCGACAGTAGGGATGAAGGTGGCGGCGGCGAAGAAGATGCCGACGGCGATCTCCTTGGGAAAGCGGTGGGCGCTGCGGGTGGCGTGGATGAGAATGAAGTATCCGAAGAGCAGACCGCCCAGGATCAGATAGAGATGGATGGCTCCCGTCGAGAGGCGAAGCAGTAACGGCGCGAGTCCCGCCGAGGCGAGCAGTATTCCCGTGAGGAAGCCGGTTCGGTGGCGGTGGTGGAAGTAGTGGCGGGCTTCGAGGTGTTGCTCCTGCGGCGACTGGCTATCGAGCATCCGGGTGTCGAGCAGCCGATCCGCCGCGTACAGCATCCAGACGGCGAGAAACATCGCGGCAATGGAAGAGAGGGGAAGGCGCATGTGGTCGGCGGCAGCGATAAACCATACCCAGAGAGCGGCGATAGTGGGAGCATCGAGCGAGAGCAGATGCCACAGCCCAAGAACAGAGCGCTGTTTTCGAGAGGGGGGCTTTGTGGCTGGCGACAGCGTTGGTTGCGTCGAGATTGACGATGCGAGAGCCACATCTTTATTTTAGGCGCGAAAAAAGGAGCAGCTCAAAGGGAGCCGCTCCTTTCTCTGTTGGTGACGTAATTAAGCGGTCGCAGCATCTGCGGAAGGTGCAGGTGCTGCTTCTGCGGGAATCCTCGCCTGATCTTCTGCTTCGCGAACCTGATGAGCTCCGGCGACCCACAATCCGGGATCAACGTCCGGAAAGACACCGTCGCGCAATTCGATCTCCGCCAGCCGCGCCTCCTGAGTCGCAGTCAGTGAGCCGGCCGATTCAAACCCCTGCCAGATAGCCTTTACCTCATTGAACTGATCGTTATGCGTGAGAAAGCGAATCTCGGCGTAATCGCGAGCGGCCCCGGTAGTGATGAGGAACTGCCAATCGGAGGACTCTAGCAGAAGTAATTCGCGGCAGAGCTGTTGCATGATGCGCTTGCCCAGTGCAGAGTTACGCCAGTGCCCGGCCGTGCAGACGTCACGCGTGTAAAGTTCGGCGGGATAGATATGGGTGTAGGTCCACGAGGTCTCTGGGTTCATCCAGACGTGATTGTTGCCCTGGGCTCCCCATGAGCCTTCGTGCATGGCGATGAAACCGGCACGGGGATAACGTTCGAGGTATTCTGCGCAACTGATCAGCTCAATCCCGGTGTTGTGGTCGTGAATAGTGCGCGCCACGGCTTCGAGCCACAACGTTCCCTCGAACCACCAGTGTCCGAACAGCTCGGCGTCGAATGGAGAGCAGAGGATGGGTGGAATGGTGTCGTTGAAGCCGGACTGAAGCGCCTCCCATACGAGGTGAACATAGTTGGCCGCGTGAGACTTCACGCGCTCTGCGGCCTCCTGGGGATAGTAGGGCTGCTTGTCGCCCATATCGACCTTGGAGCCGGTCACGCGCCAGTAACGATGACCGCCGGGCCAGCGCTTCTTGTGAAAGTCGAGATAGGTGCCGTCACCGGGATAGCCGCTGTCACCGGACCAGACCTGGACGCCGGTACGCGGATCGCGAGGAAAGATGGTGGTGGCGTTGCTCTTATCGTAGGGACCGTCGACGTAGTAGGGCTGGTAGAGGCGGCGATAGTCGCGGTGCGTCATCTGCTCGGTCTGCTCGTCGGTGGGGACGGCACCGTTCTTCAGTTCGTAAGGCGAGGGAACGCGGTGCGACTCTTCGACGAGATGGGTATCGACGAAGAAAAAATCGATGTTGGATTCAGAGAGCGCCTGCTCCACGCCGATGCGGTCGAAGCCCGGAGGCGTGGGCGTTCCGTCGGCGTTGGCCACGGGATAGTTCCAGAAGCCTGCGGGACGGTAGCCGCACTCTGGCGCCCAGATGCCCTTGGGATGCTGGCCAATGTGGCGGATATGGGTGGAGACGGCGGTGCGAATTTGGGCACGAACGCTCTCGTCGGTTCCCAGCAGCGGCATATAGCCGTGGGTGGCGCCGCAGGTGATGATGTCGATGAGGCCGATGTCGTTGAAGTGGCAGAAGGCCTTGATGATGTTCTGGTCGAAGTGGTTGAAGTCTTCGAGCGCCTGGGAGAAGAAGCGGTGCCAGAAGCGCGCGGTCTCCGCGTAGTGGGCCTCGCCGGACTGCGTGAAGAATGCCTCGTCTTCCTGCGCGGCCACGATCTTTCGCCCGAGATAATTCGGAAACTCCGCGATGAACACAGGGTGCGAGAGCTGTTCCAGCAGGATAGGCGAGAGATTGAGGTTGCAGTTGAAGCGGATGTTGTCGCGTTCAAGATCTTTGAGCACGCGAAGCAGCGGCAGATAAGTTTCGGCAGCGGCCTCGTGCAGCCACTCCATGCCATGCGGCCAGGTGCCGTGATTGACAACGTAAGGCAGATGAGCGTGCAGGGTGAAGGTTAGAAACCCTGACGGCTTCTTTGTCGTGTTGGCCGCTATTTGGGGCGATGCCTTCGTCAAGACGGAGTACCTCAAGGAAGTAATTTCTTTCGGTAAAAGAAGCGTCGTGCGTGGAATATCTGGCCCGCTGATACCAAGTTTACACGAAGGATATCAAAGGAAATTGAGGTAACAAGTGGCGGCGAATGCTTGCCGCCACTTGTGTAAGACCAATCAAACGGAACTAACTGGTTGGATGCGTCTTCTATTGCTGCTGGTAGTCCGGACGCTGTTGGAGATTAGGGTTATTGGAATCATTTCGCGAGTTATTGTTCGAGACGCGGAGCGAGATGGAATTGGTGAGATGGAAACGGATGAGGCTCTCCGATGGAATCTGCACCTGTTCCCCCCTGGTAATGGCGTTGCTTCCGGCTCCGATTCCACCTCCCGCGGCGGCGCCGATGGCAGCGCCCTTGCCGCCGCCGAAGATGCCGCCCAGGATGGCTCCTACCGCTGCGCCTCCACCGGTTTTGATTGCCGTGTTCTTGCCGCGCCCCTTGCCCGCCAGGCTGTAGGGCTCGGTGGAGAGGGCCACGCTGCTGCCACGGTGACGAAGTCCGGTCAGCTCGATCGTCAACAGCGAGTTGCCCTTGAAGTGAGCCGCTTCCTGAACTGCATCGACGCGCCCGGAGACCGCGGTTCCGTGCGGAATGGCGACAGCGCCGTCGATGACGACATCGCTGGCCACGGTTCCGCTGAAACTGTCGCCCTGTTGGGTGCTGGCACTATCGAGCGTTTGGGTAATGCGGATGGGAAGCGTGGTGCCCGCCGGAATCGTAACGTCGCGGAAGGCGGGAGCCACAGGTCTCGCCGGAGACGGCGGAGGCGGTGGGGGCGGCGCGGCCTGAGCCGCCGCGGGCGGGGCAATGCGCTCGATGGGAGCGGAGGTGTGCTCCACCGGCCCGGGGCGGCGCTCCCTCTTCTTTGCCTCTTCCTTGCGAACTCGTGCAGGTGGTGGAGGCGGAGCGACTGCGGCTGCCTGAGGCGCTGACTCCGGTGCCGGCTGCTGCGCTTGCTGCACGGTGAGGTTATTGATAACGGTCCTAAGGCCAGCGACCTGGGCTGCGTCCGACGCGGCCAGCGAACGGGCGGCTTCGTTGCCGACGGTGCCGTTGAGCGTGGCGACTCCGTTTTCTACCGTGGCTTGAATGGATTCGGGCTGAAGTGCGCTATCTGCGGCGAGGCGGGTCTGCACCGCGGTGGTCAGAGCGGCATCGTCGGGGGGAGGAGAGGATTTCTTGCAGCCGCTAAAGCTCAGGGCCACAGCGAAGACGGCGGCAAACGTAATGGCGCGCGGGAAGGAAACAGTATGGGACTCGTGCATGGAACCTCGTTGGGGATAGAACTTCGAAATCACTGTAACTCACTCTACTCGTATCAGATGCTTTGATTGAGGCCAATGACTGTACAAACAGCTGCAGCCACTGCCGAAGAGGGGCTGATTCATAGACGAATGCCGGGGCGCCAGCGTGAGGTCGGCGGTGGAAAGGTTGAGGAGCCGCCAATGCAGATGGCGCAACCTATTCCATTGGGAGGGCATCTTTCCCTAGAGGCTGCCTGACGTTAACAATGTTTTAGCTTTGGGTTAAAGGTATGCTTGATGTTCGGCAGTGACCATGAGTTTATTTTGTCCGCTGGACTAGGAAAGCGGAGAGCAAAAGTTTGCATTTACAGAAGACAGGAGAAAACGATATGTCAGATAACGACAATGGTGTAGGTGGATTGGGTTGGTTTTTGGCGGGTCTTGGCGTAGGCGCTCTTGTAGGCGTCTTGTATGCTCCGAAGTCCGGCAAGGAGACACGCGATGATCTAGTAGCCGGTGCGATGGACGCGAAGGAAAAGGCCGCCGCGCTGGCGCAACAGGGCAGAGAGCGTGCGGCCGATCTCGCGGAGCAGGGTAAGCAGCAGGTTGGCGAATACGTCGATCGCGGCAAGGATTACTATGACCGTGGCCGTAACCAGTGGGCCGAGTATGTGGAAAAGGGCAAGGGTCTGGTGCAGGAGCAGCAGGGTAAGGTTGCCGCTGCGATCGATGCCGGTAAGGACGCTTACGCCAGCGCCACGAAAGATCTTGGCAAGGCATAGCTGTAGGCGGGACCTGATCTCTCGTGGATGGAGATCAGGCCCGCAATTCTTTGAGATTGAATTTGAAAGAGAGGCTGCATGATAGCGGCACAATTTATTCTGTCGGGGATGTGGCTGCAGGATGCCGACTCGATCTCATCGGGCAACTCGAAACTATTGATGATCTTTGTCGGCATGGTTGCGGCTGCTTTGGTGGTGCAGGCGATCGCGCTTGTGGTGATGGCTGTCGGCGCTGCCAAGGCGCGCAAGCGGGTGCTGGCAATCGCAGAGGAAGTTCGCGCAAAGGCGATGCCTGCGCTTGAAAGCACGCAGGACTTTATCGCGAATACAGCGCCGAAGATGATCACTCTGGCCGAGAACCTGGTCGAGACCAGCAACGTGGTTCGCAGCAAGGCTGTGGAGTTCGACGCGACCTTGAGCGACGTCAATAACAAAGCGCGTGTGCAGGCAGCGAGAGCGGACGATATCGTCACCACAATCCTGACTGGCACGGCGGAAGTCGTCAATGCTGTTCAGCACGGCATCAGCGTCCCGGTACGCGAGTTCAACGGGCTGATGAATGGACTGAAGGCTGGACTGGATGTTCTGGTGGGCCGCACGAGAGGTTTCGGCAGCAGCCGTACTCGCCCGAGCTATCGGGACAGCAACGACATCGATTTGTAACGAAGCAAAATTCTAGAAGATCCAACCACCCCCGACCACCTCGTTTTCTTGATAGAAGACGGCGGCCTGGCCGGGGGTGATTGCACGTTGGGGCTCGTCGAAGGTGGCGGTGACGGTTCCGTCAGGCCCTGGGCTCAGGGTGGCTGAGGCGGGCGTGTGGCGATGGCGCACCTTGATGGTGACGCGAGTGTCTTCGGTCAACTCGGGGATGGAGATCCAGTTGAGGCGGTTGGCGCGCAGGTCGGTGGACATCAACTGGTCGTTCGAGCCAACGGTGACTCGGTGGCTGTCGGGATGGATGGCGAGGACATAGAGGGGGTCGGACGAGGTGAGTCCGAGGCCCTTGCGCTGGCCTACGGTGAAGCTCTGAATACCTTCGTGGCGGCCGATGACCTCGCCTGAGCTGGAGACCAGTTCGCCGGAGGAATCGGGAAGGTCTTCGCCCTGCTCGTCGAGGTAGGCCTTGAGGAAGACGTTGTAGTCGCCTCCGGGGATGAAGCAGATCTCCTGCGAGTCGGGCTTCGAGGCCACGTTGAGGCCAGCGTCGGAGGCCATCTCGCGGACGGCCGGCTTCTGCATCTCGCCGAGCGGGAAGAGCGTGCGCGAGAGCTGCTCCTGCGTCAGTCCGAAGAGGAAGTAGGTCTGGTCCTTCGTGTGATCCGCGGGGCGGGAGAGAATCCAGCGCTGGCGAGTCTCGTCGAAGTGGTTGCGAGCGTAGTGGCCGGTCGCGATGCGGTCGGCGCCGATCTGGCGAGCGGTGGTCAGAAGCTGGTCGAACTTCAGATGGTTGTTACAGAGCGTGCAGGGAATCGGTGTTCGTCCGGCGAGGTATTCGGCTACGAAGGGCTTGACGACGTCGGCTTCGAAGCGGTCCTGCTGGTTGACGACGTAATAAGGTATGTCGAGCTGCTCGGCTACGTGGCGAGCGTCGTAGACGTCATCGATGGAGCAGCAGCGGCCCTGCACTGCTTCGGGCATTCCTTCGTGGCCGCTGAGGCGGCGCTGGTTCCAGAGCTGAAGGGTGAGGCCGACGAGCGTGTAGCCCTGCGAACGCAGAAGCGCGGCGACAGCGGAGGAGTCGACTCCTCCGGACATGGCTACTGCGATGGTCTGGTCGCTATTGGGGTGCTCGGGCATACTGCTTCTATTTTCGCAGATATCGCCGGATTGAGGGTTTATAGCGGTTCTCCTCCGGGTGTAGTTTTGGTGATTCGAGCAAAACGCAGATTCCCTTCGGGAATGACAAACAAAGGAAGCTATACCTAAGAGGAAGTAGCTCTAGGAGCGCTGGGCGAGATCCTTTTGGAAGAAGCCGTTCAGCTCGGCGAAGGCGATGGAGTTGTCCATTCCGGCCATGCTGCTTTGCTCTGCGATCTCGCGGGCGGCGCGGATGAAGGCGGTCCATGCGGTGCGGGCCAGCGCGGAGCCTACGCTGATGCGGCGCACGCCGAGGTCGGCGAGTTCGGGAACTTTGAGCCCGGCGCTGGAGGTGAGCAAGACGTTCACTGGTTTGGGGTGAACCGCCTTGACGATTGCCTCGATGTCGGCGCGTTTGGTTGCGCCGGGTGCGAAGAGCACGTCTGCGCCTGCTTCGGCGAAGGCCTGGAGGCGAAGAATGGCTTCGGCCAACGGCCGCGGATGGCCGAGCAGGAAGCACTCCGACCTTGCGACGAGCAGAACGTCTGCGCCGGAGGCTTTGATGGCCGCCTTAGCTGCCTTGATTCTTTCGACGGCGAGCGGAAGATCGTAGAGCGGTTCTTCGCGATCTCCGGTGGCGTCCTCGATGGAGAGCCCGGCGACACCGGTCTCGACGCAGAGGCGAACATTCTCGGCGACGTCCTCGGGCTCGTTGGCGTAGCCGGATTCGAAGTCGGCATTGACGGGAAGATCGACCGAGGCGACGATCTCGGCAATGTGTTCGAGCACCTTGTCGCGGGAGACGGCCCAGTGCGCATCGGGCAGACCGCTGGAGAAGGCAAAGCCGCCGCTGGTGGTCGCCAGCGCCTTGAAGCCGAGGCTGCGGAGGTAGCGCGCCGAGCCTACATCCCACGGGTTCGGAATGACGAAGCAGCCGCTCTCATGGAGCTTTCGGAATGTGGAACGGCGGGTGGCAATGTCGGTCATGATTTGTCTCCTTTAGGGGTACCTCCCCCCTATACTAAGTATGCAAAGTCTTGATTACAGGGAACTTATTTGCAAAGTCTTCCATCGAAAGGAGTTACGGGCGGAGTTGCTGCTTGTTGCTCTCAGTCTGTCTGCTGGTTCTATTTTATAGAGTTGGCGGGAACTAATCTGCAATCTCTATCTTGTCTATTTTGTTATGGTTAGACGCTTTTGGGGCTTGACAGACATTTTGCTGGTGTTTTTTGAAGCTGAGGGGGGAATGTCCAATGGAATCTGTGGTTTGTCCTTCGGTCGCGATGGACTCGGTTATCCCAGCTTCTGCCAGATCTGTTTCGGTCCAGGGTTGGCGATGGAGGACAAAGCAAAATACAGGGGTCTCTCCACTCCGCTTCGCTCCGGTCGAGATGACGTGCAGTTTTGGCTTGGGGTGGGCTTCGGTCGAGATGACGTACGGGGGTGGTTCTTCGAGCGGCGAATGCGGCGTCACTTTTTGGCGAAGGAGCGCACCAGGATGACCATGTTCCAGGTACCGTCTGTGTTCAAACGGGGGCCTTCGCCGGTCATCTGGCCTTTGCCGTTCTTGATGATGTAGAAGATTTCGCCGTCGGTGAGGTCTTTGAGCGCTGCCGGGTCGGTGTAGTCCTTAAGTGGAGGCTTCATGTCGGCGGCGAGGTCGCCTTTGCCATTGCCGTTCTCGCCGTGGCATACGGCGCAGTCGTACCCGTACATCTTCTTTGCCTGCGCCTGGGATTCAGCCGTGGGTTTTACCGGATTGACCAGAGTTTTGGCGTCCGCCGGCATGGCCGGAGCCGCAGCGGCAGTTGCAGGCATATTTGCAGGAGCCGGTTGTTGTGGCGACGGAACGAAGAGCAGAAGAGCGGGAAGAGCCAACAAAGGCTTCAACATACGAGCCACCTTACTTGTCGAGGGCATCCTATGCCTCAACCGAACCGATGGGAAGCTTTATCTTTGAATGCCGCAGAATACTATGACTCATGGCTCGGCGGGAGGACGGATGCAGCATAGAAGGCTTTATCGGAGCAGATGGGTGCAGGGGCTTCGCAGGTGGAGCTGGCTGCTGTTGTTTTTGGCGGGGGGAAGAGCAGCGCTGGCCGGACCGCCGTTTCAAACGGACGATCCTGACCCTGTGGCTTATCGCCACTTTGAGGCTTACGTCTTTGAACTCTCCGATGGGACGGTGCAGGGCGGGACGACGTTGGAGGTTCCAAGCTTTGAGGTGAACTGGGGTGTGGTCCCGAATGTTCAGTTGCATCTGGTGGTCCCGGTGGGAGCGAATTTTGCTCCAAATGGAGGGCCGGTGCACTACGGCGTCGGCGATACCGAGCTGGGAGCCAAGGTGCGATTTGTCAAGGAGACGAGGCGGCTGCCCGAGGTGGGCATCTTTCCCTTTTTCGAGTTGCCCAGCGGAAGTGCAGCGAATGGATTAGGGGTGGGGACGACGTGGTATCGGTTGCCGCTTTGGATACAGAAGAGCTGGGGGCCGTGGACCAGTTACGGCGGGGGAGGCGAGGCGGTTGTGCCGCAGGATGGGTATAAGAACTATCCGTTTGCCGGATGGCTGGTGCAGCGGCAGGTGAACAAGAAGCTGATGCTGGGCGTGGAGTTGTTTGGGCATGGCGCGGAGGGAGAGGCGGCGACCAGCACGCGGTCTTCGACGATGGCCGATCTTGGTGGATCGTATGAATTTAAGCCGGGGTTCGACTTGCTTTTTGCGGCGGGACGAAGCGTGGCGGGACAGCCGGAGACATATAGCTATCTGTCTCTTTATTGGACATGGGGACTGAAGGGGAAGGGCGGCGGCAGCTCCGGCGTGATGCCGATGTCGATGCATGTTGCGGGTGGTCGTTGACGATCAGGACGAGGACAGCTCGCTGACAGGCGGAGTTGCTGTAGCGACGAGCGCGCGGGCTCGGATGGATGCGGGAAGGATGAGGACGTTGGTTAACAGGATGACGGCGAAGGTCAGCGTGGGGAAGTACTCGAGACCCGCGGGGTGGGCCTGGATGACTTCGAGGGCGAGGACGGCGGTGATGAGGCCGCGGGGGATTAAGAGAGCAGCGAGTTCGCGCTCGCGGTAGGAGGTTCCCCGCCATACGATTCGGCTGCACAGCACGGCGATGAAGCGGGCGACGAGAAAGACGCCGAGAATCCCCAGGCTGGGCAGGAGCTGTTTTTTCAGGCCGTGGAACTGGATCATAGCGCCGAGCAGGACGAAGAAGAAGCTGCGGACCAGGAAGGCGAGTTCGGAGTGGAAGGAGTGGATCTTGTCGCCTTCGCCCGCGGCGAGGATCTCGAATCCGAACTGTTGCATGGAGTTTTGCGGATCGAGCAGGCTGGCGAGCGTCGCGCCGAAGACCATGACGGCGAAGAGGGAGCTGCCGCCGATGGCGTCGGTGATGGAGTAGACGATCAGGACGACGCCGAAGGTGAGGACCTGCCAGAACTGCTTGTCGGAGACGCTGGGCAGCACTCGCACCCAGAGAAACCCGGCGACGATGGCGACGATAAATGCCAGGACGAATTTGAAGATGAACATGGCGAAGGCGCTGCCCAGGATAGCGCCGCCGCTGCTGTGGAGAGACATACTTCCACCGTTGGCCAGGCCGAGGAGGACGCCTACGCCGATGGCGCCGAGGCCGTCGCCGAAGGAGGCCTCGATGACGAGGGTGGTTTTGAGATCGTGGCGGAGGTCGAGCTGGTCGAGGGTGGGAAGGATGATCGAACTGCTCATACAGGCCAGTGCCGCGGCGACGAGCAGCGACGACATCTTCTCCATGGCGAGGGCGTGGATGCAGAAGTAGGCGACGCCGGCGAAGGTGAGTCCATAGCTGAAGATCGCCAGTGTCATGCCGGCGGTGAACTGCTTGAGGGCGCGGCGGAGGTCGAGCTCCAGACCGGCGGCGAAGAGGATCAGGATGAGGGCGACGGTGCCGACTCCGCGGATGAGGTCAGGAAATCGCTCGGCGTTGATCCAGTGCAGCACGGGGCCCAAAACGATGCCGCAGCCGAGCAGGACGATGACGTCGGGCACGCGGGTGCGGCGGGAGAAACGATTGGTCACGAAGGCCAGAACGAGCAGGCCGCCGACCAATCCCAAGAAATTGGTGAGCGTTAGAGTCACAGGTTACAGACTAACTGCTATGGGTTATTTGGGTTGGGTCTGGCGGAGGAAGTCGGCCATGTAGTTCTTCCAGACGGCGGCCTGGGTGTGGGTTCCATGGCCACGGGTGGCGTCGGAGATGGGGATGAGGATGAACTTAGCGTTGGGCATGAGCTTCACCATCTTTTCTGCGATGCCGAGCTCGGGTGGATTGATGAAGTCGTCGGCGGAGTTGATCCAGAGGACGGGAACGGTGATGGTGCCGAGGCGGGCGCTGGGATCGTAGTTGCGCGAGGCGTCGAGGTAGTAAATGAAGTCGTTGGCGTCGGTGCGGGCGGTGCTGCGGGCGAGGGAGCGGTCGGCGTAGGCTTCGGCTTGGGCGCGGGTGGGCACGGCCTTCTGCATCTGCAGTGGGCTGGAGCCCATGACGAGGAGCAGCTCGTTGGCGGCGCGGAGGCCGACGACGGGTTCGGTGGTGTAGTCGCCGTTCTTCCATGCGGGATCGTTTTTGATGTTCTCGATGGCCATGTAGCGCATCATGCGGTTGCGTCCGGCGATCTCGGTGGGAAGGCAGGCCATGGGCATGAGGGCGTCGGAGAAGCCGGGGTAGGTCTCGCCCCAGACGAAGGACTGCATGCAGCCCATGGAGGTCCCGAAGATGAGGCGGAGGTGATTGACGTGGAGGCCTTCGAGGAGCATGGTGTGCTGGCTGGCGACCATGTCGTCGTAGTCGTAGTGAGGGAAGCGGGTGCGGAGGCCGTCGCTGGGCTTGCTGGACTGGCCGTGGCCGATGTCGTCGGGAAGGATGAGGTAGAACTTCGTGATGTCGAGGGGCTGGCCGGGGCCGAAGAGGATGTTGGAGAACTGCGGGGCGAGGAGGGAGTGGGCGTCGCCGCCAGTGCCGTGGAGGAGGAGGATGGCGTTGTCGACGTGTCCTGCAGGATTGCGGTGCGGTGTCCCGAGGGTGAGGTAATGGAGCTTCAGCTCGGGGAGGGTTTCGCCGGTGCGGAAGCGGAAATTTTGGATGATGTAAGTGCCGTCTTGTGTGGGCCATGTGATGGTGGCGGGAGGCGTTTGCGCGGCGGGCGCTGACATGGTTTGCGCGGAGCCAGCAAGGGCCGAGAAGAGGAAGAGGGCAACGGCTGCGAGGCGCATAAGGGGTTCCTCAGTCAGAGGGTTCCATTGGAACGGAAGGGAAGAGTAAAGGCAAGAAAAACCGTGAGGGCAATGAAATGCGCTTCATGGCCTGGGGTGGATAACATTTGGAGAAACCCATGTCCCAGAATCGGGACATGGGGCACCCAATGGGTTTGCTATTCGGATTTTGACGGTGCGGTTTGGGGTTTGGTGAGAGGCTTGGTGATGTCGTCGAGGTAGTCGGGGGTGCCTTCGACGCGCTGGAGGGAGGGGTAGCGTTCGCCGCCGTGGTAGTCGATGTTAGCGAGAGAGACGAACTGGTCGGTTTGCAGGATGAGGTGGATCGGCGTGGTGTTGCCCTTGGCTTGCTGGATGGCGACCTTGAGGGCTTCGGGGGAGAAGATGCGGCCATCGACGGCGAGGATCTTCTGGCCGGGGGAGAGTTTGGCGTTGTCGGCGGGGCCTCCCCAGAGGACGTCGTAGATGGTGCCGTCGTTCTTGATGCGGAGGCCGAGGGAGTACCAGACGTCGGGGCCGGGATGGCTTCGACTCGCGGAGTACATGGTTGTCTCGGATTTGCTGGGCTTGTCGGTGTAGACGAGCTTGTAGCCGCCTTGTTCGATGCCCTCAAGGTTGGCGTGTGCGGAGAGGGTGGTGATGCGGGTGTGCAGGAAGGTGGCCCAGTCGTAGGGGACGACCTGGTTGAGGTCCTGAACTAATTCGTCGAAGTGATAGGGAACGATGAGCGGGCCGGTGTTGCCGCCTTTGCCGAGGAAGATACGCTCGAAGTCGTTGAGTGATTTTTTGTTGTTCGTGAGTTTGCGGATGGTGGTGTCGGCGTCGAGCCAGAGGAGTTCGCCTTCCTGGTAGTAGTCCTGGCCACGCTTCCAGTTTGACCATGTGGGATTGCCGTGGCGAAGGATGCTGGCGGCGATGGCGGTGTCTTCGGTGTTGCGCCAGACGCGACCGGGTTTGTAGTCGAGGTTGGCGGCGGAGATGGCGAGTTGGTCGCGGTATTGCGCTTGCGATTTGAGGCCGGAGCGGGCGGCGAGGACGTTGCCGAGGTATTGGGTCATGCCTTCGTAGACCCAGAGCAGAGAGCCTTGCTGCATGGTGGCGAAGTCGGTCTGGTAGAGGTTGAAGGGGCGACGGTATTTTCCGTTCCAGGAGTGGGTGAACTCGTGGGAGAGGAGGTCGGAGTCGATGAGTTGGTGATCGGCGTCGGAGAAGGTCTTTTCGTCGACGCCGTTGTCGGAGGACTGGCCGTGCTCGAGGCCTTCGCCGTCGGTTGCGTCGGAGAGGGTGAGCAGAAAGTGGTAGACGTGATAGTGGTGCGAGCCGTACATGGCGCTGGCTTCGCGGACGAGGTTGGAGACTTCGGTGAGGAATTCGGGGCGTAGCTGGGAGTCTTCGGGGAGGTCGGAGACGACGTCGAGGTAGTGCCTGGGCGTGATCTCGGGGGCGAGGGGAAACTCGTGGAAGTACTGGCCGGTGATGACGGGAGAGTCTTCGAGCTGCTCGACGGTGTTGGCCGCGTAGTGGGTGGTGGTCGCGCCGGGGGTGGTGGTGTGGTCGGCTTCATCGACTCCGGTGTTGGGGGCGGCGGGTGCGCCGGTGCCGATGGGGGTGAGCGCGGTGCCGATGCCCCAGCCGGCGGGGACGGTGACGGAGGGCTCGACGGGGATGTCGGCGACGGGAGTGTTGGCGGGGTAGAGAAGGAGCTTTTCCCACTCGAGGACGGCGAATTTGGAGGTGACGCGGGAGGTGACGATGCAGTCGAGGTGAGCGTGGAGGGTGGTGACTCCGGCGGGGATGATGAGGTGGAACTCGTAGAGATTGGTGTCGTCGCGACGCCAGGGCAGAGTTTGGCCGTTGGCGGTGAAGACGACTCCAGTGATGTCTTCGGCGGGGCCGGTGGCGCGGTGTTCGCCGGGAATCCACTCTGGCGTGATGAGGGTGAGGGGGCCGGGAGTGACGGGGATTTCTACTTCGGCGTGGTAGAGCTTGCGGGGAGCCTCGGAGAGATCGGCGGTGATCCGAATGGGAGGCTTTTGCGCGAGGGCGGGGAAGGCGAGGAGGACGGAGAACGCGAAGGGGAGGATGCGAAGGTTCAAGATCGGGGCCCTCTGTCAGTAAATCGGAGTGGAAAGCTGGATGAGCGCGGAGAATCCTTTGACTCATCCAGCTTACAACTGCGAGTTACGAGTTTGCGAGGGCGGACTCGATGGCGGCGACGACTGCGGGGTCGTCGGGCACGACTTCGGGGGAGAAGCGAGCCACAACGCTGCCGTTGCGGCCGACGAGGAACTTCTCGAAGTTCCAGAGGATGCCGGGCTCGGGGTTGGTGGTGGAGTTGTGCTTTTTGCCCAGGAAGCCATTGAGGTTCTCGCGCATAGCGGCGCGGCCGTCGCCGGTGGCTTTGGGCTGGGCTTCGATGAGGGACTTGTAGAGGGGATGGGTGTCGGGGCCGGTGACGGCGATCTTGGAGAACATGGGAAAGTTGACGCCGAAGGTGCTGCGGCAGAAGCTCTGGATCTCCTCGTTGGTGCCGGGCTCCTGCGAGCCGAAGTCGTTGGCAGGAAAGCCGAGGACTTCGAGGCCGGAGTCCTTGAAGCGGGTGTAAAGCTTTTCGAGTGCGTCATATTGAGGAGTGAGGCCGCATTGCGAGGCCACGTTGACGACCAGCAGGACTTTGCCGCGATAGTCGGCGAGGGAGGCGGCTTCGCCGGTGATTCGGTTAAGGGGTACGTCGTAGAGATTTGCGGGCATGGAAGCTCCTGAAGCTGGGTTATGATCTTCTATTTTGATGATAAAGGGATTGTATGTGGTTATTTTTTGACAAGCCGATGCAGCAAAAGAAGTTAGATGCGCGCT
Source organism: Edaphobacter sp. (assembly GCF_035532915.1). Lineage (GTDB taxonomy): Bacteria > Acidobacteriota > Terriglobia > Terriglobales > Acidobacteriaceae > Edaphobacter. The sequence continues at coordinate 57,901 of NZ_DATKQC010000198.1, forward strand.
TTGACAAACGGGTTACTATACAAAAACGATGTCATTTGTAGACTCCCTTCTGGGGAAGCCGTTAGCAACAAGTGAAGAGCACGCCGAACATATCGGCGTAGCTGCGGGAATACCTATTTTTGGCCTGGACGCGCTGACGAGTGCAGCGTATGGACCAGAAGCAGCGATGACGCTGCTGATTCCGCTGGGTTTGGCGGGACTTCACTACATCGTTCCGATCATTACCGCGATTCTGATATTGCTGGGGATTGTTTTCTTCAGCTATCTCCAGACGATCGCCGCTTATCCGAATGGTGGCGGATCGTATACGGTGGCAAGCGAGAATCTGGGTACCGGTCCCTCTCTGCTGGCAGCCGCGGCGTTGATGATCGACTACATTCTGACGGCCGCGGTAGGCATTTCGGCCGGAGTGGCGGCCTTGATCTCGGCTTTCCCCAACCTGCAGTCAGACACCCTGCTGATCTGTTTGATCATTCTGGCGGTCCTCGCGGTTGTGAACCTGCGCGGTGTGAAGGAAGCTGGAGCGGCCTTCATCGCGCCCACTTTTCTGTTTGTCGGGACGTTGATGGTCTTGATTGGCGTGGGGGTTTATCACACGATTTTGGCAGGCGGTCATCCCACCCCAATGGTGGCTCCTCCCCCGCCGCTGCCCGCGACCGTGAAGTATCTGGGACTGTGGCTGCTGCTGAAGTCATTTTCCAATGGGTGCGCAGCAATGACCGGCGTTGAGGCCGTTTCCAACGGAGTCACTGCCTTCAAGGAGCCCCGAGCGAAGAAGGCGCAGACAGCCCTTACGATCATTATCGGAACACTGGTTGTGCTGCTGTTCGGGACTACGTATCTCGCCCGGGCCTACGGCATTACGGCAATGGAGCCGGATGCGGCCCACTACCAGACCATGGTCAGCATCCTGACCTCGGCGGTATTCGGACGCGGATGGTTCTATTACCTGACCATGGGCGCGATCCTGCTGGCGCTTCCGATGAGTGCCAATACCGCCTTTTCCGACTTTCCCCGGCTGGCGCGCGCGATTGCGGCCCATGACTTTCTCCCGCATGTGTTTCTGCTGCGCGGACGCCGGTTGCTGTTTTCGCACGGCATCTATGCCCTCACCGGATTTACCGCGGTCATTCTTTTTCTGTTCGACGGGGTTACGGACAAGTTGATCCCGCTTTATGCGATCGGCGCGTTTATTGCTTTTACGCTGTCCCAGACGGGGATGGTGGTGCACTGGAAGAATGCGGAAGGCGGCTATAAAAAACATTGGTGGCACATGTTCGTCAATGGCTTTGGCGCCCTCGCGACGGGTATTACGACGCTGGTCGTGCTGGTGACGAAGTTCATGTCCGGGGCGTGGGTGACGGCGATATTGATACCGGTGCTGATTCTGATCATGCTGGGGGTCAAGCGCCACTACTCGCGCGTGAAGCGAGAGATGAAGGACATGACGCCGGTCAACCTGATGAACCTGGAGCAGCCGATCGTGGTGATTCCGATGGCTCGGTGGGACCGGGTGACGGAGAAGGCATTGCGGTTCGGTCTGCTGCTCTCGCAGGAGATCAAGGCGGTGCACATTCACTCGGACGACGAGGGCGATGAAGGCCTTGATGGTGTGTGGGAGGAAAAGGTGGCAATCCCTATCCAGAAAGAGGGGATGAAGGTGCCGGAGTTGGTGACGATATCATCCAACTATCGGTTTGTGCTCGGCCCGCTGATGGACTACATCCTGAAGCTGGAGGATGAGAATCCTGGGCGGAAGGTCGCGGTCATTCTGCCTGAGATGGTCGTGGCGCACTGGTGGGAGAATGCGCTGCATGGACAACGGGTTCAACTGCTGAAGCTGATGCTGCTGCTGAAGGGGAACCAGAGAATCGTGATCGTGAACATTCCCTGGTATCTGTGAGGCCGGTAGAGAGATTGGTCGGGCCTTCAACCCTCATCGTTTGGTAGACCGCAGGCCTGGGCCGATGGCGCAGGCGCGTATGGCCCGCGCCCTTGGTGCTTGATACGACTCTTGGTAAACGAACAGCTTGTGGAAATGCTGTGCTTGATCTAGGCGACGGCTGCGGCAGTGTTGTGCCAGGTCGGGCTGAGGTCGCGCAGGCGGGCTACAGCGGTGGGAATGAGCTTGAGAGCTTCGTCGACTTCTTCCTCGGTGGTGAGCTTTGAGAGCGAGAAGCGGATGCTGGCGCGAGCACGGGCCGGGCTGAGCCCCATGGCGGTGAGGACGTGCGAGGGCTCGGTGGCGCCGGACTGGCAAGCGCTGCCTCCGCTGACGGAGAGGCCCTTGAGATCGAGCGCTATGACGAGGGCTTCGGCTTCGACGTGGTCGAAGTAGAGGTTGGTGGTGTTGGCTACGCGAGGCGCGCTCTCGCCGTTGATGCCGCACTCTTCTACCTGTGCGAGGATGCCTTGTTCGAGGCGATCACGCAGAGCCGCGAGGTGAGCGGGGCCATCCGTCGCCAGCCATGCTTGTGCGAGTTCGGCGGCTTTGCCTAGTCCGACGACTCCGGTGACGTTTTCTGTTCCGGCGCGACGCTGGCGCTCGTGCGTGCCTCCGTGCATCATGGGCGCGAGACGGACGCTGCGGCGGACGAAGAGGACTCCGATGCCTTTGGGTGCGTGAATTTTGTGGCCGGAGATGCTTAGCAGGTCAACGTCTTTGAGCGGGCCGCGCGGGCTGAGGTCGAGCGGCAGCTTGCCTGCGGCCTGGACGGCGTCGGTGTGGAAGAGTGCGGCTTCAGAATTGGCGTGCGTGATGCGGGCGAGTTCGGCGATGCGTTGGACGACGCCGGTCTCGTTGTTCGCGTACATGATGCTGACTAATTTTGTGTTGGGGCGGAGGGCGGCTTCGAGCGCGGCGGGTTCGATGAGTCCCTGAGGTGTGCAGGGGAGGAAGGTGACCTCGATGTTTCGTGCGGCAAGCGATTCGGCGGCGTGAAGGACGGCGTGATGCTCGATGGAGGTGGTGATGAGGTGCGAGCCTTCAGACAAGGTGCCGAAGAGGGCGAGGTTGTCGCTCTCGGTGCCGCCGGACGTGAAGACGATCTCTGAGGCGCGGCAGTGGAGGAGCTTGGCGACGGACTCGCGGGCGTGATCGACGGCGGCGCGAGCGTACTGGCCCTGCTGATGGATGGAGCTGGCGTTGCCGAAGTGCTCGATCCAGAAGGGGCGCATGGCCTCGAAGACTTCGGGGAGAAGAGGGGTGGTGGCGTTCGCGTCCATGTAGATAGGTCGCATGGGTTTATTTTACTGCTCCTGCCTTCTTGTTTTGATGCATGGGCTTACGTCGGCGACTCGT
>NZ_DATKQC010000199.1:0-21481 GCF_035532915.1 Edaphobacter sp.
GTCTTCACAAAGCCGTCGCGCGGCTTGCCGCCAACTCGCTGGGTCGGCGAATCCGCCGTCACCAGATCGGGATGCTCGGCCTCGAGCGCCTTCAACTGGTTCATCTTCGCGTCGTACTGCGCGTCGGTCAGCTCGGGAGCGTCGAGAACGTAGTAGAGATGTTCATGATGGCGAAGCTCATCACGCAGCACCTGAATCTGTTGATCGGGGGTAAGAGCAGCCGTCATAGTCAGGATTATAAAGAGCGGGGGACGATGCCGTGCTTCGGAAAAAAGGGGGACACCCCACCCCCCTCCAAAGTACGCAAAGTCTTCGAAACAAATACTTTAAGTCTGGGCTAGGTCGCCACAGTCTTGATTTTTGCGGCCTAAGACCCGCAAAGTCTTCCATCCATGCGGCTTATACGAAATACGAGGGTTCTTCGCTTCGCCCAGAATGACGAACTCTACAGACGCTATCGATCCAACGGGTGGAGAGAAAACGTGCAGAATCCAGAGACACCCCAGCTTCTATTTTACGAGGGGTGTCAAGCATGACGGCTGTGGTCGAGAATGTTCAACTTTCCTGCAACGGTGGTGAGGATTTCGAGGGCCTGGTCGATCTGTTCGCGGGTGTGTTCGCTGGTCATGATGGTGCGGATGCGGGCTTTGCCCTCGGGAACGGTGGGGAAGGCGATTCCGGTGGCCATGAGGCCCGCTTCGAAGAGGGCGCGTGAGAAGTCCATGGTTGCACGGCCGTCGCCGATGAGGATGGGGGTGATCGGAGTCTCGCTGGCGGGCGTGGTGCGCCCTCCGGTGTCGAAGCCGGCAGCGGTGAGCTGCTGCTTGAAGTAGCTGGTGTTGTCCCAGAGGCGCTGGATGCGCTCGGGCTCGTTCTCGAGGATGTCGAACGCGGCGATGCAGGTGGCTGCGACCGAGGGCGGGTGCGAGGTGGAGAAGAGAAAGGGGCGCGCGCGGTGGTAGAGATAGTCGATGAGGTCGCGGCTGCCGCAGACGTAGCCGCCGAGGGCCCCGATGGCCTTGGAGAGCGTGCCGACCTGCACGTCGACGCGCTGGGTGCAATGGAAGTGATCGACCGAGCCGCGCCCGTTGCGGCCAAGCACACCGCTGGCGTGGGCGTCGTCGACCATCATGATGGCACCGTACTTGTCGGCGAGGTCGCATAGCTTGTCGACCGGGCCGATGTCGCCGTCCATGGAGAAGACACCGTCGGTGATGAGCAGCTTGCGTCCGGGTTCGTTCTGAATCTCTTTGAGCAGCTCTTCGGCGTGGGCGACATCCTTGTGGCGGAAGACTTTGATCTTGGCCTTCGAGAGACGTGCTCCGTCGATGATGCTGGCGTGGTTCAGTTCGTCGGAGAGGATGAAGTCTTCTTTGCCCAGAATGCTGGAGACGGTTCCGGCGTTGGCGGTGAAGCCGGACTGAAAGACGACGCAGGCTTCGACGCCCTTAAAGGCGGCGATCTTTTCTTCAAGCTCCATGTGGATGCGCATGGTTCCGGCGATGGTGCGGACGGCGCCTGAGCCTACTCCATACTTCTGCGTGGCGGCGATGGCGGCCTCGCGGAGTTTGGGATGGTTGCAGAGGCCGAGATAGTTGTTGCTGGCAAGGTTGATGACGCGTTTGCCGTCGTAGGTGCAGACGGGGGCCTGTTCGTCGTCGAGGATGCGGAGCTTGAAGTGGGTGCCGCGTTGGCGCAGGTCTTCGAGCTGGGCGGTGAGGTGCGCGAGCTGGGGGCGAGGAGTTTTGTCGCTCATGCTTAATCGTAAACCTTTTGCATCGAGACAGTAAGGAGGGAGCGAATGGCATCTCAGTATCGTGTGATGACGGCAGAGAGCTGCCATCGCGCGGATGTACCAACAAAGTCCGATACGAAGGATGAGGGCCCAAGATGGCGATGATGATGATTTCTGGAAAGATTTTGAAGTTTACGGGAGCAATGGCATTAGCAGTCACGTTGTTGGCGGGATGCAGGTCGAAGGAAGATGCGGCGATTGACGCCGCGAAGAAGCAGGCAGCGGCCACGGGACAGGCGCAGCAGGTCGTCTCGGTCGATAAGAGTGGAAACACCACCACGGTGACGGTACAGCCTCCGGCTCCGGGCCAGACAGCCCAGGCCACGACGACGACCGTGACGCCAGCGGCGGCTCCGATAATGAACGAGTCTGAGGCGTCTGTGCCGTCGGGACAGCCTGCAATCGCAGGGCAGAACGGAGGCGCGGCGGAACCTGCCGCGACGGCACCGCCTCCGGTAGCGACGCCGGGCGGAGCTCCGGTGATTCAGCCAGCGGATGTGAATGTACCTGCAGGAACAAATCTGACGATTCGCATCAATCAGCGCATCAGCGTGAAGACGAGCCGCGCGGGCGACCGTTTCGATGGCGAGATTGTCGAGCCGGTGGTTGGGGACAATGGCAATGTCATTATTCCGAAGGGCGCTCCGGTAGGAGGGATTGTCGAGGTCTCGCATCGGCGTGGCCACTTCAAGGGCGCTTCGATTCTTGATCTGCGGCTTACTTCGCTAACGCTGAACGGCAATCAGTATCGTCTTGATACTCGCGACCTGAGAAGAGGAAAGAAGGGCAAGGGCAAACGGTCGGCGGCGTTCATTGGTGGCGGAGCGGGCCTGGGGATGCTGGTTGGCGGCGTCGCCACCGGCGGCGTTGGACTGCTGGTTGGTGGCCTGACGGGCGCAGGCGCGGGAACCGCAGTGGCCGGGCTGACGGGTAACCGCGATATCGAGATTCCTTCGGAGTCGATTGTTCACTTCAGGCTGGCGAACGATCTTGTCGTGCAGCCCTGATCGCACGATGAATTGCGATGCGAAGGCCCATCTTCATGGATGGGCCTTCGCTATCTGTGGGGAATGTTCTGTTTCAGATAGGATGGCTGTGAATTTTCGCTATGAATTTTAAGGAGCGTGCATGGGGATTCGACTGCATTTTTGGGGCGCGGCACAGACGGTCACAGGGTCTTCGCATCATCTGGAGTGCGCGGGGCAGAATGTGTTGCTGGACTGCGGACTGTTTCAAGGGCATAGGCAGCAGGGCCGCGAGATCAATGCGCACCTTGCATTGCCGGTCGAACAACTGAATGCGGTGGTGCTTTCTCATGCGCATATCGACCATAGCGGCGATCTGCCGCTGCTGGCGAGGCAGGGATATCGGGGGCCGATTTATACGACTCCGGCGACGGTCGATCTGTGCGAGAAGATGCTGAAGGACAGCGCGCATATTCAGGAGTCGGACGCGGAGTTTGTGAACAAGCGCTGGCGGCGTCGTAAGGCCATCGGCATGAATGGCGAGGCCGATGGAGCGACGCCGCTGTACACGCAGGAAGATGCGGCGCAGGCGGTCGAGCTGTTCAAGCCGGTGAAGCTGCATACGCCGCAGTTGCTGGCAGGCTCGACGGCGGATGCTGGATTTACGACGACGACCTATGATGCGGGACACATGCTGGGCTCGACCTGCGTTCTGGTCGATGCGAAGGAGCAAGGGCAAACGACGCGGCTGCTGTTCTCAGGCGATGTGGGACGCAAGGGCCTGCCAATCATTCACGATCCTGAGACTGCGCCCGCGGCGGAGTATCTCATCATGGAGAGCACGTACGGCAACCGGCTGCATCAGCCGATAGGGCCGGTGAAGCATAAGCTGGCGAACCTGGTGAACCGAACCGTCGCGCGTGGCGGCCACATCGTGATGCCCGCATTTGCCGTGGGCCGCACGCAGCAGGTGGTGCTGCTGCTGCATGAGCTGATCGATGCCAAGGCCATTCCGGATATTCCTATTTTTGTGGATAGCCCGCTGGCGGTAAATGTGACGGATGTGTTTCGCAAGCATGAGGAAGAGTGGGATGAAGGCGCGCTCGCCTTCGCTGCGGTGAATGAAGATCCGTTTGGATGGAGGCGGCTGAAATACACGCGCACGGTGGAAGAAAGCAAGACGCTGAACGACCTGCGAATGCCGTTCATCGTGATCTCAGCTTCGGGAATGTGCGAGGCGGGGCGGGTGTTGCATCATCTGAAAAACAGCGTGGAAGATCCGAGGAATCTGATATTGATTACCGGCTTTCAGGCGCAGAATACGCTGGGCCGCGCCATCGTGGAGAGACAGCCGGAGGTGAAGATCTTCGGCGAGCCGATGAGGCTGCGTGCCGAGGTGGACTCCATCGGTGAGTTGAGCGGGCACGCCGATCAGCACGAACTTCTGGAGTGGATGGCGCCCGTGGTGCCTACGCTGAAGCAGGTCTTTCTGGTGCATGGTGAGCCGGATGCCCAGCAGACCCTGAAGAAAGAGATCGAGAAGATGTACAAGCTGAATGTGGTCTGCCCCAAACGTGGTGATCGGTTTGAGGTGGGCTAGTGGCGGTTCTCCTCCCGATGTAGTTTTGGTGATTCGAGCAAAACGCAGATTCCCTTCGGGAATGACAAACAAAGGAAGTTACACCTAAGAGGAAATAGCTCTAGTGTGATGCAGCGTGCGGCCGTCAGGGCATGACGGCTGCGCGCTGCGAGAGAAGATATGCTGCTTGCGGAGTCGGGGTGGGGCTTTGCTGGGCGGCTACTTTCCTGAGCGGCGAGCCTTCGTACGATTCGTAGGTGTAGGACGTTCGGTGATCGGGGCCGGTCTTCACCATGACGTACTCCACGGACTTCACCTTTGCCGGTATCTTTGCCCCGAACCAGCGTGGGTCTTCCTGCTGCGTCCAGGTGACGAGCGAGAGCGTGGAGCCGGAGGGATAGTCCTGCTGCTGGCTGGTGCGGGAATATTGCACAGCGAGATCGTTGCCGTAGAGCGTAGACATGGTTGCGTCCCGCCTGTCGATCCATGAGGTGATGACCCTGTCCTGCATGGGATTTGATGGAAGATTGCCGGGCAGTACCGCGCCTTGACTCAACGTCGCCACGACGGGAGGATAGGGGTTCGAGCAACCGATTACGCTCAGGATGCCTAGCGAAAACACAGCGCCGAAAAGATAACTCGCTTTCATTGCTGGCCTCCGATCGGTGGAGTGAAGACGTAGTCGCTGTTGCGTACGGGATTATGACAATTGACGCATTCGCTGGTGAAGGCGGCATCTTTGCCGTAAGGGACAAGGTCGGCTCCGCGCCATCTTGCCCATCCCCAGCCTTTGGTCGAAGCGTATTTTTGGCTGTCGCGAATCATGAACTCTACCTGAATGAAGGCTCCTGTGCGAACCATGCCTTTGCCGTCCGGCTGCTGCTGCCACGCGACCTTTGCGAAGGCGGTGCCGTCGGGCCAGGGGTTGATGTGGCCTTCGGCGATGGCTTTGACGGCGATGTCGTTGCCGAGGATCTCGCGCATGGTGTGGTTGTCGAAGCGGTCGGTGCTGCTGATGGTCTTCCAGTTCCTGTAGTCGGGCATGAACTCGATGCCATTGGGGGAGGGATGCACATCAGGGACGACGCTGCTTGCTTGAATCCATCGCTCATAGCCTGCGTTGGCTGCGCTGGTATCAGTGGCAGCACTGATTGGAGACGGCGATGCCAGCCATGATTTCAATACCGCCAGTTGCGCCAGCGTAACCCTCGATCCGGGATGAACGCGGCGATAGGACGGCAGCGGCATCGCGCCCATCTGGATGTTGCTGATGGCCTCGAAGAGAAGGCCCTTTTGCTGCGCTGCGGAAAGCCTGCCGATCTCGGAGAAGTTGAGGTGCTTGCGCCCCTCTTTTACGTCGCTGGCGGCGATCCAGTAGGCCGGTGCGATCTCGTCGAACCACGGGAGACGGGTCTCGTTCGAGTGGCAGCTATAGCACGAGTTTTTGAGGACCTGCTTCACCTCGGGCGGTGCCTGCAGGTCCGCTGTAACCGGAGGATTGGTCAATTCGGGCCGAATAAATTGAATTGCGATGAAGACGATGCCCAGTACTACTGCTGTCTGTATCAGCCTGAGGCGCTGAGACGATGCCTTAGCCATGCCTGTTCCCTTGATGCTCTGATTTTGTGGTGTTACTTCTCTTTGAGATGCAGGGTTGTAAGTTGACGGGCATGATCGACGATATCTTGTTGATTTCCAAAGCCTTTGAGCCAGTGGATCTCGGTATCGCGGCGGAACCAGGTGGCTTGACGCTTGGCATAGTTGCGATGACCCTGCTGTGCCTGAGCGACTGCCTGATCGCGGGTGAGTTCGTTTCGTAGAACAGCCGATGCTTCGGCATAGCCCAGCGACGTGAGCGGGCGGCAGTCGCGGCCGTAACGCCCGATGAGGCGCTCGGTCTCTTCGACGAGGCCGCGGTCGAACATGGCCGCAGCGCGATGGTTGATGCGCTCGTAGAGCAGCGGGCGGGGAGGTTCGAGGCCGAGGCGCAGGATTTTGAAGCCGGTGAGAGCGTCGCGGCCTTTCTCCCATTGCTCGGTGAGCGGTTGTTTTGCGGCGAGCGATACCTCGATGGCGCGTACGACCTTGGAGACGTCGTTGGCATGAATGGCCGCGGCAGCAGCCGGGTCCAGGCGCGTGAGCAGGCGGTGGAGATAGGCCGCGCCATGGGTTTCAGCGCGTTGGCGAAGAACTTCGCGGCGGCCGGGGTGCGCGGGTGGCGAGGGGAAGAGGCCGTCGATGAGCGCACGAAGATAGAGGCCGGTGCCGCCGGCGACGATAGGGAGATGGCCGCGCTCGGTGATGCCTGCCAGCGACTCTCGCGCCTGGCGGCTGTAGTCTCCAGCGGTGCAGGCCTCGTCGGGCCACGCGATGTCGATCATGTGGTGGGGGACGAAGGCGCGTTCTTCAAGCGACGGCTTGGCGGTGCCGATCTCCATCTCGCGATAGACGGCGACCGAATCGCAGCTAACGATCTCGCCGTTGAACTGTTCGGCGAGGCGCAGCGCGAGCGCGGTCTTTCCGCTGGCGGTGGGGCCGACCAGAACGATGAGCGGACTGGTCACCATAGTCGCCACCAGCCAGGCGTGAAGACATGGTGCGCACGCAGGAGGCTGAAGGCCAGAACGGCAGCGGCGAGCAGAAGCAGGGCACGGAGTTGACGGCGGCGCTCCTTTTGCCGCGGCTGCTCCGGCTTCTGGATCGGCTTCGATTGTGAAGTGGGCGCAGGCATTCGTGCCTACTCGGGATTCTTGTTGACGAGGTAGTGGATGCGCAGTTCGAGGTTCGGGCCATGGAACTCCTTGGGCAGCGGCGGGAACTGGCCTACCCCGGTGATCGAGCCCCAGGCGGCGCGGTCGATGGCCTGGTCGTGGGTGGAGCCGTCGAGCGTCATGCCTCCGATGCGGCCATCGGGCAGGATGGTGAAGCGGATCAGGGTCTCGCCCTGCTTGTTGAGCGGAGGCCGTGCCTCCTCTGGGATCAGGGGGAGCCAGGTGTGGTAGATCTCGTAGATGATCCGCTTGAGATAGGGATTGAAGTTGACTCCCATGGTGTCGGAGAGGATATCGACGCCGGTGTTGAGGCCCTGGTGGGCGACCGGGATGCTTGCGCCAATGTCGTCGCCGCTGTTGCGGTTCTGGGCTGCGGCCTGGGCGGCGCGGCGAATGGCCTCCCCGGCGCTCTGGTCCGGATTGCCGAAGTTCGGCTTGGTCGGCGCAGGCTTGGGAGCATCGACGATGGCTTCCTGCTGCGGATGCTGGACGATCGGTGGAGGCGGCGGGGTGGCCTTGGCCTGCTGAGGGGCAGGCTGTTGCGCGGCAGGCGCCGGGGTGGGCGCGGGCGGTGCCGGGGCAGGCACACGGGCCTTCTCCATGGACCGAAGCCGATTCAGCGTCTTCTGATCGAGCGTTGGCTTGGGAGCTTTGCTCTGCTTTTGCGAAAGCGCCTTCGAGATATCTGCCGGCGTATTGAGGTAGGTAACTTTATCCCGCTCTTTGAGGACGGCCATCGGATCGATGACGCGGGGCTGGTGGAAGATGAAACGCGGGCCGTAGAAGAGGAACCAGGCCAGGGCCAGGTAGACGATGAGCGAGATGTAGACCGATTCGCGGAAGCGCGCTTTGGAGCGCTCGTCGTCCAGCGAGTCGAGCAAATGGATGAGCTCGTGTTCTTCGAGTTCGCCGAAACGTCCGGTGCGCACCTTGGCGGGTGTGGTGGGGGGAACGGAGTTGGGCGGCGTTTCTACAGGTGGCATTGATTATGTGTTCAGACGGCTTCGCGGGAGGAAAGTTGCCCCGCGAGCATGGATTGACCAGACAATGATTGACCGGGTAACGAACCTGGCTTGCACAGTCTTTTTTATTTTCTCATCTTTAGGCGGGAACGGGGGTTGGTTCGGCGGCGTCCGCGCCGTAAACTGAACGGGTGAATCAAGGGTTTTCTGCCGATACGCGTGCGGTGGTGCTGACGGTCAGCGACCGCTGCTCCAAAGGAGAGCAGGTCGATGTCTCCGGGCCTGCCGTCGCCCGTCTGCTGAAGGCTGCCGGCATCGATGGCGTAACCACGCGGATCGTTCCAGATGAGATAGACGCGATCATCACGGCTTTGCGGCACTATGCGCGCAACGCGCAGTTGATTGTCACCACCGGAGGCACGGGACTGGCGGCACGGGATGTGACTCCGGACGCAACCCGCCTGGTGTGCGAACGGCTGGTAGAGGGAATGGCCGAACGGATGCGTGCCGATGGCTTGCAACACACGCCATTTGCAGCGCTTAGCCGGGCCGTCTGTGGAGTGACAGGGAAGACGCTGGTGGTGAATCTGCCGGGAAGCCCCGCGGGAGCGGAAAGCTCGCTTCAGTCGGTGCTTCCGCTGCTGCCCCATGCCCTGGACTTGCTGGCGGGAAATACGGCGCATTCCGTGCCAGAGGCAAGATAGAATAAGGGTTCCTCGTGAAAATCCATCCGATTGCCCTCTTTCATAAGCTGAACACCGCGCTGCTTGTCCTGATGAAGCCTTTGGGGGCCTGGGGACTGGGCGCGTTGGCGATCGTCGACACCTCTTCGATTCCGGTGCCCATCGACGCGCTGGTGATTGACTATGTGGCACACGATCACGGTAAGTTACTTATTTACTGCCTGATGGCTGCGGGAGGCTCGGCGATTGGAAGCCTGCTTCCCTATTATTTCGGACGGGCCGGCGGGGAACTTTTTCTGCTGAAACGGATTAATCGACAGCGATATGAGGCCTTGCGGGACAAGTTTGAGCGGCAGGAGTTTCTGGCAATCATGATTCCGGCGATGATGCCTCCGCCGATGCCTGTGAAAGTAATAGAGTTCGCAGCGGGTGTGTTTGAGATGAAGCCGCTACTGTATTTTGGCGCAGTCTTTGCCGGTAAGTTTGTCCGGTTTGGGCTGGAAGGGTTGATCACCATCCTTTACGGGCCCGCTATCCTGAACACGATTGGCAGAGCGTTTCACGAGCATCTGGAATATGTGCTTGGTGTTGTTGGGGTTTTAGTGGGACTGCTGGTGGTTTATATTGTCCGCAAATTGTTTTCGAAGCGGCGGGGAACGCAGTTCCCGGCAGAGGATCGGCCAGCGGAGTAGAGCTTTTCGACGGAGGTTCGAGACTACGGCTCCATTGCAGAGAATTGTTCCAAAATGGGAAAAGGGCTGCGGATTTCGCAGCCCTTTCTCGTGGATGAAAGTTGCCTTAGGCGATGTGATTGCCGTGCGACTCGTCCATGGTCTGGGCGATGCTCCGAACCAGAGCAGGGAGGCCGAAGAGGGCCCCGGCGGTGAGTGCGGTGGAGATGAGGTCGTTGGCATAGAAGGGGATAGCGGCAATGTAGCAGGCGCTGAGGCCGGCAACAGTGTGCGGATACATGATGCTGCCCATCCACACGGCAAAATTGCTGAAGATGAAGAAGGACGTCGCCGAGGCAAGGACGCCGACGGTCACACGCACAGCAGAGGGCTTGCCGCTCAGTATCTGGTGGCCGAGCAGGCAGATTGCTCCATACCAGACCCAGGTGACGAGGTAGGCGCTGGTGTGAAAGGCGTAGCCGTAGGCGAAGACGGTGAGGTAATAGTCGGCCACCATGAGGGCGAGGACGGCGATGATGGTCTGCCAGCGGCTGCGGCGCGCTCCGAAGTAGAGGAGGCCTCCGCCGACCGCGGTGAAGCCGATGGCGGTGCTGTTGAACAGATGCGGCAAGAAACGGCTGAAGACCGCAAAGAGTAGAACGAGATAGGCAACCATGGTGGACCTCTGTTTCAGAAAAAGCTGTGAATTCGATTGTCGGCCTTTGAGAGGACGGGGTCAAGGTTTCTAACGGCGACGATGGATGGAATGCCTGCCGATCTTACTCACTAATACTCGGAAATATCTGCATGGCATCTTTCGACTTTGCGAAGTTACCAAAGTGACGGCGTGGAAGCATCGATTATTCGGGCCGGTCGCCGTGGCAAAGGTTTACTCTTATCACCTGCCTTCAGTTCGATGACTGGGCGACGCCGAATCGCTTTACCGGTGATGCAAATTCGTTGTCTGTTTCACCCGAACCCTTAGTACCTTCAAGACCATAAAGAGAGTTTTCGTGAAACTTCGGCTCGATAAAATTGTGGACCACCCAGACGCGGACCTCGTTTTACGTACGCTGGAGCATTATCTCCGCGAAGTGTCGCTCGAGACCGTCCGCACGGAAGACGAACTGATCGTCTACGGCCTTGGGCCCTCGTTTCGCACGATGAATCCCAGGGACAAGACCACCGTGCGGGCCACCTCTCAGCCCTCTGCGACGACAACGCTGCATACTGAGGCTAACTTTCTGGCCTCGGCCCTGGCCGGCGATGCCGCGCAGGACGAGATCGTCCGCTCGAAGATCGAACGGGCGTTTGAGTCGCTGAAGACCGAGCTCAGCCACCGCGCATCCTCACGCCCGATAGCCGCCAGGACTTTGCCGCCTGCCGAACCCATTGCACCCAGCCCAGCGGTCGAAGTTGTACCAGCGATTGCCAAAGCCAGCACTCCCGCGCCGGTCGAGGCGGAGAAGATCTCGCCTGCGCCGATTGAAAGAGCTCCAGATGCGCCGCAGAAGGCTTCCATCGAAGTGAAGCCGGAACCAGAGGCAACGCCAAAGCCCCAACCGGATCCGAAGCCCGATGTGAAGATCGACGTGAAGCCCGACGTGAAGCCCGAGCCGCGGGTTAATCCAGAACCAACGCCGAAGAGCGATGAACCTGTTCTCGCCACGCCACGGCAGATCGCACCAGTTCCCTCTGCGGTAACGATGGAAGCAGCCCCTGTCAGCAAGCGGCGGTCTGCGATTCTATTGGTGCTGCCGCTACTCATCCTTGTTTTGGCAGTTGCCTTCTACTTGCTGCAGCACCACCGCGCATCGCAGGACCTCTTCGCGGCAAAGCCGGAAAGACCCACTGCAAGCGCATCGGCGGAGAATAAAGCCGCCGCACCGGCGCCAACCCCGCCAGCTTCAGCTGCAACGCCAGCACCGCCTACGCCCGCGGCGACGCCCACGGACATCAAGGCATGGGTGCAGGCGTGGGCCGCCGCCATGAGCACCCGCGATGTTCAGACCCAACTCTCGTTTTATGCGACCCCTCTCGATCGCTACTTTCTGACGCCGAACGTCAGCAGAGAACAACTGCTGAAGAACAAGCAGGCCGAGATCGACGATAGAAAAGGCGTGTGGACGCTTAGGGCAGAAGATCTCGTCGTAGAGAGGCAAACACCGAAAACCGCTGTCGTTTATCTGAACAAACACATCACCATAGAGCTTCCCTCATCGGCCACCAGGGAGGAACGCATCAAAGCGCAACTCAAATTAAAGATGGTCGATGGGGAATGGAAGATTACCTCGGAGCGAACGGTTGGTTGATCAGAAGCTGTAGCGCACTCCTGCTTCGATGCGGCGGCCGTTGTCGGCGGCGTAGGGGCGGCCGAAGAGCGGAGAGCCGAGGACGCCGCCCACACTGGTGACGTTTTCATGATTAAGCAGGTTTGAGCTGCGCACGTTGAACGTCAGCGTCTGCGGATGCTCGGCCTTGGGGTTATTCAACTGGAGCTTGCGCTCGAGGTTGGTGTCCATGTGGACTGTCCAGGGGGATCGTCCGATGTTGCGAGGGAGTGCGCCGACACCGCCGCTTGGTACCAGCAGGCCGAACTGGGTGGGGATGCCGTCTGGATCGCCGGTGGGCGCGTACTGTGGGCGGTCGTTGAAGTTGCCGTCGCCGTTGTTGTCGAAGCCGGTGGTGATGTTGTAGGGGACCCCGCTCTGGGCTTGCAAGTTGGTGCTTAACTCAAACTTCTGTGGCAGCTTGAGCATTCCGTTACCGAAGATCTGCCAGCGGCCCTGACCGTTGCGCGGCGCAAACTCGCCTGCGTCGGTGCGCGAGCTCTGAGGGTTGAAGAAGGTGTCGTCGTTGGTGTTGTCGATCAGGTCGACGCGGACGGCGCCGAAGAAGAAGTTCAGGTGTTTCAGCTCGTGCTGGTTGATGCCGAAGAACTCCACGTTGGCTCGGCCCTGACCGCTGTTGTTGGTCTGCAGGACGTTGAGATTGAGCGCGCCGGGGCGCGGGCCTGCGGGATTGTCGTTGAGCGGCGAGTTGATGTTGAGCGTTCGCGTGTAGTTCCAGATGCGGCCCCAGTAGACGTCGGTGTTGACCGACCAGCCGTGCGGGAAGGTATGGGTGCCGCCTACGTTCTCGATGGCGAAGGTGATGCCTTGCAGGTGCGGCGATGCCTGGCGAACTGAGTGGATGATGGTCGCGCCGTCGAAGGGATCATTGTAGATGGGGTTGTAGACGGTGCTGGTGATGCGATGGACGCCGTCCTCGCGTTGCAGTTCCTGGTAGTCGGAGGTTCCGTACTGGCCGGTGAAGAGGCCGATGTGCGCGTGCAGCTGCCACTTCTCTTTTTTGTCGGGCGACCATGCGATGCCGAGGCGCGGTGTGGCTCCGTTCATGGTGAGCGGTGAGGTTTGCAGGTAGTAGCGGAAGCCCATGGCGATCTGCAGCTTTGGCCGCACCTTCCACATGTCCTGAATGTAGAGCGAGTCGCGTATCTGGGTGAAGCCGACCTGCGGGGTTCCGATGACGTTGTTGAACGCTGTCGGCGTTCCGCCTGGGAGGCCAAGTTTGGCGCGGCGATACTGCTCGAGGCCGGAGATGATCTCGGTCTGGCCGGGAATGGGGTTGCCGTGGGCATCGAGCACAGGCGCGCTGCCGCCGCCAAAGGTGTAGAGACCGTTGAAGTTCGTGGTGAGCTGGTCGCTGACGTTGTACATCTTGAACTGCGTGCCGATTTTGAGCAGATGCTTTGCCGTGCTGAGGATGGCATCGTCGTCGGCTTCGATCTCGAAGGTATGCAGCCGCTGCTGGCCGATGCTTGCGCCGCCGCTGGTAAAGGCTCCGGCGACCTGCACCTGCGGCGCGGTGGAGGTGGGGACATCGGTTTCGCCAGTCCAGTCGAAGGCTACGCGTGCCTCGTGCATCATCTTGGGCGAGACGGTGGTGACGTTCAACAGGCGGAGGGTGTGGTCGTAGGTGCCGCTGCTGTAGCCGGTCTCGGACAATGATGTTCCGCCGACGCCTACATTCTGCGAATGATTGACATTGGCGTTATACGACGCGGTGAAGGTGTTCTTCTCGTTGAGTTGCCAGCCCAGACGCGCTGTTGCGAGCCATAGTTGCTGAGACGCGGCGACGTTGGCGATGGTGCTTTGCTGATTGCCCTGATCGTCGAGCGTGATGGCGTTGACAACGGCAAAATCGTCGATGGTGCGGTGCTCCAGCGTGAGGGCGAAGTCGCTGCCCTTCTTGCGTACGGGGCCGTTCAGCTCGAAGCCGTAGCGCTGCTTGCCCAGCGCTGCCTTGCTGGTGGAGAAGGGATCGCGGGCGTTCATCCATGGGCTGCCGTTGGTGGTGAAGAGCGCACCGTGAAAGGCGCTTTGACCGGGCCGGGTGTAGACCTCGACGCGGCCACCGTCGAAGGGCGGCTGGCGATACTCGGCGGAGAAGAGATCGGGGTTGACCTTAATGTAGGCGATGGAACTCTTCGGCGGGAGCGGCGCGGAGCTTTGGAAGCCGTCTACGGTGATGGTGGTGTTGGCAGCGAGGCCACCGCTGGTTGCGGCCAGTTGCTGCAACTCGCGCTTGAGGTCGTCGGGATCGTCGGCGAGCGTGCTGAGCTGATCGCCTGAGATGGTCTGAGAGGTGCCGTTGGCTGCGGCGTCGACTCCATTGCCACTATCTTCTCCAACGTTAACCGACGTAGTGACATCTTCGGGTTGCAGGATGACAACCAGCTCCGTTTTGGGCTGAGGGACGTGCACTTTAATATCTTTGGCCGCGAAGCTGGTTGCACTGACTCGCAGATCATGTTGGCCGGAAGTGGCGCAGGAGAAGTGAAACTGACCGGCATCGCCGCTCTGGGTTGTCTCACCTCCGTCGAGCGTGACGCTGGCTCCGGGAATGATCGCACCCGTGGAGTCTCGTACGATGCCGGCAACTTTAGAACCACTGCATGGAGTCTGTGCCGACAGATTTAAGCAAAGCATCACCGTGCATGCCGCAATGGCATGAAATATCTTCATACGTATCCTCTCGATAGGGAACAGACGCCTGTTCCTTGCAACTATCGATACGCAGGGATGCGTTCCGCGGTTCCCCACATTTGTAAGGAGCCGCAGGAAGACAGTTTTTTGAATTAGCTCTTAATGTTTTTTCCTAATTAGCTTTTGAATAAATGGGTTGCGTGCGTGATGGCAGCACCGGCACGCATCGCGGCGGCAACCGCGGCAGTCTCTGCAAGCATCTGGTCGGTTGCGCCGGCATCGCGCGCCGCCTTGGTGTGCAGCTCAATGCAGTACGGACACTGGGTTGTCAGCGCAACTGCAACAGCCATCAGCTGCTTGTGAAGGACATCGATTGTGCCTTCGGTGAAAGCGGCTTTGTCGAAGGCCCAGAAGGCTTTCATTGCGTCCGGCGCGTTTTCGTCCAGTCGCTTCAACTTGGTAAGATTTTTCATGTCGAACATGCTGCACCTCGGATTGGAATAGGGACCCACGTGCGGACTCTCGCTCATAGGAGTCGATCGACAGAGATAAGTTACAGCAATTAGGCATGGCTGGCTTAGTGCTGGACGTGGCCGTCCATCTTTATGCGGGTGACGCGATGGGCGGAGTCGAGAGTGACCGTGCCGGAGAGGGGAGGGTCTTCGCGGCCCTGCATGAACGAGGTGTCGTACATAAAACGGAGATCGCGGAAGGTTACGGTGATCGCTCCTGTAATTGGGTCGGTGTCGGATTGTGTGACCAGCGGGAGCTTTGACCAGTCGAGATAGACATGGCCGAGCCAGCTCTGTTTGGCGGCGAGCGTGGCAGCCGTCTCCGCAGGTTTGTAAAAGATGTCCGAGTGCGGATTGGTGGCCACGGTATTCGCGAAGGTGTCGACGGCGGCCAGTTGGTAGAAGTCCGGCGTATCGACGATGACCTGCCAGCGAAAGGGATTGGCGGGGTAGGGCTCAGCGTAGACATGGAGAATGGGAACGCTGCCTGGATCGGAGCCGAAGTCCTGACTGTTGAGGGCGAGTTGAATGGCCTGTCGCTGTTCGACGGCACGCCAGCCCCAAAGCGCGACGATAGCGATGAGTGCAGCAATGGCCCAGTCGCGTCCGCGAAAGGCTGCCTTGCGTGCACCTACTTCGCTGTTGATGAGGCCGAAGAGCGCGGGAGCGATGAGGGCAATCAGCAGGAGACCAAAGATGACGGGCTCAAAGATGAAGACGAGTGAGCCTGCATACCAGTGCGGATTAAAAGGGAAGAAGGGACGCAGACCGTAGTTGTTGGTCCAGTCAAGCAGGAGATGGCTGAGCAGCGCGATCAGTGCGAAGCCGTAGAGCAGGCCCCAACGCAGAGGAGCGGAATGCTTCGTAGGTTTGTTGCGGCGGAGACGCCAGCGGTGGAAGAGATAGACCGCACCGACGACGACGGCTGCTTCAAGCGGAAGGCCAAGGAACGCGTGCGTCCATCCACGATGATGCTGGAAGGCGGCGATGGGACCACGGATGGACCAGAGGGTGTCGAGGTCGGGTGCTTCTGCGGCGAGCGTCATGGCCAGCGTGGCGTAGGCGGCCTTGCGGTTGAAGCCGCTGCGGGCCAGCACAGCTCCGGTCATCAGGTGGGTGATTGGGTCCATGGGCTTCCAGCATAGCGCGGGTGGGCGTCCCGCGCTTATTGACGAAAGACGATGCGGCCTTCGCTGATGGTCGCGTGTACCCGGCCCAGCATGGGGGCGCCGTCGAAGGGAGTGTTCTTCGACTTCGAGCGCGAATGCGTTGCGGCGAAGCTCCACGCGGCTGCGGGATCGAAGATGACTACGTCGGCGACACTGCCGGGGGAGAGCGAGCCTCTGCCTGAGAGCGATGCGATTCCTGCGGGAGCTGTGCTCATGAGCGCGAGGATCTTGCGCAATGACAAACCTTGTCCGCGATGCAGGACGCGCAATGCCAGCCCCAGAGCGGTCTCGAGGCCAGTGATCCCGTTGGGAGCGCGCTCGAACTCCTGCTCCTTCTCGTGCGCGGCATGCGGTGCGTGGTCGGTGGCGATGCAATCGACCGTGCCATCGGCTATTCCGGCAAGGACGGCCTGACGGTCGGCCTCCGCACGTAGTGGCGGATTCATCTTGGCGTTGGTGTCGTAGTCGCCGATGGCCTCCTCGGTCAGCGTGAAGTGATGCGGTGCGGCCTCGCAGGTGACGTGCAGCCCCTGACTCTTCGCCTCGCGAATCGCATCGAGGGCGCGGCCGGTCGAGACATGCTGCACATGCAGATGAGGGCGCAGCCCATCGGATTTTTCGATCTCCTGCAACAAGCGGATGTCGCGCTCTACGATCCGTGACTCGGCTTCGACGGTCATTCCGCGCAGACCGAGGCGAAACGCCACTGGGCCGTAGTTCATGCTGCATCCGCCGGTGAGGTGGGTGTCTTCGGCGTGCTGTGAGATGGGCACGCCCAGCCGGGCGGCGGCGATCAGCGCCTCGCGCATGATGGCGTCTTCGAGGATGGGCTTGCCATCGTCGGTGAAGCCGACAGCTCCGGCCTTGTGCAGCGCGGCAAAATCAGTCAGCGTGGCGCCCATGCTGCCCAGGGTGGCGGCGGGCATGGCGAATAGCTTCACGACAGACCCGCGTTCCGGTGCGAGCATCCACTCGAGCCCGGCTACGGAGTCATTTACCGGAATGGTGTTGGGCATGGCGACGACCGTGGTAAAGCCGCCCGCAGCTGCCGCTGCCGTTCCTGTGGCGATGGTCTCCTTGTAAGTCTGGCCCGGCTCGCGTAGGTGCACGTGAATATCGACCAGCCCCGGTGCAACCACCAAGCCAGAGGCGTCGATCGTCTCTGCTGCCTCGGCGTTCTTCATGCTGCCGGGTTTGTCGATCGCGGCTACTTTTCCATCGCGAAGAAGAAGGTCGCGGGCCTCGTCGAGGCCGTTTGCCGGATCGATCACGCGGCCATTCAAAATCAATACGTCACTCATACGGTTACACTCTCGAATCCACCGGCGCTCAGGGCGCGGAGCAGCAACGCCGAACGCACGGAGAGGCCATTGCTTACCTGCAACTCGATCGCGGAGTTGGGGCCGTCGGCCACGTCTCCCGCAATCTCCAGTCCGCGAATCATGGGGCCGGGATGCATGACCAAAGCGTCCGGTGCCTGTGCGGCGAGACGCTCGCCGTTGAGCTGATAGCGGGCGATGTAGTCGGCAAGATCAAGCTCCAGCCCGGCCAGCCGCTCTTTCTGAATGCGCAGCATCATGGCCACCTGCGAGCGGCGCAGGGCGGCATCGAAGTCGCGCACGATCTCTACACCAGCACCGAGGCCGAGTGCGGTTTCGGGCAGTAGCCGCTCCGGCCCGCAGAGCAGCACCTTTGCTCCCAGTCGAGGCAGGAGCAGAGCATTCGACCGGGCTACGCGGCTGTGGAGAATGTCGCCCGTGATGACAACGGTCACGCCGTCGAGACTCTTCGCCGTCGCCTTGGCGGCGTCGCGGCCGGGCAGCCGCATCAACATCGTACGTGCATCGAGCAGCGCTTGCGAAGGATGCTCATGCATCCCGTCGCCCGCATTCAGAACGGGAAGCCCCGTCTCTCGCGCCAGCACGAAGGGAGCGCCCGACGAGGGGTGGCGGAGGATGACGCACTCGGCCCCGAGGGCGCGCAGGGTGAGGCCGGTGTCCTTGAGGCTCTCGCCTTTTTCGATGGAGGAAGACTTGTCGCTGACCAGGGTAGTGGTCGCGCCGAGCGACTTTGCCGCCAGTTCAAAGGAGGTGCGGGTTCGCGTGCTCGACTCGTAGAAGAGAAGGGCGACGCGGCGACCGGCCAAAAGCGTTGCGCGCTGTGCGTGAGCCATCTGCTCGAGCCGCGTGGTTACTGTCAAGATAGCGGAGACGTCTGCCACGGAGAGATCGGCCACGCTCAACAGCGAGCCTGCGGCGTAGTGGAAGATTTTCTTCGATCCTTGCGATTGCTGCGTCATCGATGCGGTCAATCCACCAACTCGACGAGGAGCACCTGCTCCTGCTCGTCGATCTCCTTGAGCTTGACCTCGATAATCTCGCGCCGCGAGGTCGGGATGGTGCGACCCACGAAGGTCGCCTGAATAGGCAGCTCGCGGTGGCCACGGTCAATTAGAGCAAGCAGTTGCACGCTGCGGGGACGACCGTGGTCGAACAGGGCGTCGAGCGCCGCGCGAATCGTGCGCCCGGTGTAGAGCACATCGTCAACCAGAATGATGTCCCGGCCGGTTACGTCGAAGCCAACGTCGCCGGGAGCGACCTTAGGGCGTGCACCATCGGTCGAAAGGTCATCGCGGTAGAAGCTGATGTCGAGCACGCCGGTGTCGACAGGACACTTCTCGATCTTTGAGATCAGCGAGCCCAGCCGCTGCGCCAGCGGAACACCGCGTCGCTTGATGCCGACCAGCCCGAGGTTTTCGCAGCCATCGTGCTTTTCGACGATCTCATGGGCGAGGCGCACCAGCGTCCGCTCAATCTCGGAGGCCGACATGAGGCGGCCCTTCTCGCGTATCTTCGGCTTGCGATCGGACTGGTTGGTATCGGTAGTTTCACTCATAGCGATTGCGCTTGATGATATCAGCAGCCCCGCCTCGATTGAAGGGGTGCGGGCCACCCATCATGCCGAAACCTTGTGCCGCGTCCGCAAAAGGCCGCCCACGGCGCCGCCGATCGTCGAAAGCACAAGCAGAATGCCCGAGACCAGGCCGAACCCGGCGAGCATCATTCCGGCGCGAAACTCGGGCGAATAAAGGTAGCCCTGCATCGACTTTGCCTCGGGATTGGTGGCCAGCGCATGTTGAATCTGCAGGTGAAGCTGTTGCGTTACCTGGGCGTCGAAACCGGCCATATTGTGCAGCACATAGCGCGCGATCAGCCCGCCTGCAGCCATGGCGACTGCCACACTGCCGATCAGGACGACTCCGACGACGACGCCGATCCGTGCACCGATACCGGCGTCCATCCACGCCTGCGGGCGTCGCTTCTGATAGAGCGCCAGCGTGATCAGCGAGCCGCTCACCGTCCACAGCCAGCTCAGGGGCGAGACCGACTCGAAGCGGGCTGCCACCAGCGTCAAGACGGCGGCGATACCGGCCACGAGCAAGGCGCAGCGAATCGCCGTCTTCCACTCGATCTGCCGGGGTGCGGGAGGCGGAGCTGCGCCGGTGGTGTTCTCCGCCAGGTCTGCCGGTTGATCGTGGTCCAGCAGATAGATCTGGGGAGCGCCGCAATGGGGGCAGAAGGGCGACGAGGTATCGTCGGAGAGCTCCCCGCCACAGCGGTGACAGAATTCATGCATATCTATGAAGCTACCCCACCCGGTAGGGCGCGGCAAGCGGGATCACAGGCGGCAGCTACTGTTCGCTTTGCTTATCGCCGGAGAGGTGTCCCGGCAGATCGAGCGCGACCAGCCCTATCTTGGTGCCGGTCCCGTTGGGGTCGATCGCCACAATATGCTGGTGCTGCTTCGACCCTGCCTTCAACTCCAGCTTGCGAGAGATGTCGTCGTCGATGCCGACGTGCTTGTTATCGTTGTCGCAGGTTAAACCCTCTGTCGTGCGCGTCGGCTCTCCCACGGACTTGTCGTTCGCGCACTCGATAACGTCGCCATACACACCGAGGGCCTTGCGATAGAACGCCTCGACCTTATCGGAGCTGTCGATGGTCTGATAGCTGGCCGCCTTGACTCGCAGATGGAAGCTGCCAAAGTTCATGTTCACATCCGCTGCGCCATGGTCGTGGTCCTTCTTCACCAGCGTCGCGCCAGGATAGGCCGGCAACCCCATGCCTTCGAGCACCGTCGCATCGTTGGTCTTTACCTGCACGCCGCCGAACGGTGTGGCGATTCTCACGTTCTCGTTGCCGCCTTGTTTGTTTGTCTGAACCCGGCATCCGCTCATCAGCACTGTTGCGACCATGGCCGCTGCTGCCGTCATCTGTGTCACGCGCATACCAAATCTCCTTCGCACAAGAAACGATACGCCAGTTCACCTCTTGTAGTTCCGCAATCAAGCATAGGGAAGAGCGATCTTCGAGGAAGAAACGCTTGAATTCTGCTCACAAATCCGCTGTCACTGTCCTATACTGACAGGAAGCCGGAAGTGTCGGCTATTCGGGAGCTTTGGCATGGCACAGCACCAGCCAATTCGCAAGACGCCTCCACCAGCCGGGTCCGAGATCCCGGACAAGCTGTACTTTCGCATCGGCGAGGTCTCCAAACTCTGCGACCTGCCTGCCTACGTTCTGCGCTTCTGGGAGGGCGAGTTCCCCAGCCTGAAGCCGCATAAAGGCGGCACGGGGCAGCGGCTCTACCGCCGCCGCGACGTGGAGATGGTTCTGCGCATCAAGAGCCTGCTCTATGACGAGGGGTACACCATCCCCGGCGCACGCCAGATCTTCAAGGCCGAGCTTCGCCACAAGGAGCCGCAGCTTACACTCGGCATCGACGATGCGGTTGCGCCTGCTGCACCATCCAAACAACTACGCAAGCTGCAGAAAGAGCTTCGCGACCTGCACGCCCTGCTCTCGAAGCCGGTGACTCGCGCTGCGGTCCACCCGATCCGCGCGCCAAGGCATGCTGGCGGTTCCCGCCCGGCCACCCCCAAGCTCTTCGACATTCCGCAAAGTGGCGAAGGCTCGGACTAAAGCGCGATCCATCCTGCGTGAATGGCCCACAGCGAGAGGCTCGCCACCACGATCCACAGCGTTACTCCCTGAATTAGCGGCCTTACGCCAACTTCCTTCAACGTGTTGCGCGTGATGCCTGTGCCGATCAAGAACAGCACCACCGTCAATGCAGATCTCCCCAGCCGGTTCAACCCGGCAAAGACTCCCACGGTTTGCGGCAGGTAGCGAGGGACATAGCTGGCAAGCACCGCGGCCACGCAGAAATAGAGGATGAACCACGGCCAGTAGATCTTCGACTTGCTCTTGCGCAGGGTCGCCGTGGCAATTGCCAGCGGTACGATCCACAAGGCCCGCGCCAGCTTTACCGTGGTCCCTACAGCCAGCGCAGTCGGGCCGTATTTCGCACCTGCACCCACCACGGA
>NZ_DATKQC010000200.1:0-5063 GCF_035532915.1 Edaphobacter sp.
TCGTTACGGACTTCCCCCATTCATCCGACTGCGCCCAAGGCCCAACGCTGGCTACGGAGATGCCGGCGCGAAATCGATGCAAGGCGACTGGAAATCGACTGCGGTTGTCTTTCGTCGCCTGCTCAGCGATTTTCTAGCTGAGAGCTAATCAATCGTCCGATCCAGGACACCGGTAAAACCCAGAAGCCGGCACGGACATGGACCCCGATTTTCATGCCCGTTAGTAGACAGCTGCAACGGTCCGGCTCCAACTTCCCGGGTCGCAGATACTGTGTGCTGGTAAGGTGGCGAGGTTCGGGTCAGCCGATTCCCTAAGCCGCCTCATCCAGTTCGTCGCCTCCGTCGATCGGATCGTCTTCTTCGACTGCCCCGAGGATCTCCTCTTCTTCGTCCGTGTCGGCTGTCGTCGCGGAAGGTGCGGATGCCGGCGCATCGAAGAGACTGGCAGTCTTTGGAGGTTCCGCTTTCCCCGGTTGGGTGGGCTTCGGGGTCTCTTGAGCGCCGGCCTCGGGCTTCGGAGGCTCCTTCTTCGCCGGCGATTGGGTCTTCGAACACGCCTCCGCCTGCGCGGTCTTCGCAGCCGCATCCATCTCAGCCTTTGCCCTGTCCAGAGTGTTCTTCAATTGCATGTGAGCGGAGACAAAATCAACCAGCGTTGCCGGAAGATCCCGGTCACGGTCAAGGGCGTCGTGAGCGCAGGCGTTCTCGCCATCCTTGAGTTTCTGCGGGATGACGTTCACGCGAATCTGGTCTTCCTCGATGTGAGTGACGGTCAGCAGAACTGCGCGCTGCCGCAGATATGGGGCAAGCTCCTTGAACATGGATGTCTCCTTAACTTTCAATTGAGGCGGGGTATCCTCTTTGCTGGTCTATTGTGTTCCGGATCGTCCCGGTGCATGGTGAATACAAGGCTGCGCCACCGCGCCAGAGCTTCTTCCTCGTTGTGTACCATCGTTCAACAATGCTGCATCAAAACAACCGCTACAAGATGTGGTTCGCGTACCGCTCACACAGTACGCATGCGGCGTTGGCGATTCCTACTGTTTAGTTCATCCGAGTTCGGTCACAGGTAGCGCCCGGAACCCATTTGAGAACGGAAAACTGTTCTGTGTGCGCGCGACAACCGCACCGCCAGTCACCCGTGATTTGCCCACTACGTTGCGCACGAAGTCGAGATTCACGGTATCGCCGGCATCCGGCAGTTCTGTCCACTTCGCTTCAAACAGTTCCAGGCGTCCGCCCGCATCAATCACAAAATCAACTTCGCGAGTTCGATCACGCCAAAAAAACAGACCGCCTGCGCGTCCGGCACAACGTTCGCGGTTCCGGAGTTGGGCGAATACAAACGTCTCCCATATTGCGCCTACGGCCGGTGACTGCCGCAGAGCTTCTTCGGAGCGGATGTTCAGCAATGCGCAAAGAAGGCCGGTATCGGCAAAGTATAGTTTCGGACTCTTGACGATAGACTTAGTGCGGTTCGAGAACCACGGCTCGAGCAATACAACCTGACCGGATGTCTCCAGCATGGACAGCCAATGGTTGGCCGTCGAAGGCGCAATACCAACATCGCGTGCCAAGTCGGCCTTGTTCAACAGATTTGCAGAGCGGAGCGCGCACGCCCGCACAAATCTCTCAAAGTCCCGCAGGTTGCCAACATTGGTCAGAGCACGCACATCCCGCTCAAGATATGTAGCGAGATAGGAATTGTAAAAAGGAACCAGATCAATGTCTGGATTGGCGTACAGCTCCGGGAAACCACCCCGCACGATGGCTGTTTCGACCCCGGTTTGCGGCAGTGCCGCGCGAATCTCAGCAAACGACAGGGTTTCGAGTTCCACGATGTCAGCCCTGCCCGCCAACGATTCGGAAACGTTCTTCATCAGCGTGAATTTTTGCGAACCTGTAAGCAGGAATTGCCCGTTGCGGGTGCGGTGGGCGTCTACTTCCGCCTTGAGATGCCGGAACAGGCCAGGCGCATACTGAACCTCATCTATCATGACGGGCGGTGGATGACGTTGAAGAAAACTGCGTGGTTCCTTTTCCGCTTGCTCAGCTTCGGTGGGAAGGTCGAGGGATACAAAGGCATGATTCGGAAACAGACGCAGAAAGGTGGAGGTTTTGCCGGTCTGTCTAGCTCCGGTGAGCACGATCACTGGCCGCGTCTTCGCGGAGCGTTGCAGCCGGGGTTCAACTGCGCGTGAAATCCACATATGCAAAATATACGATAGAATCGCATATTTTGCACGACGTGATGCCAGCGGTGGGATCCCCCGCAGAAAGCGATTCCAGCATAGTCATGGCGTGTATCAATCGCATCATCGACGCTCTAAAACCGAAGCAGCGTAAAATGACGGGAGTGCCCAGGCGTTAGCATGTTGGAAACAGGTCTGGGCATCGACGCATCGACGAAGATTGAGTTTGGACCTAGTTTGGTCATAAGAGACTCGCATTTCGATACGAAGAAAACACGAAGTCCGCCAAATCCGATGCGGCATGTAACTGTCCAAAGTCATCCTTCAAATTTCAGCCAAAACGACATTTTCAAAATCCCAAACTATGCCCAAGCTGCGAAAAAAGACCTCTAAAGAATCGCATGGAACCTCACCATTAAGGACCTTAAGCCGTTGTAAATATAAGAATTACGGGTGTGAACTTTTCCCATCCTGAAACGCGCCAACCACCCAGGTTCATCGCCGGATCTCCCGCATCAGCCGCTTCCAGCGGGTTGTTGGTCCGCAGGCAGCGCCAGACAAGCGCCAGTGTTCTGGAGGCATGGCGTAGTAGCTGAGCGTTTCGTCGATGCCAGCCTCGACGATCTCCATCTCCGCGGCCCTGACCAGCCGCATCGCGCGGAGCTTTTCCACTACCTGGAGAGCTTTTCCCTTAGCCGCCTTGGCATCTTCCTGGGCATGAATGGCCTTCAGCATCGCCGCTACTTCCTTCACCTTGCCGGTCGGCACCGCCGTCCACACGTTGCGATAGAAATGCACCACGCAGCGTTGCCATTTCGCCTCCGGGTAAAACTCCGCAAAGTTCTCCACCAGTCCCAGGCACTTGTCGGAGACGAACAGCTGCACACCCGTCAGGCCGCGCTGCTTCAGCTCACGCAGAAACTGCGTCCAACTGGCCTTGTCTTCCTTGGTGCCTTCACTTACCGCCAAAATCTCCATAGTATCGACTGAACTTCGAGGTAATAGTTTCCCAAGGAGATGCTTGAGCCGCCATCGATGGCGCAACTGGTGAGACCAGCTTCTTCAGAACCTGACTGGGGCAGGGCCTTCGAGGCCGATGACCTGATAAGGAGAAGAAGCGCAGATTCCATTATGGCCCGCGAGGAAAGCCCTTCCTCCGTAGTGAGAGGCCGGATATATGTGCGCGTCTCTATCCCGCTGCGGCTATCGTTGAAAGCTCTTGCATACCGGACGGATCCATATATGTTCCCGCTTCGTCTACCTTGCCGTCCTGCACGGGTCTCTCTCTTG
This sequence comes from Edaphobacter sp., assembly GCF_035532915.1. GTDB lineage: Bacteria > Acidobacteriota > Terriglobia > Terriglobales > Acidobacteriaceae > Edaphobacter. The sequence continues at coordinate 3,483 of NZ_DATKQC010000200.1, forward strand.
ACATTTAAGATGGTATATAGCATGATATCTATCGAGGTGGCGGAATGGCACAACTAGAAAAAGCGAAAGTCTTCATGAGCGGAAGGAGCCAAGCTGTTCGTATCCCAGCGGGGTTCCGCTTCTCCAGCAAGGAGGTCTATATACGGCGCGACCCAAAAAATGGCGACCTGATTCTTTCCCAAGCTCCGGACAATTTGGCGGAAATCTTCGCCGCGTTCGATAAGTTGGGGGTCCCAGAGGATTTTCTCACTCCCTCGGACAGGGCGCAGGGGCCACCCCAGGATCGGTCTGAGATATGACGTCCCTCTACATGCTCGACACCAATATGGTCAGCTATATTGTCCGAGGCCGGTCCTCTACCGCCCGTACCCATTTGCTCGGGTTGAAGGATGACGAGATCGGCTGTATCTCCGTTATCACCGAGGCTGAAATCCGGTACGGCTTGGCCAAGAGGCCGGAAGCCACCGCCCTCAAGGTACTCATGGACGGCTTTCTCGCCAGCATCCGCATCCTGCCTTGGGGCCGGGATGAGGCGCAGGCGTACGGCATATTGCGTGCCAAGCTGGAGGTTTCCGGGATGACACTCGGCAACATGGATATGATGATCGCCGCCCATGCGGTAACAACCGGTGCCGTCCTTGTAACCAACGACAAGGCGTTCGGGCAGATGAATGAGCTTCACGCAAGTGTGAATTGGGCGACCGATATATAGAGATATAGGCGTGACCAGACCGTGGTGAATTTCCCGTCTTCCTGGCACTTTGACCCGCCTGCTTTGGCATCTGCATCCGTCACAGCACGATCCCGATTTCGTGGGTGGCGGATGGGGCTTGCTTGATTTCAAGTGCGGATGTTTTCGAGACATCGGCACTGAGCTGCGGGCCGAGCTTGGAAACGTCGTCGGTAAAAAGCGTGGCTTCGTGGCTGGCACGAGAAAATCGAAACGTAGCCGAAGCGGGCGTTGAGCAGGTCTGGATGGACGGATGTATCTGCGTGGATTAGCCCAAGTTCGTCACGAAAGAGGCCACAGATGGGCTAAGTGGTTCAGAATCAGTTCAGGCTACTGCCGAGTTTGCACTACATTTGCGTTGAAATCGAAGATGTTCTGGCAGGCTGATTCCGAGCTGCCGGAGCAAAGACTTCTGCTCTGCTGTTGGCTCGGTGATCCGCCGCAGCCTGATCTCGCGGCCATCGGTAGTGGGCAGAACGATGTCGGCGCTCTGTAGCGTGGATAGCAGGGCGATGGCTCTCATCGGCGTCATGGGCTTGGCGTTATCGACACCGCTTACCGATGGCGCAGGCACAATCGGAGGCCGGCGCTTGAGCAAATGTTTCAGGGTGACCCATAAGGCGTAGCCGAGGAACGCGACCAGGATGTGCGCTTTCACGCGCGGCTCCAGCTGATGGAACAAGGGCCTGACGGAAAGCTCGCTCTTCAGTGCCCGGAAGGAGGCTTCGGCCTCAGTCAGTTGCATGTATTTGGACCATAGCTCCTCGGCCGTGTCCGCGGTGAGATTGGTGCGCAGCAAATAAGCGCCCTCGCGCGCTTCGCGCCAGTTCTTGCGATCTTCCTTGATCTGC
>NZ_DATKQC010000201.1:0-3338 GCF_035532915.1 Edaphobacter sp.
TGAACTTGCAGAGCAGCCCTGCCGGAGAATTCAGTTTCCAGACCAATCCCTGGAATCTTTCCCAGGACTATGGGCGCACCAGCTTCGATATTCGCCATCGCGTCGTCATTGGCGGCAGCTTTGCCGCGCCATTCGCCTTCCGTCTCAGTCCAATGCTCATCGCGAGTTCCGGGCAGCCGTTCAGCATTCAGCTTCCGCAGGATATTTACGGAACCGGTGTTTACGACGCCCGGCCCTCGCTGGCAACCCCCTCAACACCCCCTGCCAACGTGGTAGTAACAAAGTACGGCTCTTTTAATACCGCTCCGGGGCCAAACGATACCCCCATCCGTCCCAACACAGAGACGGGGCCGAATAATTTCATGTTGAACGTGCGGCTCAGCCGCACCCTTGGATTTGGTCCTAAGGTCGGTGAGAAGCATGGCGGAGAAGGTTCCGCACCAACAACAGAGGGGGGGCGGGATCGAGGTCTTGGCGGGCGCGGCCTGAGCAGCGGCGGAGGCACAAGCCTTGGCGGGACAACAAACCGCCGTTACGCACTCACGCTGAGCATTTCCGCTCTCAATGCGCTGAACAACGTCAACCTTGCCACGCCAATCGGCATCCTCGGCTCTCCGCTCTTTGGCCAGTCGATCGCTCTCGCCAGCGGTGTTTATTCGGCACAGGTCGGCAATCCTGTTGCCAACCGGCTGTTGAACGCAGGCCTCTCACTGAGCTTTTGAATTTCTGCTCGTGGTAACGCAGGCACCAGCCGCCGAGTTCCGACGCCGGTGTTTGACACAATCGATTCACAGATGGAGAAGCGACCCTGATGAACAAACCTATTGGCACCACGAAATGGACCTATGGAATTGTGACCGTGCTGTTGCTCCTGAGTGTGGGTATCGCCCATTCACAAAATGGAGCGAGCAAGGCAGTGCTGTCGACGGTTGCGGATATTCCCATGCCTGGACCCGCGGTTCGCTTTGACTACCAATGCCTCGATGTGGAACACGGCCGACTGTACATCTCTCACATGAATGCAAATCAGCTGGTGGTCTTCGATACACAAAAGCGCCAGGTTATTGCCAACCTCGACGGGTTCAGTCGGGTGCACGGTGTGATTGCAGTTCCGGAGATCGATCGCGTCTTTGCGTCGGCCACGGGCGATCACCAGATGGTCGCGGTGGACATGAACACACTGAAGATCGTCGGCACCGCCGGCCCGATCAACTATCCCGACGGACTTGCATACTCGCCAGCAACCAAAAGAGTCTTCATCTCGGATGAACATGGCGGCGTGGATGCAGTGGTCGACGCCGAGACGAATAGACTTATCACCTCCATCCCGCTTGGAGGAGGAGCGGGTAACACTGTATACGACGCGGGGTCAGGCCGCATGCTCATAGCGGTTCATGGTGTGAATGAGCTGGTTTCAATCGATCCGGCTGCGATGAAGATTGTTGGCCGATACAAGCTGCCAGGCATTGAGAATCCTCACGGCATTGCTCTGGACCAGGCGAATAGGCTCGCGTTCATTGCCGGCGAGGAGAATCACTCGCTGGCAGTATTCGACTTGAACACCATGAAGCTTCTCACTGTTCACCAGGTTGGCGAAGATCCGGACGTGCTCGCATTTGATCCGGGATTGGGACGCCTCTACGTGTCAGCGGAATCTGGCGCCGTTTCGGTATTCGAAGAGAGCGGCCGCGATCTTCGGCAGATTGGGCAGTTGTATATGCCTCATGCTCACACGGTCTCGGTCGATCCGAAATCGCACCTTGTGTACTTTCCATTGGAGAATGTCGACGGACATCCGCTGTTGAGGATCATGCAGCCCGTTCAGTGAATCGAATAGCGGTCACGCGCGCGCTGCCATTTTCCGAACGCGTTCCCTCTTGGCGCCGTCTCGTCGGTCCATTGGAGCAAAATCGCAATGCGCTCTCTGCGTGTAGATTGAGTGGCCTCAGTTCGCAGCGAGGGAGGGCAGGATCAGCGCGCGAAAGAGCGCATCGACCTGCGTAGGAGTCAGCGTGCCGCGGCGCTCGACCCACCAATTCAACACGAGAACGAACGTGGACGCGACGTGCTGGACGAGGAGATCCGCTGGAATTTGGACCCGTGTGTTTCGTCGAGAAGGCACACCGCTCTTTATATGACGGGAGATCAGCTCAACGAGCACCTTCCGAAGGTGTTCGTGAAGGATGGCCCGTCCACGAGATCCAATCCAGAGCCTCCCAGCTCGTCGTTCCCGGTCTATGTGCTCGAAGATGGGAAGGCTGAACCAGACGAGTTGCTCTGCTCCTGATGTAGAAGGCGGCATTCTTGCCGTCCGCATCGAGCGAAGCATGTCCAGCATTCCGCTCACCAGCAGGTCGTCTTTGTCGCGGAAATGCGTGTAAAAGGTCGATCGGCCGACGTTCGCACGATCCAGGATTTCCTTCACGGCAATATCGTCGTATCTCTTTTCGTGGAGCAGCGCCATCATCGCTTCGTGTAGCAGCTTTCGCGTCTTTTGAACACGCCGATCGCTGACCTGCTCTTCAGATGGCCTCTGCGTGAGCTTCATGGCATTACCTCGATGTTCTGCAAGAGATACCGGACAAAGACGGGCGTCTTGTCCGCTATCGCACACTTCGGCGGCGTTGTTCTTCCACTGAACTCCGTTCAAAGCCTAAGCTGAGAATCGAACAGATGTCCAGTTTCCTACTGCTGTTCGTAAACGCAAAGCTCGCGCCACAGAGCCAGGGACTCCGAGGATGCAGACTTCAATGGCAATGACACCCGCCCTCCGCAAGTTGAATCTCACCGCGCACGTTGCCTTTTCGGTCGGCTTCCTAGGCCGTATCGACATATACACTTTTCGGCGTGGTGAATAGCTGGTGAAGTGGAGGTATGTCGAGCCGGTATGAGTTGAGCGAAGCGCAGTGGGAGCGAATTCGGGATATTCTTCCCGGTCGCAAGGAACATGTGGGCCGCACAGCTGCAGACAACCGCAACTTCGTCAACGGTGTGCTGTGGGTGCTGCGCAGCGGGGCACGCTGGAGCGATCTTCCGGAACGCTATGGCAAGTACAAGAGCGTACATAAACGATTCGTGCGCTGGGCTCATTCAGGCGTGTGGGAGCGCATCTTTGGCGAGTTGGTACGCGACAAGAAGAATCAGTATTTGATGATCGATTCGACCATCGTGCGGGCACATCAGCAGGCGGCCACGGGCCGCAAAAAGGGGGCGCGGACAAGGCTCTGGGGCGTTCCCGAGGAGGTCTGACGACCAAGATTCATCTGCTCACCGATGAACTGGGCCTGCCCTTGGACTTTCTCGTCACGGGCGGCCAGGTGAATGACTGCACCCAGGCC
>NZ_DATKQC010000202.1:0-4535 GCF_035532915.1 Edaphobacter sp.
TGAGATGGTCCTCGGAGTTCATAGTGCGGAAAGCCGTATGTACGGGAGAAAGGACTACACGCTCAAGCCCTTTGAAGGGGACACAAGCATTGTTGAACATCTCCAAAAAGCTATCGAGACCTTACCGGAAAATATCTTCACACCCTTCGATCCGTCTGTCTCCAAGGATTCACGGAACGGACGCAGCGCCTCTTCGCTTGTTCCCTCGCCAGACACCGTCAAGAATCATTCGTACTTCATCGACGAAGGCACTGTCTGGTTCAACGACAATGGCGCCAGGACTCCGCTTCCACGCGCATTGTCGAGCGGGCGCGTTCTCTTTCAACTGAAATCGCTGATTGCGCTCAGGGACACGTTGAAGGAAGTGATCCGGCTTCAACTCCAATCCTCGAATGAAGGCCAGCTTGCGGAATGCCAGGAGCAGCTTTTACAGCACTACGAAAGCTACCGCGCAAACTTTGGCCCGCTCAACAATATCAGTACAGCGAAACTCTTCGAAGACGATCCGGAATATCCGCTCCTAACTGCGCTCGAAAACATCGACCCAGAGACTTCGAGAATCTCGCTCGCCGACATCTTTACCAAGCGCACAATCCGGCCCTACGAGCCCCTGCGGGAACTTCCGAGCGATCCAAAAGCAGCCATGCTCCAGGTGCTTGCCGAGTGCGGCCGTTTGGACACCGGCCTTATGTCTCGTCTCCTCGACAAGCCGGAGGCAGAGGTTATTGGACAGCTTGTCGCCGCCGACCTGATCTACAAGGAACCGAATTCACAGCAATACGAGACAGCCGATGAGTACCTTTCCGGCAACGTGCGGCAGAAGTTGAAAGACGCTCAAGGGGCCACCCTGCTCGACCCGGCCTATGAACGGAACGTCAAGGCGCTCCAAGCTGTCCAGCCCGAGATCGTGCCCTTTATCGACATCGATGTGCGTCTTGGACAGACCTGGGTCCCGACCGAGGTCTATGTTCAATTCCTCAACCGGCATCTGGCCGAACAACGCCCAGTGTCCGGCGACCGCGCACCATCCATTACCAGAGACCTCAACGGCAGGTGGAGCGTCGATCTGCCTTCCTGCTATAACACGTTCGAGCTGACTCACAAGTGGGCGGGCGGAGGAATGTCTGGCCACAAGCTCCTCGAATATGGACTCAATCTCCAGGAGCCTACCCTCTACGAGAACAACGCCGATGGTAAGCCGGTCATCGACACGGTACGCACCATCGCGGCGCGCGCCAGGCTGCGCGAAATCAAAGATGCCTTTTCTGAGTGGGTCAAAGACGACAAGCAGGCCGACATTCATCCGCAGATCGAGCGCATCTACAACGAAACCTTCAATGCCAACCGGCTCCGCATTTACGACGGCGGGCACCTGACCTTCCCAGGGCTGAATCCCACCATCAATCCGCGGCCATATCAGATGCGGGGAGCATGGCGCGTCATGGTCGAAGGCCGCGCCCTCCTCGACCACTTCGTCGGCTCCGGCAAGTCCCTCTCCGTGATTATTGCCGGCATGGAGTCGCGCCGAATCGGAATCTCTCGCAAGAATCTATACGTCGTCCCGAACAACATGATTCAGCAATGGCGCGAAGAGTTCAAGAAAGCCTATCCTTCCGCCAATGTCCTGGCCGTCACAGAACGAGACTTCGATTCTCCACTCAGCCGGAAGCGCCTTTTCAGTCGAGTAGCCACCAACGAATGGGACGCCGTCATCGTTCCCCATTCGCAGTTTGATATGCTCCCCATCTCGCCCGAGCGGGAAGCGAAGACTGTTAACGCTCAAATCCAAGAGATGAAGGATCTGTTGCGTGAGGGCGCGGAAAGCAATCGCACGAAGACCAGAGCGGAGAAGCGGACCACGCGCCAGATCGAAAACAAGATTCAGAAGTACAAAGAGAAGCTGAAAGAGCTTTCCCAGGGCCGGAAAGACGACACAATCTATTTCGACGATTTGGGCGTTGATCGCCTCTTCGTCGATGAAGCCCACGCATACAAGGCTCTGGCAATCGTCACGAAGATGGGCAACATCGCAGGCATCAGTACCCGCGAGTCCCAACGGGCTCAACGCATTCTCGCCAAAATCGAGTTCATGCAGGAGACGCACAACGGCGCCGGCGTCATCTTCACCACTGCTACACCGATCACAAACACACTCGGCGAACAGTTTGTGATGACACGCTACCTAGCCCGCGACATTCTCACGAAGTGCAACATTCACAACTTCGACGATTGGGCGGCAAACTTCGCCGAGCCAGTCACACGGATGGAATATGCCACCGATGGTGTCACCATCAAGCCGAAGACCGCTCTTGCAAACTACGTCAACGTCCCGGAACTCCAGTCCATCTGGTCTCAGTTTGCCGATGTAATGATGCAGGATGAAGCCGAGGAAGCCGGCTACATCACCCTGCCAAAGGCCGTCCGCAAGGATCTTCTTGTCAAGGTGACCCCAGCTCAGGAGCCATTGCTCCAGACCATCGCAGAGCGCGGTGAACTGCTGAGCCTCCCTATGAGCGATCCGGACCGGCCCGACCCAACGGAAGACAACTGGCTCAAACTCGATTCTGACGCCTGTGCCATCTCACTCGACGCCCGCCTCTACGATCCAACCTGCCCGGACGATCCCGACAGCAAAGCCAATACCGCCGTGCGCACAGCACTCGATGTCTTGCACCGCACGGAAGCCGAACGCGGGACCGTCATTCTGTTTGCCGACCGTTATCAGCGGGGCGACTTCAATCTCTTCGAGGATATGAAGAAAAAACTCATTACGGCCGGAGTACCGAGAGAGCAGGTCGCCATCGTACATGATTACAAGAAGGGCAAGGAGTTCTTCGGCCTTCAACAGGCTGTACGCGCTGGCCGCGTGCGCGTCTTGCTCGGAACAACTGAAAAATGCGGAATCGGCGTAAACATTCAGACGCGCCTCAAGGCGCTGATCGACCTCGATCTCCCGCAACGGAGGATGTCCCGGCTGTAGTTGAAAGTTGAGCGGCGGTCCAGCCTGATTCTGAAAGAATCGGGTTGCGAAACCTTGAAGGGAGAACCGCCGTGAAGACAACTTACCATACGATACGCAAGCAAGGGAAAATCAACGAACAGCAACTGGCCAGCTTCCTGGTCAAGAACGGGCAGGCGCTTTTGCCCATGGTAGATCTGATCGAGCAGTGCCAGCTGGCCTGCGACGAGTTGATCGACGTGACCGGGCGAGCAACCATTCAAGCCGTTTTGCAGTTGTCGGCGATGGAGGCTGTAGGGGGTCCGCCGCAACAGGGGAAACGGCGCTCATCGGATGTGGTGTTCTATGGCCGCCAGCCGGGCCAGGTGATGCTCAGCGACCGCAAGTTGGAAGTGGAGCGGCCACGGCTGCGCAGCAAAGGGCCAAGGAGCCGGGAAGTCGAAGTTCCCGCTTACGCCGCCATGCAAAACCGCGGAGCAATGGGCTCGCGGATGCTGGAGATCCTGATGCGCGGCGTCTCCACGCGCAACTACAAGGAAGTCATTCCGGCGATGGCCGAGACGGCGGGAGTTTCTCGTTCCGCCGTCAGCCGCCGGGTGGCCGAAGCCTCGGAAGCGGAGGTGAAAGCGCTGCTGTCGCGGCGTTTCGACGAACTGAAGCTGCTGGTGATCTACATCGACGGACTCGTCTTCGGCGACTACACCATGATCGGCGCGGTGGGCGTGGACAGCGAGGGCAACAAGCATGTGCTGGGCATCCGCGAGGGAGCCACGGAGAACTCCACGGTGATCACCGAACTGCTCGAAGACATCGTCTCGCGCGGCGTCGATCCGAAGCGCAAGATGCTGTTCGTCATCGACGGCTCAAAGGCGCTCAGAGCCGCGATCAACGCGGTCTTCGGCACCCAGCAGCCGGTGCAGCGCTGCCGCGCCCACAAGCTGCGCAATGTACTCGACTATCTGCCCAAGGACCAGCGGGCTCAGACCAAGAGCGTGCTGCGCGCGGCCTGGAAGCTGGGACCGAAAGAGGGCATGGCGCGCGTCAAGAAACTGGCCGCATGGCTGGACCAACAATATCCCTCGGCGGCGGCAAGCCTGATGGAAGGCCTGGAGGAATGCTTTACCATCAACCGGCTGGATCTGCCGCCTTCTCTGCATCGTTGCCTGGCGACGACCAACATTATCGAGAGTCCGCATGCCGGCGTACGCATCCAGACCCGCCGCGTTACCCACTGGCAGAACGGCAAAATGGTTCTGCGCTGGATGGCCTCGGCGTTTATCCGAACCGAGAAGCGTTTCAACAAAATCATGGGACATCGCGATCTCTGGGCACTGGAAGCGATCCTCAACCCCTCTGCGACCGCCAGCCAAAAGGCGGCGTAGTAACATCAACCTAACCGCCGCCCGCCACTTTCAACTACGCGCGGGACATCCTCCATAGTTGACCGCATCCGCCATGGGATGTTTGGGGATCAGTTCCAGTTTCCAGCGATCAAGCCGGTCACGCAGTTCCGCCACGATGGGCGCAGATTTTTCCTGGCGCAGTGCCAACCGTTCCGCGGTCTTCATGCCCTTGG
>NZ_DATKQC010000203.1:0-3806 GCF_035532915.1 Edaphobacter sp.
ACAAAGCTGGCTTTGTCCTTGGGATCCCAGGTGGAAAGCTCCACCTTGAATTCCGCAAACCCGAAGGTCTTCAGCACGGCATCGGCAAAGTCGATGCACGCAGAGACTTCATCTTCGATCTGTTCGGGAGTGCAGAAAATATGCGCGTCGTCCTGGGTAAAGCCGCGCACCCGCAGCAGGCCATGCATGGTGCCGCTGCGCTCGTAGCGATAGACGTTGCCAAGCTCCGCGTAGCGCACAGGCAGATCGCGATAGCTTTTCGGCGTGTTCTTGTAGATCAGGATGTGACCCGGGCAGTTCATCGGCTTCAACTGGTAGTCGGCATCATCCAGCTTGATCGGCGTGTACATGTTCTGCGCGTAGAAACCCGCATGCCCACTGATCTTCCACAGTTCATGGCGCATCACGTGCGGGGTGAAGACCATATCGTAACCGCGACGGATACATTCTTCCCGCATCCAGTCTTCCATCAGCTTGCGGATGATGCCGCCCTTGGGATGCCAGAAGACGAGGCCGGGGCCGGCGATGTCCTGAATGGAGAAGAGGTCGAGCTGTTTGCCGAGCACGCGATGGTCGCGGCGCTGCGCTTCTTCCAACCGCGCAAAATGCTCGTCCATCTCTTTTTTGGAGAAGAAGGCGGTGCCGTAAATGCGCTGCAGCTGCGGATTTTTCTCGTCCCCAAGCCAGTAGGCTCCGGCAATACTCATCACCTTGAAGGCCTTGACGCGGCTGGTGGAAGGCACATGCGGGCCACGGCAAAAGTCGACAAAGGCGCCATTGCGATAGAGAGAGATCTTTTCGCCGGGCTGCGTGAAACGCTCAATGAAGTGCATCTTCATAAAGTCGTTTTCCGCTTTGAAGCGCAACAAGCCTTCGTCGCGAGGCTCCCACTCGCGAACGAATTTCTCATCGCGAGCGACGATGACCGCCATGCGATCTTCGATGGCTTTCAAATCGTCCGGCGTAAAGGGCGTGGGACGGTAGAAGTCATAGAAGAAGCCACTGTCGGTCGCGGGACCGTGACCCAGCTTCGTCTCCGGAAATAATTCCAGCACGGCGGTCGCCATGACGTGAGCGGCGGAATGACGCACAACCTTGAGCGCTTCGACATCTTTTTCCGTGAGCAGGCGCAGGGTCACGTCTTCGGTCAACGGCGTGGTCAAGTCAACCAAGCGCTCGCCCCCGGCATCCTCGGCGGAGTACATTGAAGCTTCGCTGGCGGATTTCTCCTCGTCCGCCGCGGTGGATGCTGTAGCGTGAGTCGGCCTCGTCTGAAGCGGAGATACCTGGGCGACGACCGCAGCAGAAGCCAGGCGGGGTGAAATATCCGTCGCAATCGACAGGGGAGTGGTTCCGGCGGGCACGGTGCGGGCGCTGCCGTCGGGCAGCTGCACCTGAATCGATCTTGCATCTATGTTCATGTTAGTTCCTAAATGATCGCAGATATCAGGATAGGTGGTTTTTGCGGTGTCCGTCGAGCGAAAGCCCTGATTCCTGAGTGAGGTGGTTGCATGCATGATATTTCCGGCGGTCGATTCCCACTGATGGCCCTCGTCTTCTGGGTGGGGCTATGCGTTCTTGTGGGTTTAATTTCCGGTCTGCTGACCAGGACCGAGATTTCCGGCTGGTATGCGGGCTTGAAAAAGCCATCGTTCAATCCGCCGAACTGGATCTTCGGGCCGGTGTGGACCACGCTGTACATATTGATGGGCGTGGCGGCATGGATGATTTGGACGCAGCCGGTATCGCAACTGCGGACCTATGCGCTGGCCTGGTTTGCGATCCAACTGGGCCTGAATTTTCTTTGGAGCCTGATCTTCTTTCGCTGGCATGCGATTGCGGGCGCGCTGGGAGAGGTCAGCATTCTTTGGCTGGCCATTCTGGCGACCATGGTGCTGTTCTGGGAACTGCATCCGCTGGCGGGCTGGCTGATGGTGCCCTACCTGGCGTGGGTCAGCATTGCGACTGTGTTGAACCTAGGAATACTTCGGTTGAACCGGGAACGGTGATTCTCCCAGGTTAGATCGCCGCGGCGACCGAACCTGGGGCAACCGGGATTCGTGTGATTGCTAGTCGTCATCCTTGTAAAAGGTGATGTCGAGGGTGCGCAGGTAGGTGTGCAGGCCGGCATCCTGGATCGGAGTGAGGTAGGCGCGCTCGCCCGACTCATTGCGATGCTCATGCCAGTAGCCCGGCGGAGTGACGAAGGCAGCGCCGGATTTCCAGTCGACGCGAGTGGGATTTTTGATGTGGCCGTCGGAGCCTAATTCCGTGCCGACCAGGGTGTAGCAGCCGGGTTTGGCGTCGATAATCAGGTCCACCGCGACCGACTGATGGCGATGCGGCAGCTGGCGGGTGTTGGGCTCGATCAGGCCATACATGGCCCACAGCACGTGGGTCACGGTCATGGTTTGCATGCAGCCCGGGTTGCCGAGAATCAGGCTGACGCGGCTGCGAGTAGCGGCTTGGGGATCGTTCGCGGCCCGCTCCAGCGCTTTTGCCAATTCGCTGTGGGTGTAATGGGCGGGGGCGAAACGCGGATGGCTTTGTTGCACTCCAAGATAGTCGAGCAGCGGCTGATCGTTGACCCAATAGAGCGCGGAGGTTTCCTGAGCACGATGCCGTGCGGTGCTTCCGGGCAACGTAAAGAAATCTCCCTGCGACCAGCGAATTTCGCGATCGCCGACCGTGGATACGCCGCTGCCGCGAATGACATAAAAAAGCTCTGACGTGGAATTGGCGGAGGTCTCGAGTGTGTCGCCGGCCTCGATACGCAGAAAGCTGGCGGCGAGTGATGGCGTACTGGCTGGGGCGGCAGACTTGAGCGCCTGCGACAGATCGAGCGGGATGATGCGGCTGGGAGCGGTCGCATACAGATCAGCAGCAAACTCGGCATAGGGAATGGGCGGAACGCTTCCCGAAGCAACGGGGTCGGCGGCCGAACTGTACTCAAACATCAGCGCGTTTTGCTCGGCGCTGTTTTCGGTGGCTGGCATAGCGGATGACTTGGTTTCGGGATGGGTGAGTGTGCTCATGGGTCGCCCTCGCAGCGGCAGATGTGTCGCTCCTTCTCATAATAGGACCAATCGCGGGAAACCGACGTTTGTTATCTTCGCTACCATGGGCCGCCACGGCTTACATCTCTGCCGCTGTGATCTCCTCGAACACATCGGCATTTCGTTCAAAAGACGGGAGGTCACCGCACTGACAATCCAGCACCTCGCAGAGTTGGCCTAACGGGTCGCCGTGCCAGTTGCGACGTTCGTCCCGAAGTTGCTTATTCTACAGGTGAAGGGGTTGCCAGGGCTTCGCTGCCATGGGTGAACCACCAGGCCTGCAAATAATTCAGATAATAGGATTCATTGCGGGAGATCGTAGTGGTTCCCACTGCGAAGTGGCTAAGCGTAGCGTCTGTTTTGAAAGGGCTGTCCATGTTGAGATCAATCCCACCCCCGGTTTGGCTGGATTTATAACTGGAACGCCGTTGGCGAAGCATGCGATGCCTCCGATCGCAAGTAGCCCGCCCACCATTGCAGCATCTTCTTTCGCTCTGGCGCGCGTTCGGCCAGGATGTAAACGGCGCGGATTCCCTGCTTCTCGTGGCTCATCGCTTTTTCGATCACATCGCGGTTGAAGCCCTTTTCCGTCAGCAGCGTTGCGCCGGTACGCCTCAGATCGTGGATGGTGAGCGGCTGCATGTCGAATGTCAGCCCCTCCAGCGCTTTGTTGAGGGCATTGCGTGCCAATGGCTTCCGAGTGCTTCCCCGGCCCGGCAGTACCAACTCAGACTCGCCAGCGAGCGCCTT
>NZ_DATKQC010000204.1:0-3990 GCF_035532915.1 Edaphobacter sp.
GAGCGTGCTGGAACGCAGCTGCAATGAACGGCGACAGCAGAGCGAGCGTGGCGCGCACTCCCCGGTGCTTGAAGCTTAAGGACCGCAGGAATGCCTTCAACTTCGCAAGTGATCCGCGCAGCCCGCGTGCAGTTGCTGGACCTGGCCGTATACTTTCGTTCCCGACCATCGTGCCACTGTCACCCGCCACATGGCTTGGTGCATTCCATGCTGGCCACGATGAGAGTGTACTGCAACTGGAAAAAAGCTGCCCAGATTTCAGGCCTATTTGCAGGGTAAGAAACGGCAGCCAAATTCTTCAGAAGATCTGGCTGCCCCCCAGGGATTCGAACCCCGATATGCTGATCCAGAGTCAGCATATTCAAAGCCCTTTTCTGGCGGTCATCTTGTTTAGATTCATGCGTTTACCTGGTTATCGTTTTCGGCGGTGTGCCGTAAAGTGTGCCGTGAATTCAGAAGGTCGCGCGCCACGTCGACCTCGTGGTGCTGGTATTTCAGGGCGGAGCGATAGTCGCGCTGGCCCATCAGGTCCATCACCACCTTGAGGTTGCCGGTCTTGCTCAACACGAAGCTGCCATAGTCATGACGGGCGCAGTAGAGCACGAGCGAGGCCGGCAGATCTGCCGCTTGCCTTGCCCGCACCCACTGCCGGTTCACCATCGCCGCTCCAATGTGCTTGCCCTTGCGGCGCGATTGCCAGACCCAGCCCTCCGTGCGCCCCGCCGAGCACGACCGGAGAATCTCACTCACCCGGTCGCTTAAGGGAACGCATCGGGTGCCCGATTCAGTTTTGCTGTCGGGAACCGTGATCGCGTGGGCATCGAAGTCGATGTTCTCGATCCGCATGCGATAGAGTTCCCGGGCGTTGCGCATGCCCGTATCCCTCATCACCACGATGATGTCCTTGAGCGGCTGCTCGGCTACCGGCAGCAGCCTTCTTTCCGCCTCTTCGTTGAGGCGCAGCGAGCGTCCCCTTTCTTTGAAGAGCGCGAAATCGGGCACCTCGCGGATCAATTTGTCCTCCTTTGCCTTGTTGAGCATGCGGCGCAGAGTCCGCAGTGCGTTGTTGCCGTTCGACGGCCCGCCGGAAAATTTCAGCGCCTCGACGGCCTTTTTGCCGACCTTGTCCAGGCGCATGCCGGCGAGCTTCTTTTTCCCCAACAGCCGCCAGCCGTTGCGATAGTAGCGGCGGGTGTCAGCCTCCAGACGCCCGGTGTCCACCCACTCGAGAAAATCCTTCGAATATTCCCGCAGGGTGGGCGGCTTCCGGTCGAGCGGATCGCTGCCCTTGATGGCATCAGCGAGTTTGAGAGCAGCGACCTTGGCCGCCCTGGTTTCGTCGGTCTCCTTGGTGGACCCGCGGTAACGCTCGCCGCGGACTGTGAAGTCATACCAGAAGAAGGGTGATTTTGGCTTGAGAAAGAGATCCACGCTTTCACTCCCCGCAGCCCGCACGGAAGCAACTCGCATGTTTCCCACCGCCCATCCGAAGCCATCGGCAGACTTCGATCGGCTCAGAATGCGCGTCCTGAATCGATCATCCCTGGATTGCTGTACAGGCAGCCGTGCGCACGCCGGGGTGCTGTGCCGGGAGAGACACATCCGGTGAATTCGTCGCGGCCTTTGGAAGCGGTCTCACAAACGCTTTCGGACCGCGGAAAATCGACCGGATGCGATCCGCTTCGACGGCCTTTGCGCCTGCAAGCTCCGGTTTGCGACACCGCTTGTAATCGAATGTCATGCGGACACAACGCGCGCAGCAGGTGCGCACCTCCAGCAGGTCTCGCAATGCCCGGCGCGCCGACCGACGTAATCATCGAAGGCAGCGCGTGGCTGCTCCGCTCGGGGAGCAAATGACTTCACTCCATTCCGGTCAACAAGTCAGAAGGTCTTTGTCGTGTCCGGATCGCGCCGGGCCCGATGATCCCGCGCCGGCCACGCACACCGATCCGTAATGCGTCGCTGACGTCCGTTCTCGAAAGGAGGATGTCCAGTCACATGGACGTGACAGCGCGGAACAGATGAGTGGTGGCGATTCTGCGCGCCACTGAACCACGACAACTTACAACCCAACCCGCCCGTTGTTCGCGCCTTCGACAAGGCTTGCGAGCAGCGGGCTTTTTAGTTTTGGAGAACAAGCACGATGAGATCAATCGAAGAATTCCTTTCCGAAGTGGCCCGCCGCAAGAACTCTCCTTCCGCAGCTTTCACCTCCGATCAATGGAACCGCCGGTCAGCTCTGCCCGATGCCGTGCGCCAGGCGGCCAGCCGCGGCTGGCATGTCTTTCCCGTCAGCCGGCTCGCAAAGCCTATGGGGAATCCTGACCTGCTGATCGGTGAGGCCAGCAGTAACCTGTCTCGCCTGGAGGAGTTGTCGGCCGAGTATGCGCCCTGCGAATGGCGCCTCGCCCACGGGCCCTCTTCCCTGTGCGTCCTCGAACTGAGCGGGCGTCAAGGCAGTCATGCATTTGCCGCCCTCAGCGGGCAAGAAGAATGCCTCACGCTTCAGGCGCAGCGCGCGGACATGGCCTGCGCCTTTTTCGGTTACCCCGAGCCCCTGGTGCTGCGCGACTCCGCGAAGAAGCTGGCGCCGGGCCTGAGAATGTTGGGGCCAGACGACAGCTGCACCATTCCGCCATGCCGCGGTTGGTTCTACATCAATCCGTGGGCCGAGGTCGAGGCGGTTCCCAAATGGCCGCGTGAGCTTGCATTCGAGAACTCGACATGGTGCACTCCTTCGTATGTCATTTGTTTTCAAAGAGCCAATTCGTGGAAATTGCCGACGGTGGGGTGTTGCCTTTCGATCTTTCGGTACGGTATCGTTCCACTTCCGACTTGAGCAGTATCCATGGAGCATTTGCGCAGACCTGTGTTGCGCACAAGAGCCCAGTATGAATGAGGCGCAAGATTGACGATTGCGTAAGCCCCAGCAGTCTCGCAGCCTGGCCTACGAAAATTTCTCCGCGCTGCTCAAGCTCTCCGGCTTTATGCACGGGGATCGAATAGCGATTGCGTAGCGAGCAGATCCGCTTCTCTGTCCAGTTCTCTCCGTGCGGCGTGCGCTGCTGATTGCGATTTAGAATCGACGCGATTCTGGCGTCGGTTTCCACGCGCGCGAGCTTGCGGACAATCTCTACCACTTCAGGTTCGGTTACGTAGCGGTGGTGGCCTGTGCGTACCTTCGCAAATTCTATTTGCGTATGATCGCCGCCTTGCCAGTGCAGCACCAGACGAATCATGTCGTTCTGTGTGGTTGCGATAATCTCCTTCAGGGCGATGCGCAGGAGCTGCTTCTTATGCTCTGGAGGGCTCTGCGGTGCATTCCACAACCGCGGTAAGTCTCTTGCGAAATCCATAAGTTCGCTCTTTTGCTGAACGGTGAGGGGATGCTCACGACTCTGTTCCAAGATCGCGAGTTCTTCTTCAAGTTGAGCTTCTATTTCCAATGCGCGATTCCAGCGACGTTCGAGTTCGGCTGCTACCATGCGGTTGTCCGGATCGACCACGTCGTACTGACGCCGTGCGCGGGTCACCTCATAGCAAGCTTGCTCGACCGCCAACGCCTTCTGACGAATGCGTTCATCGTTGGCATTACTTAGCAAGTCTATCGCGTCCATAGCTGCATCCATAACCAACGGAGACAGACACTGCAGTAGTTGTTCCGATACCATCTGGTCGGCGCGGAGTCCGCCGAAGAGTACACAACTTGTTCGTTCACCGTTTAACTGGTAACCGGAACATGCATAGCGAATCGCATGTGGCGTCGGGTACTGAACGTGTAACTTCGCACCGCAGTGGCCGCAACGTAGCAGGCCTGCAAGTAGAGCGTTACCTGAGCGAACTGATCCACGAACAAAGGCGCTGGCTGCGTTTTCGTTCTGTGTGATCATCTTCCGGTTGTTCTCATATACGTCCCAATCAATGTATCCCTCGTGATGATCGCGAAGCAATACCGTCCACTCCTCGCGGCGGGTGCGCTTGACGCGATGA
>NZ_DATKQC010000205.1:0-20116 GCF_035532915.1 Edaphobacter sp.
CCGCATACATGGCTCGAGTTCAGGGAATGGTGATGAGCGTACCCGAAGCGGAATCGGACACGACAGGTCCTGAGCCGGAAGCCGCGATCGAAGCGCCGGCGCCAGAGGTTCTCAGTCCGGAGATGTTTTCGCCCGGCCCTCAAGTGATCGAGGCGGACCCCATGGCGACAACGAACTCCATTGCCGACGAAGCCGTCGACACGTCGTCCTCGTCAGTCACGTTCCACAAACATGGGAAACTTCTCCTCGTAAAAGCCAATGATGTCCACGCGGCGGATGTGTGGCGGGAGATCGATTCGCGGCTCCAGAACGAACGCATGGCCAATCTCCAGTATTTTGACTCCGAAGAACAAGCGCAGGCCGTGCCTTCGCGGAAAGAACTTCACGAGTTGTGGCGCTGGGTCGAGTGCGGCCTCGAGGAACATCCTTACTTCAAGATCCTCTCAACCTATGGAATTTATGCAAACCTCTCGCCTTCCCTTGCCGGATACATGAGGAAGGAGAAGCGGCGGGTTGAACTGCGCATCGTTCCGTATCCGTGCTACGAGTCCTCTCCCGATGACATCACGGAGTGCATCATCAGCGGCATGATCCTGAGATGCAAGGCGGACGTGCCCGACGAGCCTTTCAAGGCAGGCAAGCGTTACCTGGTGAAGGAATTGGACGAGTCCGGTGGAGTCGAGGTCTATGTGGAACCGCTCCATGCCCGCGCCCTCCTTATCGAGGATGACAACACGGCAACACTCTCGAAAGCCGACATCCAGCATTCCTTCGAGGACTCCGACAAATTCGTGGTAACGGAAAACATTCGAGACCGTTATCCCGAACTGGTCGCGAGGATGGATGCCCAATTGGCGGAGCTACCGGTCGGTCAGGGCGGCCGGCTGTTCGAGCACAGCCATCAGGACGTCGTTTGCGAGGTCCTCAAAGGCGATTTCCTTTGCTCCAAAGATATGCGCATGGGCAAGTCCAGGGAGGCGATTGCCGCCTGCGAGCTATTCAAAAGTAAGAAGATCTCCTGGATCGGACCTTCGACGGCGAATATCGACATTCCGGCCGAGTTCCGTGCCGCGGGCGTCGAGGACTTCACCGAGATTGAAACGATTGCCGACCTTAACGCACCGACCAAATACCACATCATGACGTTCGACTTCCTCAAGAAGGCGAACGATCCCCTGCGCAAAGTGCGCCGCGGCAACAAATCCAAGACCTGGCTGCGGAGCATGGGAGATGGCAAACCGATCTGCGATTGCCCTCACTGTTCTCAGCCGCTGGAGCGTCCGGTTTACGTCAAGTCGACGGCCGGCCGGATCCTGCGCACCACCTGGACCCTCTATAACGGATATCTCTGCCGCAATCCCTGCTGCGTCTGGACAGAGATCGCCAAACCGCGAAAGTCCAGCCGCAGGTCGGGGAAGCAGAAGATTGCGCCCACCCCATGGCATCGTGCCGGCGAGCCAGCTGCAGTCACCCACCAGGGTGGGTACGTAGACTGGCAACGCAAGCGGCACGCCGAGTGCGGCGATCACGTTGGGAGAAAACGCATCTGCCCGAAGTGCGGACAGGTGGATGCGGTCTGGCAACCGCCCATCTACAAGCGGATCAAGAAGAACTATGCGACCGTGGTCATCGACGAGATCCAGATGACGATGGATGACGGTTCGCAGACCTCCACCGCGGCGCTCGACATGCGTGGCAGACACCACATCGGCAACAGCGGCACGCCGATGTCGAAGCACCTGGTCGATATGTTTCCCCAACTGATGTGGATCTTCAAGACAAGAAGCAAGTACTTCCCCTTCGATCGCGTGACCGGCAAGGCAGAATACCGGGAGCGCTTCTGCGAGAGCATTCGCATCCAGCGTGAAGGCACGGACCGGTCCCACTACAAGACCCTGCCGTACGCTCGCGATCCAGTGGACTTCTGGAACTTCTCGGCGTCGCTGCTGGTGCGCCGCACGCGCATGGACAAGGTCTATCTGGCCTCCCTCGAGAAACTGGGGATGAAGCTTCCCTCGGAGCAGACCTTCGTGATGCCGGTGCGCATGGTTCCTCCCCAAGCGTTGCTTCTGTCGTCCTCGATCAGCAAGTTCCAGCAGGACTTTGCCGAGTACTGCGAAAAGCTGGAGGAGGAGGGCCACGCTTTGAACTCGCACATCGTGATGACCATGATGTCGAGGATGAAGATCGCCGCTACCGTACCCGGCTTCCTCAACAGGCCGGGCAAACCCACCGTCTATATTGGCGGCCAATTCGATCCCTACGGCATCGGGGGAAAAGGCATCGCTCTTTCCACCCTGGTGCCGGCAAAGATCATGGAGGGCAAGAAGGTCGTCATCATGAGCCAGTACGTGATGATGCGCGAGAAGCTGGCCGAAAAGTTCGCTCACCTGCGGCCGGTCTTGCTGCCCTCCGGCACCGTCGCTCAGAAGCGGAAGATCCTCGATGAGTTCCGCCGCAGTCCGGATCGCGCCCTTTCTATTGTGGGGCCGAAACAGGTCTGTCTCGGAGTCGAGCTGAATTGTGCCGATGTCCTGATCAATGTCGACCTCATGTGGGAAGCCGCGGCGCAAAAACAGGCGCTCGCTCGACTCATGGGCGCAACTGCCTATGACCGCATGGTCGAGAACTACATCCTGAACAGCGAGCATTCTCTGGACGAACACGTCTACAACGTCTTCTACGGGAAGATCGCGGGTATGGAGCAGGCGCTCGACAAGCGCGTGATCACGCGGTCGGCGCAGTCGGTCAACTGGGTCGCTTTCGCAGATTCCCTGATAGCGCAACAGGCGGCGCTCGAAAGTTACTTCAGAGACTCGACCGATGAGGATGCAGGCATCTCCATGCCGAAGGTCGATGACGACTTCATAATGAGGTGCGCATGATCCACTTCCGAACATCTGTCGATGGAACCCTGAGCCGAGTCACCTTCTCCCCGCGTCCCGGCACCAGCCGGGGCGCGAAGGAGATTCACCGACAGCTGGTGTATGGCTACCACTGCCCCTTCTGTCGCAACGCGGTGCTGTTCGCCTTTCTGACGCCGGAGAAGATCCCGCTCCGCAAATATGAGGAGTCGTGGGTCGTCAACGGCGCCCAGCATATCCGCAAAGTAATTCCGGGCGACAGTTCCGATCACGAGACGGCCTATCACACCGACTGGACCGCTGTTCCGGGCCGCACCATGGGCCTCCAACGCGTGCGCATGAAGAACCACATCCTCTCCGAGGAGCTGATTGGAAAGAAGGAGGCGGCGCATCAGCCGGGCACCCGCTGCTGCCCCTATGTGGGTGTCTTCTCTTCGCGCCGGGACTTGCTTATCAAGGACACCATCCTGATGGGAGGATTTCCAGCGCGGGAGTTGGCCTCCTACAACCTCCCCTCCTGGGAGGAGTTCGAGCAGATCATTCAGGGGGACATCCGCCACTTCTTTCACCATGGAATCGGGCCCAATCCCCTCATCATGGTCCGCTCCGATTGGATCCAGGACCAGAAGGGTATTCCCCACTGGCGCGAGGCCCTCCTGCCATTCAAGAAGCCCAAGCCAGTTGCCGAGCCGGTCGAGGACGAGTCGGGCGAAGAGGTCGAAGAGCCAGAAGGCTCGGATGACGCGTCCGCTGAGGGCCAGGATCCACGACAGTCTCAAGAGCCAGTGGATGGGCCCTCAGAGTACGAGGAAGACGAAGAAGGAGAAGGCGAGGAAAACGATGAGCAAGATTCTTGAACAAGACACTGAGTTCACCGACATCGACGTGATCCGGGAGGCGCTCGAGCAGCAGGGTTTCTCTCCGGTATTCAAGCAGGGTTACGCTGCTCGCACAATGAATGGATTCGCAGGAGCGACATTCCGGGCGAACCTGGGCGTGACCAAGAGCAACTTCACTGCCGTCACCGGACTCCACACCTACGGAGATCTCGGTTTTGCCGTCAAGGCCGATGGCACGATTGGATTCATCGCAGACGATTACCTGATCGCGAGCGACGAGTTCGAGACCGTCTACGACGGTATCAAGACCGCGTATGCGGAGAAGAAGTATGTTCGCGAGTTGTACGAATGCGGCTTTGCTCCGCAACCGCGCAACTTGACCAGCACGGGCGAGGTGGAGTTGCTCTTCACACGCGTGGACGGACTGTAAAGCTGCCAACATTCATCTGGAACGGCGAGAAGACCGAGCGGGGCCGCGTCACGGGCGGAACTCGACTCTGCGCCATGGAAGGCTGTGGCGGGCTGAGTATCCGGGTGCTCTGGAGTGACGGGCGCTGGATCTGGCCCTGCAGCAAAGCCGTGAGAGTGCTGAGCGAGTCGGAGTGGCAGATCCTCCAGCGATCGAGCCACGGACCTTCAGTGTTCCCTGGCGACCGAAAAGGCTATCGCGGGATCTATCCAGGACCTTATCAAGGAGCCTTATGTCGAAATACTTACAGTTCGATGAGCTTGAGATCACCGACCAGCAGTTGCTTGTCACCGCGCTCGAGGAGGATATGACCTTCCGGGGCGCTGGCAGGAGCGCGGTGGTGGAGAGCTTTGCGAGTCCTCAACATCTGTTCGGGTTTGGCGGCGACCAGCGTCCGGAGACTGCTGAGGTCATCGTGCGCAGGCAGTTTGTCGGCAGTGCCGCCAACGATCTCGGATTCAAGCGGCAGGAGAGCGGGAACTTCCGTCCCATCATCTCGGCCTACGATTCCAGGTTCTACAACGCAGCCTGGCTCGATGAGCTGTCGCAGAGATACGGGGAGCGGCGCTTCATCCAGGAAATGCACGAGAGCGGCTACATGCTTTCCAACAAGTCCGCGATCGCTGACGGGTCCACGGAGATGTCGTTTGTAGCGATGGGTGCGATCTGAGGCAACAGAGATCGAAGACAGGAGTGACCGAAGACCATGCAGGAAACAACAGTAAAAATCACCATCGACAAGAAGGGCCGCGCCAAAGTGGAGATGATCGGATTTCACGGCGTCGGTTGCGGAGAACTTGCGGACAAGCTGAAGTCGATCGGACGAGTAACGTCCGAGACCAACAAACCCGAGTTCTATGAAACAGACGAGAACACCAACTCTCTGGATAACTTTGCCGGCTAGTCCGGCGGAACCCACGGAGCGCAAGGTATAAGGCCTGGCGCTCCGTGTGCATACCGTCGAGCACCGCTGTCAAGGATCCCTCTCCGATCCTCCACGAGTCGTTCGATCCCAGAACGTTTCAACCCCTCTGACAGAGGTTCCATACCGATTCCCGGGACTAGGAAGGCCCCGGCGGGAGGAGATTCCCCATGATTGTTCATAACCGGCTCATCAGTTCCGTGAATGGCCCAGGAAGACGGGCGGTCGTCTGGCTACAGGGCTGTACTCTCGGATGCCGTGGCTGTTGGAATGCGCACACTCATAGCTTCGACCGTGCCGACAACGAGACCCCACCCTCGCTGGCAACCTGGATTCTCGCTCAGAGCGAGATCGAGGGCGTTACTTTCTCGGGTGGTGAACCGATGCAGCAGGCGGCGGATCTGTATCGCGTGATCTCCGAGGTCAAAGGGCGCGAGCCTCGGCTCTCGATCGGGATGTTTACCGGATACAACCTCGCCGAGTTGGATGAGGGCCGGTTCAAGTTTCGTCAAGCAACCCTCGATAACGGCGGCCAGCACTCCGCCGCCTGGATCAATGACCCAGCCGAGACCTCGCGGTCCTGGGGTCGTATCCGGGCCCTGCTCGACTTTGCCGTTGCCGGCCGCTTTCAGCAATCGAAGCTTGATACCACGACACCGATGCGCAGCTCGCGCAATCAGCAGCTTCATCTATTCAGCGATCGTTATGTCGAGAGCGACTTTCCCAAGCAGTCGGTCGAGATACGGATCCGGCCCGGAGGCCTGACCACCATCACGGGATTCCCCATTGGAGTCAAGTTATGAACCTGTACATCGTGACGCACACGCACGCGTATGGCAGCACATCCTATCTCGTTTCGTCAGACGCCTTCCCGACAGCGAAACAGATTGCGCGTGAGCTCGCCATCAACTTCGAGCCCGGCAAATCGGAGACCCTCGAAATCGACTCGCTATCCGAAGAAGATTACAGGCACCCCAAGCACCTGAATCGGCTCGAAGGCGATGACGAGGAGTTTGACGAGTTTCGAGACGACGAGTCTGACGATATCCCAACCACGACTCCTCCGGAAGGCGGCGAATAGTCCGGCACTCGATTCGATTGTCAAGCAGGAGTTCCCGGCGCTCCCGCGTATCGGCCTGCACTCGGTGGGGTATGCCACGGCTGTGATCGACTGCCTGACCCGCTTTCTCGAATCAAGGAGCAACCGCTCTCCAAACAGTCCCGACCCCGATGAGTCGCTGACGTTCTGAGCGCTCATGCACGAATTCGTGGCCTCTGACGCGTCCTTCGTCGTGAAGTGTGCAGTCGGAGAAGTGTAGGAGCACAAGCAGGAGTTGAAATCACTATGTGCAAACGGTATTGGAAGACTACGGCCACGACGACCATCTTGACGGAAGGCGACGCACCTCCGGCCTATGAAGATATGGATGGTGGCCTCGACCAAGTCGCCTACGACATCACCAATGGTGACGCCAGTGGCGTAACGAAGTATCTGCACGAGGAAGTCACCGAAGAGCAGATGAGACTACTGCTGCTTGAGCAGGGGACGGCTCCCAGCTTCCTTCTGGAAAGTGACGCTGACGAAGTCAGTGACGACGAGTACACGAACGAAGGCCCAAACCAGAACCAGGACCAGAACTAGAACAAGGAATAGACATGACCACATCTCAGACACAATCGCCGGCAATGCCCGCCTTGCCGGAACTCAACCCGGACATGCTGGCGAGCGCTTTGAAGAAACCCAAGCACCCCGCCGCCGCCACGCAGACCGCGATTCAGTGGCCTTCGTTTCTCAGCAAGGCGAATCAGGAGTACAAAGCCGGGAATGCGCACGTGTTCGTTCTTCACGGCAATGTGAATGACTACCAGGACAACCAGGGTCTCCTGGCGAGCCTCCGCAAGTTGATGATGGCTTCCTACGACGACAGCTACACCGCGGAGTTGAGCAAGAAGGAAGGCCTGCTCGTCAATGTTCACGATGCGAACCAGCGCGGCACGCAGAAGGCCGAGAAGAGCGATACAGTCAAGCGGATCTGTGCTGTCTTCGTGGCCAATGAAGGGCTTAGGTTCGCCAGCGTCGAGTCATTCAAAGTCTTCTCCGAGATCATGACGAAGGAGTATGAGGCGGAGATGAAGGCAAACAAAGTTCCGGCGGACTTCCTCACCCCATCCAAGTTCGAGGGAACGATGTTCACGCTGGGCAAGTGGTTCGAGGCGACCAAGAGACGCATCGAGTTCAACCGCATTGCCCGTATCCAGGGAACCACTCCCGCAGTAGATGCGCAGTTGACGATGCTTTTCTTCGATTGCGATGTCTTCTTTCCCGCGGGAAATATCAGTTCGTTGAACAGCGACCGGCTGCCCATTACGTACATGCGAAACTGGGCGCTGGACAAGGAGATCGGCAACCGGAACCGGTTGTTCCTGATCACTCGACACCTGACGCAGATCCATGAGTCTCTCCGCGGAGGCTTCAGCGGCGTGTCGACCATCCTCATTCCGAAGCCGTCGTTTGATGACCGTCAGGAATTTTCGGAGAACTTTTGCCGAAACCTCGCGAACCGGTGCGCGAGGATGAAGCTTGCCGGAGACCCCCTGAAGATCAATGGAAAAGAGATCTCGGGAGTCGAGTTTGCGGAGGCATTCGATCACCGCGGTGTCGCCATCCAGTCCTCCGGCATGTCCCGCAATCAGATGGAGAAGGCATTCAACGAGGCGCTCAACAAGGGCATTCCGATCGACGACCGCCAGATCCGGACCGTCAAACAGAAGTGCATGGAAGAAGAGTTCGATGGCATCCTCGAATTCGTGCACCCGTCGCACGGCTTCGCGCAGGTTGGCGGACACGACGAACTGAAGGCGTACATCCTGGAGAACATTGCCCTGCCTCTGAAGGAGGGAGACAGCCGCACCTGCTCGCCCGGCGTACTGATGACCGGGCCGGGAGGAACGGGCAAGACCTTCATCGCGATGGCCTCCGCGGCGGAGGCATGTGTCAATTTCGTCGAGCTGAAGCTCTCGAAGCTGCTCAATAAGCACGTCGGCGGTACCGAAGAGCTGACGCAGAAGATGCTTGAGGCGATCTGGGCTGCGGCGCCGTGCATCGCATTCATCGACGAGATCGAGTCCGCC
Source organism: Edaphobacter sp. (assembly GCF_035532915.1). Classification (GTDB taxonomy): domain Bacteria; phylum Acidobacteriota; class Terriglobia; order Terriglobales; family Acidobacteriaceae; genus Edaphobacter. The sequence goes on from NZ_DATKQC010000205.1 coordinate 8,227, forward strand.
CTCGGCGGCGGGCGCGTGACTCTGGGCGACTCGAATACCAGCGGCCGGATGTTCAATGCCATCATGACCTTCCTGAGCGACGAGAGCCGTCTGGGGAAGATCGTAGTGATGGCCGCCACCAACCGTCCGGACATGCTTGACCCGGCGCTCATCCGCGCCGGCCGGTTCGGTGCGATCCTGCCAGTACTTCCTCCGCCACGCGACGGCGATGCCTCCGTCAAAGGACGGTTGAGCATACTGAACGCGCTCGCGTCCAAACACAGCATCAAGTTCGCCCAGGATCTGCACGGAACGATGCTCGATCCACAGGTCGGTCTCGGCAGGCTGCTGCGCGACGAGGGGCAGATCTGGACAGGAGCTGAGATCGAGATTGTCTTGAAGGACGCCATCGGCCTTGCTATCCGGGCGAAACGCGACAAGACGGTCATCACGCTCGCCGATTGGGAGACGGCCATGGACTCGATCATCCCCAACACGGGAGATATCGAACGCATGACCGATCTGGCGCTGCTGTTCGCGAACAACGTCCGGTACTGCCCCGAGGTGTGGCGTACGCGGATGAAGGACAAACCCGCATTGCTGCATGTCCTCAAAGGCGGCTCCGACTACAGGGCGGCCGCCTGACAGAACGGAGCGCCAGACGCAGGTCTTCTGGCGTTCCTTTTCGTTTGCGATGATTGAGCGACGACGACAGGTCTCGGAACGAACAAGGGGATCCCCTCGATCGACATCGTCATTGGTGGGTGGGTCGCTCCCCATGAGGCTGTGCGATCAGCGCCACCGATGATCTATCCCGTCTTCGATATCAGAAAGTTCATCAGGAAGGAAGTTAAGTATGAATCTCACGGTATGGACCGTTACCAGCGACACCGACAACGGGGTCGAGACGACGGCGCATGGAGCGGAACGCGAAGCATACGAAGAGCTCAAGAAGCGCTACTGCAATACCGCCGCCGAGGTCGCGAGCTTCGACCGGCACATTGCGGATGGGACATTCGCTGAACTCATGGACTGGGTCTCTCAGGCGTCCGACGCAACCGGCGATCACTTCTCGGTTCGATCGCACACCATTGACGCGGCCGAGCCATCGGTGGACCCGGTACTCGACGAGGCATATCGGGAAGCAGCCATCAGCGAGTACGCCGACGAGGGACGGATTGAGATCGACAGCAACGCAGTCGTAAGTCACGGCGATGATAACGGTGCCTATGTCGCTGCCTGGGTCTGGGTGGACCGCGACGATGTGCCGCTCTGCGCGTGTGGAGCGCGCAACGATGACGGCGAGGGATTCGACGGTATGTGTGGAGTCTGCGCGGACAAGGCGGAAGCCGCGGAAGCCCTTAAGGATTAGGCCCGGCAGTCCCACGCGCATCCTGCATCGCGATGCGCTTTTGTCACGTTTTCATCTCCGGCTCCGGTTGCAGCAGGTCATCCACTCGTTGCCAGGGATGAATGCACCTGCCGCCGACCTTGCCTCCTCCGCTCTTACTTCAAGGAGCAATCCCTACCCGATTCGGAGGAATCGATGACAGACGAGAAACCATTCAAAGTACGCATCCGATGGGGATCCGGCAGCTACGGAGATTCGCAGGAACCCTGCGAGTATGAGTTCGCCACCCTTGAGGAACTCAATGCCTTCCTGCTGGGCGTGGACGAAGCAAGCGGTTGGCTGGACTCCACCCAGATCGATCCAAATCCTGATGGCAGCTGGCCCGAAGAGTCGGATGACGAACCTGTCGAACTGGAGGAGTAATGCCTTGGGAACCAAGAAAATTTCGCAATCACTATCGCTGCCCCCCCACGATGGCAGCGGGTGGGTGGACGCCTGGTCGTGCATGTGTAACGATCGGTGCCCGGTATGCAACGCCGAAATTGAACCCTACGCATCGGAGGATCTCTGCCTGAAGTGTGGCGCGGTTGTCGACGATGCGGAAGACGGCAAGTGCCTGGACTGCGGCGAGCCCATCCAAGACTTCGATCAGTTACAGGCGAAGATCGCCGGCTGAGCCTCCTGCCCTGGCGAAAAGACGTTTCATCGACATAAGCAGCGACCTCAGAACCGCAACCGGGCGCATAAAAGTTCAAGACCTTCAGGAGTACCCCCAATGAAATGGATCATCCTGGCACGATACGGTCAGGCCGTGTCTCATCTCGCTTACGAGTTCGAGACTCGATCCGAAGCACAAGTCTTTTTCGATTACGCCACCGAGAACTCAACCGCGAAGATGCGCATGTTTGAAGCAACCCTCGTGGCAGAACGAAATTGAGCCTTCCAGTACCGGCGATAAGAGTGTGCGGTTTTCGCGCGGGAGGCAGGCATTCGCCTGCACACTCGAATCCGCCGCGCATTGGGTGCACCTCGCAGCGCAGCTCTGGAATCGTGAGGGATTATGCCGCAATTTCACGTTGTTGTCAGTTCAGTCGCCGACGTCAGGGCTGAGTTCGATATAAGCGCCGCTTCTCTGGAAGAGGCCGAAGAAAAAGCCCTTGAATCTGCGAGATCAGGGAATGCGCTCTGGAGATACGACGGACTTTCGGAGGATGCCCCGATCGAAGTAGAGGAATGAGCCTCTAAACCAGCCACTACGGATGCGACAGGAGAGATGGCGCAACATATTCCAGCCTGAACGAAGGCACTGTGTATCCAGTTGGACGCATCGGCGGCCAACTGCATGCACCTGCGGCTGCTCATCAGCCAGCATCTTCCCCAGTGAGCTTGGCGTCCTTGGGACGGCGGGGCTTCCCAACCCCGCAGAAAAGCTGGCAACGCTAGTATACGCCTCCCTCAGCAGCTCGTTGCGATGTCGGGGTTGAGGCCTTTGCACGATTGGCACGGCGCGCCGGTCTTTACGACCTCTTCTTGGATTGGGCAAGGAGATGCAGCCAGTCTTTACATCCAACCATTCCCCATTCCTGTCTTAACCTTTCAGCAATTGCGAAGCCTATGACAATCATATCGATCCATAAAGACCTGGAACTCTACTTCCTTGGACGCAATGGCTACGGCCATATGTGCGGAGCGACCATCTTTCCATTTCGAGGTGCTCTTCAGATTGAGCCCATCACCTCAAGAGGAGTTACCGGCCGCTGCGGCATGCAGATCCCTATCCACCAGGTGGCAGAGTTTGTCGAAGCGCTGCGAGCGGCCGCTCGTGAACTGCAGCCCTCTCAGTCAGAGTCGCTTTCTCCATCCGTAAATGAATTGATCGCACAGTTCGGCGCCTGGGGCGAACATCCAAGTTATGAACGTGCCGGCTGGCAATATGAGGTCGCCAATGGGGACACGCAGAGTGGGTACTGGGATTATGTGGTCGCGAAACTCGGCGAGGAGCAGGCCGATAGCGAGAACTCACCAGATTCAAACCCATCCAATTAGATCTGGCGCTGGTTGAGACACACTCTCCAGCTAGCGGGATAACCCTTCGGGATTGCGACCTCCTCCGGGTATGGGGGTTGAATCCATATTCCACATTCAGGATCGGAAGATTGCCGTGCCGGGAAGGCAGCCTGGAACCTACACCACTGGTTCGAGCGCCAGTGTCACTGCTCAGTGTAGCGCGCACCATGGTGCAGCGCGGGCACGGCAAAAGTTTCATAGAAAATGCAATTCGAGAGATTGGCGATTCGTTATGTAGGCTTCAAAGCCCTTATGAAGTACAAACGCGAGGTTGACGTCCAGCGTCAGGCGGCGCTTGATGAGTTGACGGCCTATGACCAGGAAGCAGGGATCGGACCGCATTTGCGGCATTTTGCGATGCCACCGAGAGCTTAAGCTCATCGAGCAGGCCGAGCGTAAACACCCGACGCGCAGCGTGCAGGATATTCCATATCTGAAAACCAACCCGAGTGCCGATCCAGGTTAAAACATCCAGGATACTCCCGGAATTGAGGCGCCAGTGTCGAACTCCGCGCTTACGGCCTGGAGCGCGAAGCGCAAACGGCATCGAGCATCGTTGACCCGCGGACTGGGAGCTGGTATTACATTTCATAGAATGTAAAGGATAACCCATGGAATCCGCACTCAGCATAAAAGGGCAAGCGACGATCCCGAAGGCAATTCGGGATCACCTTCACCTGGAGCCAGGCGACCGGATCAAGTTCTTTGTACATCCCGATGGCACGGTTGTCATCCTCCCGAAGCTTCCGGCCTCGGCTTTGAAGGGCATCGTATCGTCACGCAGACGGCGGCCAGCTTCTATAAGTGACATGGAAGTGGCCGCACGAGAAGGCGCTGTTGGCGAAAAGCAGCGCGCAAGGCGCCGATGATCGGACTCGATACGAATATCGTCGTCCGGTACTTTGCGCAGGACGACCCGATCGAATCGCGGAAGGCTACGGAGATCATCGAGCGTCGGCTTACAGAGGATCACCCTGGCTTCATCAGTCTTGTGACCATGGTCGAAACCGTGTGGGTTCTGGATCGCATCTATGGCCTTTCGGATAAGGAAATTGCCAGCGCGGTTGAGCGGATGCTCCAGGCCGACTCATTCTTCATTCAAAATGAGCAGGAAGTTTTCACAGCAATGGTGGCTCTCAGGAGCGGACAAGGTTCGTTCGCCGATGCACTCATTGGAGCGCTTGGGGCGTGGGCTGGCTGTGCTTCTACTCTCACATTTGACAGGAGAGCCGCACGGCTGAAAGGTTTTGACCTTCCTTAATCTCTTTCCGCCGGTACTCCGGGCTTGAACGATCCGACGGCCCCCTCCCTAAAGTCTGGTAACCAGCATGAGCGCCTGGCCATTCGGCGAGCCCAGCTTATCGTCTTTCCCCAAACATCACCTCTAACGCGCGGGAGCGATCACCGCATCTTGAGCACGGTTGAGATAGTCCGGCCAACGAGCCATCTCGCCCAGCGTCCCCCGCTGGAACCTGCTCACCGACGACCCGTTCGAGCCAGAGGCCGCTATCAACGGATGGCAGGCGCAGAATGCGCGGCTCCGTTCAACCATTATTTTCAAAGAGTTATAGCTAAACAACGATCGCCGAAACCTGCCCGGCAAAGGTCCGCCCCATCAGGAAGGCCCTCCATTTGACCGAGATCCGGAACCGGGTTAAAACCCAAGGCAGATGTTCTGGATGCTGAGGGAGCCGGCGTTCAGTGATACGAAGCCCCATCCGGAGTCCGGACCTTCTCTGGCGACGGTCTTTCTGCGGTGGAGAACGATTTGTATTTGCCACCCAACCTTCAGGAAAGGAAGCCACCAATGACCAAACCATCTGTGACCAGGAGTGGGCTGGCATTTCGCTTCGTCCTGGCCCGCAACGACGTCCATCCCTTCGACGAAGTGACCTGGGAGTTGCGTGACGCTGTGATTCAGGACTCCAAGGGCAACACCGTGTTTGCACAATCGAACGTTCGCGTGCCCGAAGCGTGGTCCCAAACGGCAACGAACATCGTCGCTTCCAAGTACCTCCACGGCGTTTTAGGCACCGATAAACGTGAGACCGGAGTCGACGTCTTGATCCAACGCGTTGTCTCCACCATCGTGGCGTGGGGTGCCGAAGACGGATACTTCCACTCACCAGAGGACGCGGATGTCTTTGAGCGTGAACTCTCGGCACTGCTGGTGGGCCAGTATGCGGCATTCAACTCCCCGGTCTGGTTCAATGTCGGCTGCGACCGGCTTGGGCCGGAAAACCGCTCGAAGAGCTGGCACTGGGACCGGGAGCAGTTCCGAGTCGTGCAAGGTGCCGCTGGCTACAGAAAGCCACAGTGCTCCGCTTGTTTCATCAACTCGGTCGAAGACTCGATGGAGTCGATTCTCGATCTGGCCAGGACAGAGGGCATGCTGTTCAAGTGGGGATCGGGAACGGGCACCAATTTCTCGCCGATCCGAGGCAGCTTGGAATCTCTTTCGGGCGGCGGCACGGCATCTGGCCCCCTGAGCTTCATGCGTGGCTACGATGCCTTCGCCGGCGTCATCAAATCGGGCGGGAAGACACGGCGCGCAGCCAAGATGGCGATTCTGGATGTGGACCATCCCGATATCGAAGCATTCATCGCCTGCAAGAGCAAGGAGGAACACAAGGCACAAGCTCTGATCGCAGCCGGATATGACGGCGAAGGTCCGGACTCGGAAGCCTACGCGTCGGTCTTCTACCAGAATGCCAACAACTCGGTTCGCGTCACCGATGAATTCATGCGGCTCGCGGAGCGTGGGGAAGGCCAATCCTGGCCTCTCTTCGCAAGGAGCACGGGCGCGGTTGTCCAAGAAGTCGACCCCGCACGCATCCTGCGGCAGATCGCAGAGGAGACCTGGCGCTGCGGCGATCCCGGCATGCAGTTCGATACCGCCATCAATTCGTGGCATACCTGCCCCAGAAGTGGTCGTATCCGGGCCTCGAATCCTTGCTCGGAGTACATGTTTCTTGATGACTCGGCCTGCAATCTTGCCTCGCTGAACCTGGTGAAGTTCCTGCGGGATGGCGCGTTCGACACCGAGCGCTTCGTTCATGCCGTCCGCGTGCTGATCGTCGCTCAGGACATTCTGGTCGACCACGCTGGCTATCCCACGGCTTTGATCGCAGGCAACTCGCACAGCTACCGTCCCCTTGGGCTGGGCTATGCCAACCTCGGGGCCCTGCTGATGGGGTTGGGACTTCCCTACGATTCAGAACAAGGTCGTGCGATCGCCGCCGCCATCACCTCGCTGATGGGCGGCGCTGCCTATCGAGCCTCGGCGGAGATGGCCGCTTCGATGGAGGATCTCGACAGAAACAACGTGTGCGCGAGTCAGAAACAGCCCAACCCCGGAGCATTTCCAGGGTATAACCGCAATTTCAAGGACTTCCTCGCTGTGATCGAGCGCCACCGCGCGGCTGCACGGGCGCTCTATGACGCCAACCCCTTGCTGCCTTCCGAACTGCGGCAAGCGGCACTGGATGTGTGGTGCGAAGTGGAGTTTCTTGGAAGGCAGGCAGGATTCCGCAATGCCCAGGTCACCGTATTGGCGCCGACCGGCACCATCGGCTTCATGATGGACTGCGACACCGCCGGCATCGAACCCATGCTGGGCGTTGTGGTCTTCAAGAAGATGGTTGGCGGCGGCTATCTTACGCTCGTCAATCAGACTGTTGACTCCGCTCTTCGGCGTCTTCAGTATGATGCTGCGACGATCGATAAGATCAAGCAATTTGTCCTTGCCCACAGCACAATTGAAGGTGCGCCTGGTCTCAGGGAAGAGCACCTCTCTATCTTCGATTGCGCTTTTCGACCTGCAAAAGGCGCCCGATCGATTCACTGGCGCGGTCATATTCAGATGATGGCTGCCGTCCAGCCGTTCCTGTCCGGCGCAATCTCGAAGACCGTCAATCTGCCGCAAGAGGCAACGGTCGCCGACATCGAAAATACCTACTTCGAGGTATGGCGGCTGGGATTGAAGGCCGTCGCAATTTATCGCGATGGCTCGAAGTCTTCTCAGCCGGTCAGTACCAGCACGGTATCGGCAGCGGCAGCGCAGCAAGAGGCGATTCCCGATCTCTCGGGTCCCCCGCACACCATGCGGCATCGGCTGCCCGCAGAACGGCCGGCGATCACTCACCGCTATTCGATCGCCGGACACGAGGGATACATCACGGTCGGGCTCTATCCCAACGGCCAGCCGGGAGAGTTGTTTCTGCGGATGGCAAAAGAGGGGTCGACAATCGCAGGATTGATGGAGTGCTTTGGTACGGCCGTGTCGGTCGGCCTACAGCACGGGGTGCCTCTCAAGGTGCTATGCGAGAAGTTTGCGCACACGCGCTTCGAGCCATCCGGTTGGACCGGCAGTGAAGAGATGGGCTACGCGAAATCCATCATGGATTACATCTTCCGGTGGATCGACGCGCGCTTCCTCTCCGGTGGTGCGCAGTTGCCACTCTTTCGAGCCTATAACGGTGGAGCGGAGGGCACTGAGGATCGGCCAAATCCGACTCCTCCCACCACTCCTGCCAGTAATGCGCTCACTGTGTCGGAGGCTCTCCGATCGACCTACGAAATGGGAGACGCCCCAGCATGCCCCAGTTGCGGCGCCATCATGGAACGCAATGGCAGCTGCTACAGATGCCAGGAATGCGGCGGAACCAGCGGCTGTTCCTGATCGGTGATCTCAATACCAAAGTCACCGCACTCTTCCACGGAGAAAACAATGAGCCAATACATTCTGGAACCGCTGCAATCGCACCATGAGGTCATGATTGGCTGGGACCCTCCCCTCTCTAACTTCTTTCTCCAGGTCCACGACCGTGACGTGGCCGAGGATGAGGGAGATCCCGTCATTGTCTGGTTGGGCGCGGACCGCCCGGCCACGGAACTCGATGTCGATCGTGTCTTGAAGGAAGCTGCCAAATGGGCGGTCATCCCGGAAGACCTGCGCGAGGAGTTGCTCAGGGACAAGCGGGTCGAAGGTCGGCATATATGGTGATCGATCCTCGTGAGCCCGTCCGCTCTTTGCGGACATGAGCGCGTTGGCGGAGATTGAGGTGAGGGAATTTGAGCAGGGAATACAGGAAAATCACTCTGGCGTTGGTGGTGAAGGCAAGTGCGACGCAGCAGGTGAGAAGCGAGCTGGAAGAAGCATCTGACCTTATCGCGGCGGACAATGTCGTATACGAATCCTTCATCAAAGACAGGCACTCAAGAAAGCCGGCGAACGCCGCGGCATACGAGATGGATGAAGAGGAAGAGGACAACTAAGGCCTCTTCCCTCCTTCCGAACAACCCCGGCGCATGGCGGCGATCCAATGGGAGAATCTCAATACCCAGACAGTGGAAAAAACACATTTGTGTGCTGCCGCCCTCGCGCCCCAAGGGATTATTCGGAATGCCTCTCCACCCCGTTGTGCATTGCACCTCTCAGAGCCCCCTGCTCCGGGTAGAGTAGCAAACCCGCGAAAGAGGCCACTCTGTCCACAGTTCTCCTTCCCGTTTCTGGGCTGATGTCAAAGCCCAGTTCTCGTTATCTTTCACTTCTCTCTGGGGATGGATACAGCGAAGCCCTTCGATGGATATTGGGCCCGGCCGCATTTGTAAACGCAGCACGGCAATGAATCGGCGAGTCGCTCAACTCCGTCCGAGTCCTGTTCAGGGACAGGCGACCGGAGGAAACGAATCCTCTCTTCCCGACCATACAGAAAGGGACACACATGACACAGCGCGAGAGTTCAAGCGTGGCATTCCAGCTGTGCGCGCACGTCTGGAGAAGCAATCAAGGGGCCACGCGGTTCGCCTGGCTACGTCTCAATCAGTCGATGCGTGAAGCAGTTTACCTCGCGGTCAACAGCGGCATGCACTTCGCCAAGGATGATTTCGAGCGCTTCATCTCGGAATTTCGCGGTGGTTATTGGATCGGCGCCAACCACGAAGAGATGTACGCGGCGGCGGTCAAGGTCGGAAACATATCAGCCTGCCACGCTTACGAGCATTGGCAACAGCGCAAGCCTTTCATCTTCGTCGGCAGCCGGATGTTCGTCGGCCGGGACTTCCATTGGGAAGGTCGTCGCGTGCACTGCACCAGCATCTCGCCGGATGCATTCATTGCCGTCGCGCCGAAGGGCTGGGAAGACGGGGCTGCTGATCGGTTCAACAACAAGCCGGACAAGAGGTTCCGCATAACGCGAGACCAGATTAAGGAAACCAGGAACGCAGCCTTGAAGGACGCGGCCTGAGACAGAAAATGATGGCAAACAAGAAACCATGCGATCGATGCGTAGCTCTCATTATCAACGGGTCTATTGCGCGAGATCGGATGTCCGAATGCAAAGAAGCCCAAGCTTCGGGAATTCGTAGGCACCGGTCCTTTCCGTCCGGGAAGAAGCCGGTAACAACCTACGGCAACGCGGATAGGTAGCCAACTGAAGATCGTAAGGACGCAACCACGGCAGGACCAGTTCACCTGCGTACTACCGAGAGCGACGGTGCTGACGGCAGTGCGTTTGCGAGGAACCGCCCGCTCCAATCCCAGAGGATCGTATGACAAAGCGCAAGCTCAAAAGCTTCAAGTTCGACGTCGGAAATTCGAGTCAAGGCGCGCTCGGCATGGTAATGCGTGTTTGGGCGCACACCAGGCAGGAAGCAGTCGAGAAGGCCAACAAGTTTCTTGGAGAGAACGAATGGATCGAGGTTGCCAGAAGCAACCATCAAACTGGCATCGAGTACTGCACAGTCTACTTCGGAGCCAATCTGAAGGTCAGGAATATAGCTGGCGGCGAAGAGATCGAAGATGTCGATCCTGGGGTTGCCGCTTCCATTGAACAGTTATCCGAGGGATAGACGCTATCCCCCCTTCCCCGCCGTCATCTTCGCATGAAGCGGCTCCGGCCTCAGAACTCATTCCAGGCTAACGTGAGTTCGAAAGACATGAGCTTGGTTATCGGTGGCTGGTAGAAGCAGGTACTGGTTGCACCACCCGGCAGCAAACTGGGCCGAGCGGCATGGCGCGCCCGGCGGGTTCTGTTTACACAGCAATCCTGAACCGCAAACACTTCTCGAAAACCACAGCGGCTTGCGATTTCGTTTTCACGCAAGACCTCCCGAACACATGTTGACATTCCACCGAACTTCATTCCATGGAGGTACGATGCCAGAGATGAAACCGCTCGCTCTCGTTGAGCTGTTGAACATGGCCAACAGGGGCTATCCGGACGAATTTCTCTCCGAATACTACGACATGAATACCGGCGAACGCAGACAGGGCGATGGAGACACGCTGGCCAGGTTCATTGTGACTGAGTTGAGAGATACCTTCGACGCCCATGCGTCGCGCGCCGAGCAAATCGAAGAAGCCCATCGGGTGCTGAACAACGCGATCCGAGATCTCGAAAACGTGGTCCGGGCTCTCAAATAGCAGTTCTGCCTTCACGCACAACCGCAACACCATCGAACAGTCCCTCCCGAGGTACGTCTATGTCTACGATTCAGGCCGCGGTCAGCTCGAAGATTCTCTCCAAGGTTGACCGTCTCTTCTCTAATAAACTCTCCGACATCTTCATCGAATTGCTGCAGAACGCTCGCCGGGCCGGCGCCACTTTGGTCGATATCGCCACGGAGGAGATCGAACAGGGCACGCGCATCACCTTTTCTGACGACGGCGAAGGAGTTGCCGACTTCTCCGTCCTGCTCCACCTCGGAGACTCGGATTGGGACCCGTCCACCTCTGACAAGGAAGATCCGGCGGGTATGGGATTCTTTTCGCTGCTCCATAGCGGCGTGATCGTCACAAGCCGGGGAAAACAGGCTGTCATCAGGAAAGCCGGCTTTCTTGGTCAGGAACCCGTCGAAGTGGTCGAGGCGGATGGGCCGGACAAAGGGACCGTACTCGTCTTCGTTCGCGCTGAAAAGGCTTCGGGAGTGCGCGAAACACTCCTGGAAGCCGCTCGCTATGGGAACCTCGAAGTCAAGCTCGACGGAGTCCGCGTGCCTCGGGAGGACTTCCTTAAGGACGCTCTTCTGGTCAAGCAAGTCTCCGGCGTGCGTATCGGGGTCTACTCCCATTACGCCCGTGCCGCCTGGAACTTTCACGGGCGCGTGCTAGAGGGAGTCCGCAATCTGCCGCATCTGTCACAGGTGACCATCGATCCCGATGGAGGACGCGGTGATTTGTACGTGCGTGTCGATGTCCAGGAAGCGCGATACATTCACCTGAAGCTGCCCGACCGGACCGATATCGTCGAGGACGAGAATCACACTGCCCTCTGCAGGGAAGCCCGGATCGCCATGTACGAATACCTCGCCTCTCTTCCCGAGCACGCCGCTTACTACTCTCATTTCCTCGAAGCTCGTGAGCTGGGGGTCTTTCTCAAGGAGGCCTCTCCCTGGTTTCGGACTTTCTACGAGGATCCGTCCTGGGAAGGAGACGATGAGGATTTCTTCACGGGGCAACGCGCAGTCCTGGTAAACGCCAGTGACCACGCC
>NZ_DATKQC010000206.1:0-4068 GCF_035532915.1 Edaphobacter sp.
AGGAGAGCCTTCGCAACGTTCGCGCGACCATCTCGCTGCGCGGTTTTGCCAGCACAGCGGCACACGCGACTGCCTGCCTGAGATCGTGCTACCGCACGACAACCGCCGAGCAGTGTGGAGAGCGCGTGATGGATGGCGCGAGCAAACCTTGATGCCATGCCGACGATAATGGTGCGCGTCGGGCGTTCCCCCCGGTATCGCATAGCGTGCTGACCCCCATGCGCCCAGGCGATCAATCCAGCCTTGAGCAGAGGGAGCATGACCACATTGGCACCGTCACTTCTTGCAGAGGATGGACAAGCGACGGCCTGGCTTGCTACGAAGGTCTGCTCCGCCCAATCGCTTTTGGGCCACAACCGATGGTTGAGAAGATCGATCTATCGGTCGCGCTGCCATGCGGTTGCTGGCTGGGGGCTGACTGTCTTCTCGGAAGCCATTCAAGAACGGTCGACACCTGCCGATAAGGATGGCAAGACCTGATTTTGCTCATCACTGCTTCCTTGAGGTGGGTATGCAACGCTTCTCACAGATGGTTCTTTCCCGGTGGTTACTGACCGCCTCACCGGTGCGGACTGCCATGTCCACGCTCGCCGAGCGGGAATATGAACGCAAACGACGACTACTCGGTCTCGTGCTGGTGCCATCCTTGCTGTTGATTGTGCTGTCTACCGCCTTCACGAGCGTGAGCGCGTCCCCCTCCCAAACCTTCCCTGGATGGATCGAGGTCGGCGTGCTGCTGCTGGCTCTCTGGCTCAATCGGCGCGGGGCTTTGCAGCTGGCGAGCCTGCTCTTTTTTCTCCCGGAAGCCGGGAACCTCTTGCTCGCTGCACAGAACTTCTCCCTGTCTCACCCGGTGAGTGTGTTGTGGACGCTCTCTCCGCTGGCACTGCTCCTGGTGCTGGCTGGCCTCTTTTTGCCGGCCTGGCTGATCCTGCTCATGGCAATCGCCGCAAATCTGCTGGTCGGGGGGTATCTTCTCCTCGTTCGCTCCACCCAACTCGACCAGCTCTTGTCTTCCCAGGAACGCTGGAGCTTTCTGACCTATCTCCTGGGAGGGATGTGCGCCAGCGCGATGGTGGGGGTCTTTTATACGGTCACGACCAGACGGGCGATCATCCAGGCGGATCGGGCCGTCGAGTTGCAACAGGCGCATCAGGCACTGAGCGCGGCCTATCATGGGCTGGAGCAAGCCCATGCCACCATCCAAAAGCAGGCCTTGACGGATGCCTTGACCGGGCTGCCCAACCATCGCGCCGTCATGGATCAGCTCAGCCGAGAATTAGAGCGGGCGCGACGCTATGATCGTCCCTTCTCCCTGCTCTTCTTTGACGCCGACCGCTTCAAACAGGTCAATGATCGCTATGGACACGCCGCCGGCGATGCCGTCTTGCACGCGATCGGCGAGCGGGCTGGCCATGCCTTGCGCGGCGGCGATACGCTGGGCCGCTTTGGGGGCGAAGAATTCGTCCTCCTGCTGCCCGAAGCCGATGCCAGTGACGCCGCGGCCGTGGCGGAACGCCTCCGGGCCGCCATCGCTGCCGCCCCGGTCGTCACCGCTGAGGGCGAAGAAGGCATCGCCATGACGGTGAGCATTGGTCTCTCCACCTACCCGACCGACGGACCCGGCGAAACGGATGTGTTGTCGCAGGCAGATGCGGCGATGTATGTCGCCAAGCGCCTGGGACGCAATCAAGTCCGCACCGCCGCCGAAGCCCGGCGCATGAGCGCGGATGCGCAGGTGCTGGCGCTCTGGCACGAGACGGAACGCCGCGAGGCAGTGCAGCGAGAAGGGGTCACGGCGGAGCGGCTGCGAGAAAGCGCAACGCTGCGGCTGATCTACTCGCTGCTGGCCTTGCTGGAACGACGCGATCAGGGGCTGAGCGCCCATGCTCATGCCGTGAGCGAGCTGGCGACCGCGCTCGCACGGCAGTTGGGACTGGGGCCGCAGCAGGTGTCCAGGATGGGTCTGGCAGCCCTGGTCCACGATATTGGCAAGGTCGCCGTCCCGGACGCGATCTTACAGCAGAGCCAGCCGCTCTCCGCCCAGGAGCGGGCCAGACTCAAGGAACACGCGGCTCTGGGCGCGCAGATCCTGGAAGCCAGCCCGTTTCTGTCCGACTTGATGCCGGCGGTGCGCCATCATCACGAGCGCTGGGACGGCAGCGGCTATCCTGATCAGCTGCGCGGGGAAGACATCCCCCAGGCCGCGCGCATCATCGCGGTGGCCGAAGCCTATGATGCGATGCAGCGGGCGACTCCCTACCGAGCGAGTCGCACAGCGGAGGAGGCGCTGTCCGAAGTGCAGCGCTGCGCCGGGACGCAGTTCGATCCGACTGTGGTGCAGGCGCTGCTCTCCGTACTTGGTGAGCAGTTGGGGCAGCAGCAACCTCTCCAGCTGATTGGGTGAAGGCAACGACCAGGCACGCAGGACAAGCAACCGCGCCTCACGCGCTTACTCCTGCTCGCTGGCGCACCACCCCAGCCGTCTCGTGAGGTGCGGACGCAGCTTCGTCGGGCTATCGAACAGGGGTGTGCATTCCCAGCATCGCTGCAAGTGTGCCGCCAATGTATGCGCAGGATGGGCAACCGGCGGCCTTTCTCGCCGCAACGATTCCGCTCCCTGCCCGATCAGAAGCGCGTCTCTGCGCGATATCCCGTTCAAGAGAACGATGTGGCATCGGCGAGTCACCGGGTAATGGCGCTGGTCGCGCGTGGTGCAGGAGTGCCTTCGCACGAGAGAATCACCACGCGGGCCACTCCGCAACCGGGGCATTGGGAGCGGTAATTTCCGTTCCCAAGCACCTTTGCCCCACTTATTGTCGGGTATGTGTCGCCGACGTTTGAACACGCCGGGTACAGTACAGGATCGCCTGGATACGATGCCAGCAACAGCAGCAGCGATGGAGGCTTTCGCGAGAGGTGGGCGCGTCCTCGCCATGCGCCGCAACGAAGCAGCAGCTTCAGGACCGCATCGTCGGCGTCCTTTGCGAATGGCCGGCAAGGTATCCCTTGACCGGCAAGCTCTTCTTGAACGGGCCTCGCTTGATGCCTGACGGTCAGACGATACGCTCTCCACGAGAGACGCCAGTCATGGCGCAGAGCGGCCATTCGTTTGCGCGTGCTGGACAGCAGATCGGGCATGATGGACCGTCGTCGCAACGAGACACTCCCCTGACGCGGATCGCGTGCTGAACACCCGGCCAGTGGTGTCAGTGGTGTCAGTGGTGCATGAGTCTGCGACAAGTCTCTACAGGAAGGGAACCATCGGCTCTTTCCCCCCACGAATCCACCTGACAGGACGATGAGGAAACCAATCTTCCGGCTGCGACCGTCGCCGCCGGAATACGGGCATTGGCTGATTGGACGCGCATCAGGCCATGTCTGTTTTGGGCCGCATGGCCTGCTCATCCCGACGCTACGGCGCGCCGTCTGGCCCGCTCCACGGCGAGCGCGGGATCGTGAGATTCCCGCCGCCGGAATCTCGAATCACGAACTTGCTTCTCAGGCCGATTCACGCCAAAAATTGCCCAGGGGACTGTGCGTACATACTCCCCAAAAAAAGGCGTTTTTAGCGATTGGCCCCTTGACACAAACATCTGTTCAGGGTATATCAGTGATGGATAGGTTTTGCTGATTTCACAAAATCAGACCGGCTCATCTACCGGGGCTGGCGGTTTGAGTAGCTCGCCGTTGGCAGAAGATGCGGGATGGTGTCCGCGTTCGTGGGTTTGAGTAGCTCGCCTGCGAACATCTCACTGAGGGAACGCGCGTATCCGCCCTCGACGCTCTGGTTTGAGTAGCTCGCCAGAAAGTCACAACCGGATACCACTGTTGTCGTCGTCGTTCAGTTTCGTAGGTTGTCGTCGTAGTTCAGCTTCGTAGGTCGTTGTCGTAGTTCAGCTTTGTCGCGCGTCTGTGGAGAGCGTCACCTATCGAAGATGTCCTCGGACATCGTCTCTAGTCGCGCATCTCTGGAATGCGTCTGCGGAGCATCGTGAAACGTAGCGCGTGTGTCAAGCAAGCGAGAGAAAGGAGGCAAAGAACCAACCAGTGACAACAGCATAGTGT
>NZ_DATKQC010000207.1:0-5581 GCF_035532915.1 Edaphobacter sp.
GCTGCCTGCCTTCGGATAGCCCGTGATGACAGGCAGTGACCGCCGCAGCAGATGCAGGTCGATCAGCTCGCGCCCAAACGCCGCAAGCTGCTGGAAGAGGGCAGGGTCGTCGGTGAGAGGAATGCGGGGAAATTCTCGACGAAGAAAGTCCGCATAGCGCGTCCGATATCCTGGTGAGTACAGCACCGCATAGACATAGGAAAATATATCATCTGGTGAGGCCGGTTCGCCGCTAAGGCGATCTCTCACTTCGACCAGAAAATCTGGAGCAAGATTTGCAGAAACGCGCGGCCTTATAAGCCCACTCTCCTCTGGATAAAGCCACAACGGCATCTGAACCTGAACGCCTCTGCTGCTGTATAAAGCCCGGTTGTCGGCGGGATGCTCAGAAACAAAGGCATGAGTCCAACCTCCGTCTACAGACGCTTGCCGCATGGTGAGCACACAAAGGTTGGGCTGAAGCATGTGAGCGTTGACGCGCTCTCGTCTGTGAACAGCAACATTGGAATCCCAGATTGTCCAACGATTGTCGAAAGGGCGATAGAGGATCGGCGTCACCTTCAAGCGCCACGCGCCGTCTGCCAGCTCACGCTTCGCCCGTCCGTAGCTCCACTGGTTCTGGCTGCAAAGCCTGAAGAGTTGCCGTGCCTCCGCCTCGCTATCCGTCGCCAGCAAGCGATCAACCTTGGCGATCGCCTCCTCTCTGGTCCACGAAATCGCAAACTCGTCGTGCGTCGTCACCACGCCAGGCGCGGGATCGCCGTTGGGCCGGAAGATGTCGGCCACGCTCCATCCGTGCTCATATTCGATCAGCCGGTCAGCATCCTGTTTGACAAAAAACCACGGGGCTTGCCGAGGCGTCACGTCTTCCCACGGCGTGCCGGTCACGTCATGGGTGGCCAGCCACTCGTATTTTTCCGCCCGCGTTCCCCAAAGATCGGCACGGCGCACGGTGCAGCTCGTGGCCCGTGTGGTGCGCTTGACGAAAAGCGAGATGGCGACGCCTTGCTGGATGTCGAACACATTCTCATCTTTTCCGCCGTCCGGCGTGCGCTCCTTTTTCTTGCTGTTCCCGTGCAGGTCCAGCACGTAAGCATCATCGAAGCTCGCCATGAGGCTTGCCCGCATATCGAGAAAGGTCGGGTTATCGAGGTAGTTGTGGTTCGTGATGAACGCCAGTACGCCATAGCCCGTCTGCCCGATGCGCCACTGCGCGAACCGCAGGAATTTCACGTAGTCGTCTGACAGCCATTTTCCCTGTGCTGGCTTCTTCAGCTCCGGGCTTTTTTTGTATTCCTCCATCAACCTGGAAATCCACGCGCCCTTGTTGGCCGAGTGACCTGAGTATGGGGGGTTGCCGATGACAACCATGATGGGAACGTTCTTCTTGACCTCGCTCGCCGCCGCCGCTTCTTCGGCCAGCCATTGCGTGAAGAGCGGCAGGCCCGTCATCTCGTGAGCTTCTTCGAGCGTGTTGGTGAGGAACACGCGCAACCGCTCGTCCGAGCCGAAATCGTAGCCAGACTCTTTGAGCTGAAGACCAAGTTTCATATGCGCGATGGCATAGGGGGCCATCAGCAGCTCGAATCCATAGATACGCGGCAAGAGATGCTCGGTCACATAACCCGGCCACATGCCCGCGTTACCTTTGAAGCGGTCGCGGATGCTGGCGACGATGGCGTGTAGGAAGGTCCCGGTCCCACAAGCGGGGTCAAGAATCTGAACGCGGTGCGTCTCGTAGATTTCCTCGACGGTCTTGGCTTTGCCCGACGTGCTGATCCTCATGCGCTTCAGTTTGATGCGGTTCGCGTCGGCAAGGCCATCGGTCAGCTTGAAGGCCCGGCGCAGCAGGGCGTCAACAGACCGGACGATGTAATCCACGACCGGCTCGGGGGTGTAGTAGACGCCGCGCAGCTCGCGTAGCTTGGGGTCATAGGCGATAAGAAATGTTTCGTAGAAATGGATGATCGGATCCTCGCGGGCCGTGGTGCGCCCGAAGTCGGCGAGGACGGCGCCAATGTCTGCCTTCGCCAGCAGCTCCGCTAAATCGTCAACCGCCCATGAAATCCGCTCGTCGAGGTCCGGCCCAGCAATGGTGTTGAACAGTCGGCGCAAAAAGGGATTGGTTTTCGGCAAGTCGCGCCCGGCCCGCTCGCGGGTGAATCCTGCACCGACATGATTGCAGCGAGCGGCGAACAGGCCGTAGGCAATCGTCTGGGCATACATGTCGGCGAACTGGTCCGGGGACAGGTCTGCGATCAGCACGCGGCGAAAGGCTTCATACTGCGAGTGCAGGTCGCCGGCCTGGCCCTCTTTTACGAACGCCTGCCGGATCAAGTCGTGCAGCAAACGGGCAAGCCGCGCCATGCGCTCCGCCAGTTCGCGCGGGCTGGCGATGCTCGGCACTTCAGCATCGAAAAACGCCTGAAAGAGCGCGGCAAGCTGCGCCTCGGCGTCTGGCTCCCGGCGAAGAACGCCGTTCTTCTGCCACTTCGCAACTTTGACAGGCTGGACCGGCTCCCCGTTCCGGTAGAGGCGGAATTCTAGATAGTCGGTGAGAATGAGATTGCGAAGGCTGAGACGATATCGCTTGAGCTGTTCGCCGTCTTCGGTGCGGTCAAGGTCAATCCCTACGTCCTTCGCCTCGACATAGCCGAGAGGGACGCCGTTGCGCGTCACGATGTAGTCGGGTGATCCGCACTCGATCCGGCGCGGCTCGTTCGTCGCGGTGATCTTCGGGCGCAGGGCTTCGATCATCGCCTTCAGCGCGGGCCGGTGCGTGTGCTCTGTGGCGTTCCCAGCCTTCAGGGCGTGTTCGACTCGGCGAAGGTAATCGGAAATGGCGCTCATGCCTACGATTACCCCTCGTCCGGCGGATCGAGCGGCAAAGCTGTTTGCGGGTCCTCCGGCGGCAACGGAAGGTCGGCAAGTCGGTAGCCTTCCATCCCGGCCTCGCGGGCATAGCCCACGATATGGGCGTCATCCGAATAGACGGCCGTAGCGCCCTCAATCGCGGCGATGGCGACAATCTGCCGGTCAAACTTGATCTTGGCCTTTGCAATCTCCGGCGCTCCGCCTTTCGGTTGTCCACGCTGCCGGGCCTGATAGGTCCGCACGGCCGCTTCCACGGCCGCCCGCTCGTCAAAGCTGGCAATGCGGAAACAGGACTGTTTGCTGATGATGGCCAGGTATTCCGGCCCTGCCGGGCCTGCATGAATCAGACATTCACTCAAGGCAGGGGTCGGGATGATAATCTTTTCGTCTGCCTCTGTGAGGCTGTCGATCAGATATTCGACGCGGTCTTTCGCCCTTGAGACGGAAGAGGGGGTGTTTTCATCGAAAACGAACAACAGGATCGACGCATCAAAGACGACCATTCAGTGCAGCTCGTCGTTGTCGCGCCTGAGGTCGTCCAGCTCCGCGAGCGGGTCGTCCATGTCCGTCCATCCGCTGCCACGCACGGCGCGAAGGACGGTCACGGTGTCGCGCAGGCTGGCGGCGTTCAACACTTCAAAGCGATGAACCCGGAACCGAATCAGGGTCCATTTGCTGTCCGCCTCGCGCAACCACCGGCCGCTGCCATGGATGCGGATCGGCTCGAACAGGTGCTTCCCCAATTCGCGGGCAATGGCGCGGGTCGTGTCGCAATTGCTATAGGTCGTGTCTCCGTTCTGCAAGCGGAGGGGAACGTTCTCGGTGATCCCGCCGACCGCAACCAACAGCCCGTCAAGGTGGCCGTCCTGTGGGAATGGGCCATAGCTCTGCGCTTTCGGCCGGGTCCGGCCGGGAAAGGTCAGCAGTTCAGCGGAGGCGGCTCCGTCCTCGCCCTCGACAAAGATGCGGCCGACGGCGTTGTCGTTGGCCAGCTTGGTGTCGATCTGATCGAAAATCTTTGCGGCATCCTTAGGCGGGGTGCCGCGTCGGATATCATGCAGGCGGGCCGTGACTTTGGGCAAGTCCTCGAATTCAACGCGGGCGGCAATCTTGGTGCTGCCATCCTCGACACCGGCAAAATGAACAGCGTTGTCCTTACCGAGTAACGCGGCAAACTCGGCCATATAATCCGCCAGCTTCGCCATCGGAATAGTCTCTGGCGAATAGGCGTCTATGTAGAAAATCAACCGTTTGTCGTCGTTCATCTGCGTTACCCTGACTTTTCATAATGCCCCTTCGTGGATCGCTCTGGCGGCGGCCTGGTCTCCGGGTGTTCCTCCTGATGTGCCCCTTGGCCTTCCTGCCAAGCCTCTTTCTTTCTGCCTTACCACCAGTCCCTATGTTCGACTGGAAGCGCCGTCCTTCTGTCCCGGCCGTGCGATATTGGCTTATCGGAGCGCCCGCAGGCAGTCAAAAGCGCGAAGTGGGACCGGAGCAAGGACCGCACGCCGTGAGGGCGACGCTCCGCCGACCGTGAAATAGGCGTTTCCTTCCACGCGCACCCGTAGTTCGATGCCGCGCTGTTCTTCTTGCGGGAGCAGCCGAGGAGGCGTCGATCAGCTCGGCTATGCCGAACGTGTGACATGGCGAGCGCCGCCGTTTCCGTTTCGCCGTGCCCCTCGCTTCCTGTCAAGCGGCCTTCTGCGCGTCGAGCGTGAAATCGAACTTGATGGTCTTGTACGGCAGGACCATCCGGCCATCCTCGGTCTTGTCGATGACCCCCGCGTGGTGGAGTATCTGCACGTCGCTGTGGACCGCGCGCACGTCGCGCCCCACGCGCCGGGCGACTTCGCGGATCGACAACGGCCCCGCACCTGCCATGGCGTGCATGATCTGACGGCGCTTGTCGCTCAGAAGTTTCCAGGCGTCGTCAAGATTCACGAAATCAAGCCGCGCGGTGGAGTCGGCCTTGCCGGTCTTCCAGGCTCGGATGACGCGCTCCCTGATCTCCGGGTCCGATTGATTACCAATGATGAGGGTGTCCATCGAGATACCTCCTGATGCTGGCCTCGAAGTCGTCGAGCAACTGTTCGATCGTGGTGAATTCGTAGGGTTCTTCCTGGTCTCCTATATGGCGGTGATCCCCCTTGCCAGCCTCGTTGTCGTAGCGCAGCACACACGCGCCTGCGTCGATCAGCGCCATCCGATATTTGTAGGGATGGCGGCTGCCGGGAAGCCGTCTTGGCAGCCGCCAGATGACGATTTCCTTGAAGATGCCGACGCCAAGCTCCACGCGCTGCCGGAACAGGGGCACAGCCTTTATGTTGCTCAGAATAGCAACAGGCGCGGCCGTTGTCAATCGCAGCAACAGCCAGCCGGTGCCAGCAGGCTTCGGCCGGTCAACCCCGCTCGCCATGCTTGCCCGCAAGGACGGGCTGCGCGTGGCTCCGCGCCGCAGCGCGGCTGGCCGACGGCCGAGGGTTTGACCCGCCGCGCGCACGCCGGCGTTCTGGACCTGTCGGGACGAAGGGCGTCCCTCAATGCAAGTTCGGCCCCTCCGGGGGGCCGAACGAAGGGCTGGGTTGTTGATATCTGCTATCGGATAAATACCTGATAGCAGATAGCGAAGGCGGCCCTGCGAAGGCCCGCCTGGTGGTTTCCGGCTCAAGGGTCGGCCGATCCTCCGTGCTGGTCGCGGGTGACTCGG
>NZ_DATKQC010000208.1:0-3931 GCF_035532915.1 Edaphobacter sp.
AGCGCCGCAATGGAGGAGATATTGACAATCAGGCCGTTGGCCCGTGCGACGAAGCTCGGAACTACTGCCAGGGTTAGTCGAGTCAGAGTCGTGACGTTGAGTTGGATCATGGACTCAAGATCGTCGATTTTCGAGTTCAACAGTTTTCCCGCCGAGCCAAAGCCTGCATTGTTAACGAGCGCGGTGATGTTGGGGTCTGTGCTCAGTCGTTCGCTCACGCGCTGTATGTCGACCTTTTCGTTGAGGTTTGCCGCGAGAGTCTCTACTTTGCGGCCGGTGGCTGCCTCGAGACGCGCGGCAACCTCCGAAAGCTTCTGTTGATCGCGGGCGACAAGGATTAAATCGTAGCCTCGTTTGGCGAGGCGGTCGGCGTAAACGGCGCCGATGCCCGTTGAGGCTCCGGTGATGAGGGCTGTTCCTTTTGACTGCTGTGCTGACATGATGAATCCTCCAAGGGTGAGAGCTTTGGTGCTTCTCTTCTGGTTAGAGTAGACCGGTTGGTCTAGGATTCAAAAACTTCCGAGATCCGTTTGTGGATAGTGATCCATCCCTGCCGTGCGCTGTAGACTTAACCACAGTTTCGTTAGCGGGGACCTATGCCGAATTACACAAAGAATGCGGAAGTCATCTCCAACCTTTCGCCCGAACAGTTCCGCGTCACGCAACAGAACGGCACGGAACGCCCCTTTGAAAACATCTATTGGGATCATGACGAGCCAGGGCTTTACGTGGACATCGTGTCGGGAGAACCTCTGTTTTCATCGCTGGACAAGTTCCACAGCAACTGCGGTTGGCCAAGCTTTACCAAACCGGTTGAAGCTGAAAACGTGGATGAACGGTCGGACGGCAGCCACGGGATGAACCGGACGGAAGTGCGGTCGCTCCACGGGGATAGCCATCTAGGCCATGTCTTTGACGACGGCCCCAGAGACGCTGGCGGCCTTCGCTATTGCATCAACTCTGCTTCGCTACGCTTTATTCCTCTCGATGAACTTGAGAGCGAAGGATATGGCACCTATCTTCAATTATTTGAACCCAAAGAAGGGAAGTAACTGTATGGCCTCATCGAACGAGCGCGCAATTCTTGCTGGCGGGTGTTTTTGGGGGATGCAGGATCTATTACGACGCTACCCAGGTATCGTTTCTACGCGAGTCGGATATACGGGCGGCAACGTTCCTAACGCGACTTACCCAAATCATGAAGGCCACGCGGAGGCGATTGAAATCATCTTCGATCCTCACCAGATCACTTATCGCCGGATATTGGAGTTCTTTTTCCAGATACATGATCCGACAACCTCAAACCGGCAAGGAAACGATATCGGGACCAGCTATCGCTCTGCCATTTTTTACACGACCGACGAACAGCGACAGATAGCCCAAGAGACAATCGCCGACGTCAACGCTTCGGAATTGTGGCCGGGCAAGGTTGTTACGGAAGTCGTGCCCGCGGGGGAGTTCTGGGAGGCTGAGGCGGAACATCAGGATTATCTGGAGCGGATTCCAAACGGATACACCTGCCATTTCATCCGGCCGAACTGGGTGCTTCCACGACGAACAATTTGAAATCGAAGGGAAGCAACTGACAAAGGTTCGCTTATGCGGGTGTACCGGATTGCTGACGAGAAGCCAGCCTCACAGGATTAATCCTACCTCGGTGAATATATTGGCGATTGGCACTCAAGGCTTCGCGGCGATTTATGGATGACAGACTATGCGATGTTTCAAGCGATAGTGTCCGTTTGCGGACAACTTATCGCGGATCCGGACAGTCTGGCGAAGTGCATGTCCTTCTAGCTCACTCAATTCCATGGGATTGTAGAATCCTCTCTTGGGCATCAACGTGCCTCTGTATTGAACAGTTTGTTTTCGGAGATTCAGCATGCGAACTCTGCTCCAGGACTTGCACTACGCTCTTCGACAACTGCGCAACGCACCGGCCTTTGCATTCACCGCCATCCTTACGCTGGCACTCGGAATCGGCATCAATGCTGCCATGTTCTCCGTCGTCGACCAGGTGCTCCTGCGCAGTATGCCATTCCCTCACCCAGAGGATGTCGTGCAGATGGCCGTCCGCACCGAAAGCGGCGGCTTCGCCCCGACATCACTGCTCGACATTCAGGACTGGCAAGCTCGCAGCCACTCCTTCCAGCAGATCGCCTACTATACCGAGCAGGTACCCACCCTCGGCGGCAACTCAAACCCCAGGCTCATCCCACAGATCGTCTCCAGTTCGAACCTGTTTGATCTCCTGCAAGCGAGAGCGATGATGGGTCGCACCTTCGTGCCTGAGGACAGCAAGTCCGGCCACAACAACGTCGTTATCCTCGGTGCCGCAATCTGGCAAGGGGTCTACCACGCGGATACACAGATCCTTGGGCGCTCCATCGCCGTCAACGGCATTCCGTTCACGGTGATCGGTGTGATGCCGAACGGGTTCGCCTTTCCTGCAAACACGGGTGAGAACTCCATCTGGACTCCTATCCCAGCTGACGAGAAAAGCATGCAGGACCGCTCCTCCGCGATGCTCAGCGTCATTGGCCGCCTGCGCCCTGGAGTCACCCTGACGGCGGCCACGCACGAGATGAACTCGATCCACCAGCAGCTCGTGCATCAATACCCCAAAGACGAAGATGTGAACCCCGTCCACATGGAGCGCTATGCCAACGTTGTGACCGGAACCGCTCGTCCTGCCATCATTGCGCTCGACATCGCCGTCTTCGTGGTGTGGCTCATCTCCTGCGCCAACGTCGCCGGTCTTCTGCTCGCCCGTGGAAACAACCGCCGCCGCGAGGTCGCGCTCCGCACCGCCCTCGGCGCACAACGCAGCCGTCTCATTCGCCAGTTCCTCACAGAGAGCCTTCTGCTTGGCCTCGCCGGCGGCGCACTCGGCCTCGAACTTGCCGACCTCACTCTCCGCTTGCTCAAGCACTATCTCGCCAACGCAGTGATTTTCGGAGACCAGATCCACATTGACTTCAAGGTCTGTGCTTTCCTGTTCATCGCATCATGCCTCTCTGCCGTTCTCTTCGGTCTTCTTCCGGCGTTGCACGCGACCCGTGTGCCGCCTCAGGACGGCCTTCGCCAGGGCACTGCGGCATCCGGTATCAGCCCTCAGCAGGCCAGGTGGGGGAACACCCTCGTCGTCGGCGAAATCGCGCTCACTCTTACTCTCCTGGTCGCCGCCGGACTCATGGTGCGCACGCTCATCTCGCTCCGCCATACCCAAGTCGGTTTCGTCACCGATCAGGTCGTTACCGGAGAAATCCATCCTCCTCGAAATTCGGGGCTCTTCACCGGTCCCGGCCAGCCATCGAACGGCCCAACGCTCATCCAAACCTTCTATGCTCCATTGCTCGACCGCATCAAAGCTCTCCCCGGAATCCAGTCTGCGGGACTCACCACTGTCCGTCCTCTTGAAGGAAACTGGGAGTTCAATATGAGCGTCGAGCTCGCCAATCACCCCAAGGCACAGCGTTCCGCTCAGGGTTATGCTCAGGCGCGGGCTACGAGCAGCGACTACTTTACGGCCATGGGCATCCGGCTGCTACAAGGCCGCTTCTTCGCGACGACAGATTCCGCGGCGGCCCCTCCTGCTGCAATCGTCAACCAGGCCTTCGTGCGCCGGTACCTGCCTAACCAGAACCCGATCGGCCAGAAAGTCCGCTACAACGACACCGGCGACCGCCAATGGTCCACCATCGTAGGCGTTGTGGACGATAGCCCGCAAAAGACGATTGGCCAGCCACCACTGCCCGAAATCGACTATAACGTTGCCCAGCTTCTCTCGCAGGATGACCTCTACCCGATCCTCGGAAGCTTCATGATGAACATATCCATTCGCTCACCGCTGGCGCTCCGCAGCATGACGACATGACTTTGCTCATTCTGAAAATCGATCAGCGGAAATCTCAGCGGTAATCAATGATCG
>NZ_DATKQC010000209.1:0-14398 GCF_035532915.1 Edaphobacter sp.
ACGGCTTTGTTGCCATAGTGCTTACTCCTCTCTTTTGGTGGATTGATTTTCGCGGGCGATGCGCTGCATCATCTTCTGTTCCGCCCGTTCCTTGACCTTATCGATCTGGTGGGTCCAGAAGCGTTCATACATCTTCACCCAGTCGTGCACGGGTTTCAGCTCCTTCGGGTTTAGACGGTACATGCGAAGCTGGCCGCGTTTGCTTACCGTCACAATGCCAACCTTGCGCAGCACGCTTAGGTGCTTGGAGACGGCGGGCTGAGGCAGCCGAAGCGTCGAAACGACTTCGCCGACTGCGTGCTCGTTGCCATCGATAAGCACAGCGATGATCTCGCGCCGTCGAGGCTCGGCGATTGCGTTGAAGACGTCCGTGGTCGTTGCGGCACGTGCCATGAATAAATAATATTCCTATATGAGAATATGTCAAGCGGCAAAAATAATATCTCGCGATATCGCTCTGCCCCGGTAGTTACGGATTGGCGATGAATCGGTACCCGATGCCGCGCACCGTCAGAAGATGCTGCGGGTTTCCCGGATCGTCTTCGATGTAGCGGCGCAGGCGCACGATGAAGTTGTCGATGGCGCGGGTGTCGGTATCTTCGTGCACCCGCCAAACCTGTTCGAGGATGTCCTTGCGCGGCACGATCTGGCCTTCGCGGTCAGTGAGATAGCGCAGAAGGTCGGCCTCCATCAGCGTCAAATGCGTGGTGCGATTGGGCGCAACTAGTTCGAGCGCATCGAAACGGATGGTGCGATGGTCGAAGATGTATTCGTCAGGTGGCGTTTCCGGCGCTGCGGTAGTATGCTGCCACGCGGCGCGGCGCATCAGCGATTTCAGCCGCATCAGTAGGATGTTCAACTCAAATGGCTTGGGAAGATAATCGTCCGCGCCCGCTTCCAGCCCTTCGAGAATGTCCTCAGGCCGGGTGCGCGCCGTCAGCATCAGCACCGGAGTGAATCGCTGCGCCTCGCGCAGGGCATGAACGATGGCGAAGCCGTCGGTCCCCGGCAACATGCAGTCCAGCACGATGGCTGCAATCTTGTCCTGCGTGTTCAACAGGTAGTTGAGCGCAGCGTCGCCGTCAGCCTCGTGGTGGGTGGCATAGCCCTCAGCCTGAAGATTGAACAGCAGCCCTTGTGCAAGATGCTCTTCGTCTTCGATGACGGCGATCAGTGGAGTGGCTGATTCGGTCATGATTTATCCGGCTTGCCCTCTGGCGCTGCGAGCGGCAGTGTAAACGTGATGGTTGTGCCGAGGCCTGCACCAGCGCTTGAGGCCGTGACATCTCCGCCGTGCTGGCGCACGATGTTGCGCACCAGAAAAAGCCCCAGCCCGGTGCCTTTGATCTTGACCATGGAGCGTCCGGGCACGCGATAGAACCGCTTAAAGATGCGTTTGTACTCGTTGGACGGCAGACCCATGCCCGTATCGGCGATGCGCAGGGTAACCCAGGTATAGCGTGTGATGGCCAGCGAACAGCGGACGCGCACTCCCTCGGGCGAGTACTTCACCGCATTGTCGAGCACGTTAATGATGGCGGTACGAAGGTCTTCCGGGATGCCGATCACTTGCAGTCTCACAGCGCCCGGTACCGGCAGAAGAACAATGTTGTCCGCCGCAAGATGATGTCGCTGCAAGGTGACGTGGATGCACTCCGCGAGCAGCGATTCGATATCGATCACGGTGCGGTTTTGCTGACGATGCCGTTGGCCAAGTTGCCCCGCCTTCAAGATCTGTTCGACGGTAGCCAGGAGGCGGTCGGAGTCCGACAGCATGATCTTGTAAAACTGCTGCCGCTGCTCTTCTTCAACGGGCCGTCGTTGCAGCGTCTCCAGATAAAGCCGAATTGAGGCAATCGGCGTCTTGAGTTCGTGGCTGACCGCATTCAGAAAGGAGTCCTGACGCTCATTGCGGCGGATCTCCCGCACCAGGAAGACCGTGTTGAGCACAACCCCCGCGATGAGCAGGCTGAAGAGGATAACGCCTAGCACCGCGAAGGCGACTGCGCGGTCATTCAGAATGATCCACCCGATATTCAGCGCAATCGCAAGGCCCACAAGCAGGACGCCCAGTGTGATGAAGAAGGCGATAGCTCCGCGGCGTCGGGTAATATTCATGAGCGTTGCTGAAAGTATAGCGGCAGGCATTAAAAAGCCAAGGCGTGAAACCGAAGTTCCACGCCTTGGCCCTCAGCTTTACTGGCGAATTTTACACGCCTGCTGGCTTAGGATCCTGCGGATCGAACTTGGCGATCTGAACCTTCTTCGCCAGGCCGACCTTCGAGAGCAGCCAGATGCCGTAGTAGTTGATGTCAAATTCGTACCAGGCCAATCCATGCCGCGCGCTTACGGGATGCGCATGGTGGTTGTTGTGCCAGCCTTCGCCGCCGGTAAGCAGGGCAACCCACCAGTTGTTGCGCGAGTCGTCCTTGGTTTCGAAGCGCCGCTTGCCCCACAGGTGCGTAGCCGAGTTCACCAGCCACGTTGCGTGAAGCCCGATGGTGACGCGAAGGAACGTTCCCCACAGAACCATGCCAACCGCGCCCATGACGCGGTGGTCAGGACCGGCAAGCGCTGCGCCGATGGCAACCTGAAGCAGTCCGGAAGTAGTCAGCGGGACCCAGTGATATTTGCTCAACCACACATGCACGGGGTCGCGGGTAAGGTCAGGGGCGTAGCGGCCCAGCAGAGCAGTCTCGGAGTGCATGGCGCGGCCCGAGAGAATCCAGCCCGCGTGTGCCCACCAGGTGCCGTCGTGCGGCGTATGCGGATCGCCCTCGTCATCGGAGTTCTGATGATGGACGCGGTGCGTGGCTACCCAGAAGATCGGTCCGCCCTCGAGCGCCAGTGTTCCGCACATGGTCAGGAAGTATTCGACCCATCTCGGCGTCTTGTAGCCGCGATGCGTCAGCAGCCGGTGGTACGCCATGCCGATGCCAACGTTGATGGCGAAGAAGTACATGATGACGAACGCGGCGAGGTTCTTCCAGCTAAAGAAGAAGAGCGCGGCGATGGCGCCCACATGGAACAACCCCATGGCAATGGTGGTGATCCAGTTGATGCGGCCCTGCTGATACTCGCGGCCCATGCGAAGGTCCTGCTTCACCTTCTGCCGGACTTCGGCGACGACAGGAATAACGCGTGCAGTGGCGGCGGCCTTGGTCGTCGTCTCTTCGGGAGTAGTAAGCGTTGGTGACATAAGTTAGCGGTCCTTTTTACTGCTGATCTCAACGCTATCAGTCATCGAGGAGTGTGGGTGTAAGACTTTTGTAATGCCCCCGGGTTCGATCCTTGCGCTCTGTAAAACTTTTGTAATCGCCCCCAATAGAGGCATTTTCTCGGTCGTGGCGGGATGCTGAATCTTCACCCTCATGAAGCCGCAACGCTTTTAATCGCGAGTGGGGTCTTCCTGGCCACGACAATTGTCCTCCGCATATTCTTCTTCCCGAATCCATATTCAGGTTATCTGCGCCTCGACTGAGGGCCGCGAGTAAACTGACCTGAGAACATACCCACAGGAGAGACTCTCTAATGTCCAACTCGCACAGTTCCAACCCGCCCGCTCCCTTCCGCCTGAAGCCATGGTTCAGTGAGCGTGTATGGGGCAAGAGCGATCTCCGTCCGTGGTATGAATCGACCGGTACCAATGAACTCGTAGGAGAGGCATGGCTCACCGGCCCGGCATGCATCGTAGAGACTGGGCCTTTCACCGGAAAGACCTTCGCAGGAATGTCCGGCAAGATCGGCGGCGAGTTTCCTTTGCTGGTTAAAATTCTCTTTCCCAACGACAAGCTCTCCGTTCAGGTCCATCCCGACGACGTGCAGGCCCAGGCTGCAGGGGAGACTCGCGGCAAGACCGAGTGCTGGTACGTCCTCGAAGCCGCTCCCGGCGCTGCTGTCTCTCTCGGCCTCAAACCGGGAGTCGGCGCGCCACAGGTGGCCGCCTCCATCGCCGATGGAACCATGGAAGACCTGCTGAAGCAGGTTCCCGTTTCGGTGGGAGATATGATCTTCGTCGATGCCGGAACCGTTCATGCCATCGGGTCCGGCGTCGTGCTGCTCGAAACCCAGCAGACCAGCGACGTCACCTATCGCCTCTACGACTACGGTCGCGCGCGCGAACTACATCTGGAGCGGGGAATTGCCGTCATCAAAGTGAAGACCAACGCAGGCAAAGTCGAGCCTCGCCCCATGGACGGCTTCGTTCGTCTGATCGAACAGGAATACTTCACCGTGGATCGCTTCGATGTCCCCTTCGGAGAGATCAGAATCCCCGCGACCGGTACTGCCTGTCTCGTCAGCCTCTCCGGCTGGGGCACGGTGAAGAGTGCCCACGGCTCAACCGGCCTCAAGCCGGGGCAGGCAGTCGTGCTTCCGGAAGGAACGGGCGATATCGTTATCGACGCGCCAGCAGCCCTCTCTTTCGTCCGCTGCATGGCCCCGGGGAACTAACGGGCGACTGATGTCGCAAAAAAAATCAGCGCAGGAAGACGCTCAGTTCGCTCGCCGCATTTCGCAGATGCGGCAGATACCTGGTCTGCATATCCATCACTGACATTCGCTGTGCATTTCCGCTCAGGTTAATCGTCGCTACCGCCCGCCCCGCAGGCGAGAACACCGGCACCGCCAGCGACCTCAAGCCAACTTCATACTCCTGATCGCAGATCGAATATCCATTTCGCCGGATATTACGCAGATGCAACCGCAGCTTTTCGATCGTGTTGACCGTTCTTGTCGTATACGGAATGAGCTCCACCTTGGCCAGATAGCTCTCAAGCTGCTCTGAGGGCAGATAAGCCAGCAAAATCCGTCCCATGCTGGTGCAATAGGCGGGAAGACGGCTGCCAATATGCAAATCCACCGACATCACCCGGCTGACGCTGGTCCGAGCGATATAAACGATGTCTTCCCCATCGAGCGTCGCCACGGAAAAAGATTCGCGCAGCGCAGCCGACATTCGCTCGAGAATTGGCTGTGCCGCACTCGATAGCGTATTGGAGGCCGTGTAGGTATGCGAAAGCGTCAGCATCCGCGGGCGCAGCGAGTATCGCGACCCATCCTCGGCTCCCGCGAAACCCAGCTTGGTCAGCGTGTAGAGGCACCGCCGTACAGCCGCGCGCGAGAGACCCGTCTTGATGCTGAGTTGAGAGATCGTCATCTGCGGCGACTGCTGCGTGAACGCCTGGATCACAATGAGCCCACGGGCCAGCGACGTCATGAAATTCGGATCGCCGGTGAAGACGTCGAGGGTGGAAGCAGGAGAGGCCTTCGGTGTGTCGGGCAAAGGAGCTGTCGCAGGCGGTGCGATGGGCGGGACGGGGCGGCGGGGAGCGAGACTCATTGCAATCCTTCCATGCCGGGCGATCGCTCAGGAAACAGGGGCGATAGCCGGACTAGCTATACGATAAACGCACGAGCGAATTGTTGCAAGATGCAACTGTCTCTATCCCTGTGGCCACGATTTCAACACTTGTTCAACCTTCGGCTCTAAACTAGAGGCAGTCAGCAACGGATGAGCATCATCAAAGGAGAAGCAAAGCGTATGGCAACACAACTCGCACCTCTCGGCGAACGTAAGGCATGGAAGGCCCTTCAAACCCATTTTCAGCAGATCGGCGGTAAACATCTGCGTGAGTTGTTTGCCGAAGACCCCGCCCGCGGCGAGCGTTTTACCGCCGAGACGGGCGGCATCTTCCTCGACTACTCGAAGAACCGCATCACCGACGAGACCTTGAAGCTATTGGTGCAGTTGGCCGAGGAGTCCGGCCTGCGCGAGAAGATCGAGGCGATGTTCCGCGGCGACAAGATCAACATCACGGAGAACCGCGCCGTCCTCCATGTAGCCCTGCGCGCTCCCAAGGGAGAGTCGATCGTTCTCGACGGCGAAGACGTCGTTCCTGCCGTGCACGAGGTATTGGACAAGATGTCGGCCTTCGCCGATCGCGTTCGCAGCGGCGAGTGGAAGGGCCACACCGGCAAAAAGATTCGCAATGTCGTGAACATCGGAATCGGCGGCTCGGATCTCGGCCCCGTGATGGCCTACGAGGCGCTCAAATACTATAGCCAACGCGATCTCACCTTCCGTTTCGTCTCCAACGTCGACGGCACCGATTTTGCCGAAGCCGTACAGGATCTCGATGCGGAGGAGACGCTGTTCCTCGTCGCCTCCAAGACCTTCACCACGCTCGAAACCATGACCAACGCCCACAGCGCGCGCGACTGGGCATTGGCAAAGCTCGGCGATGAAAAGGCAGTCGCCAAGCACTTTGTCGCCATCTCGACCAACGCAAAGGAAGTCGCGAAGTTCGGCATCGACACCGCGAACATGTTCGGCTTCTGGGACTGGGTCGGCGGCCGCTACTCCATGGACTCGGCCATTGGCCTGTCGACCATGCTCGCCATCGGCCCGGATAACTTTCGTGCGATGCTCGCCGGGTTCCACGAGATGGACGTACATTTCCGCACCACGCCGTTCGAGAAAAATCTGCCCGTGCTGCTTGGACTGCTGACCATCTGGTACACCGATTTCTTCGATGCTCAGACCGTGGCGATCCTTCCCTACGAGCAATATCTGAAGCGCTTCCCAGCCTATTTGCAGCAGTTGACCATGGAGTCGAATGGCAAGCACGTCACTCTCGACGGTTTGCATGTCGCCACCCAGACCGGACCTATTTACTGGGGTGAGCCCGGCACCAACGGGCAGCACTCCTTCTATCAGCTCATCCACCAGGGAACGCGGCTCATCCCCTGCGACTTCATCGGCTTCTACAAGACGCTGAACCCGCTGGGACGGCACCACGACATGCTGATGGCGAACGTGTTCGCCCAGGCCGAGGCGCTGGCCTTCGGCAAGACGGCGGAGCAGGTCAAGGCCGAGGGCACGCCCGACTGGCTGGTGCCGCACCGCGTCTTCGAGGGCAACCGTCCTTCCAATACCATCCTCGCTGACAAACTCACGCCTGCCGTTCTCGGCAAGCTGATCGCGCTCTACGAGCACATGGTCTTCACGCAGGGCGCTATCTGGAACATTGATTCCTTCGATCAGTGGGGCGTCGAGTTGGGCAAGGTGCTGGCGCAGAAGATCATCGGCGAGCTGGAGAGCGAGACCGAGCCGAAGCTAGCGCATGACACGTCCACCACAAACCTGATTCAGAAATATCGCAAGAAGAAGTAGCTATCAGTTCTGGCGTAAAGCGATGCTCGTCCTTCGGGGCGGGCATCGGCTTTTGTAGGTGCGCTAAAGCGCGGCCAGCACGTCGGCGGGTTCAGGCCGAACGCGGAAGTCCGCATGAGCTTCTCTGAAGGCTATCGTCCCATCCTGCCGTATAACGAAGACCGCAGGCAGCGGTAGCCGCCAGCTCGCTTCGGTGGCGTTGTGGTAGCTCAACCCGGCGTTGCTGAAAGGGATGTTGACGAGGATGCTCTGGTAGTAGCGCCGGTGCTCCTGGGGGATGGTATAGGCGATGCCAAATTTTTCAGCCACCTCCGCGCCGGGATCGGAGAGCAGAGGGAAGGGCAGAGCGTGCTGCTGAATCATGAAGTCGTTCTGCCGCGGCGTCTGCGGGGAGATGGCGACGAAGAGCGCACCGCGCTCGCGAACCTTTGGATAAAGCTCACGCCAGTTCTCTAGTTCGGTGACGCAGTAAGGACACCACCGCCCACGAAAGAAGTTGACCACCAGTGGCCCAAGGGATAAAAGGTCGGCAGAATGTATAGGCTTTCCGCTGCGTGTGTCCTGCAGAGAGAAGCTGGGTGCAACGCTTCCCACAGGAAGAATGCGTTGTTCAATCCCCGTGTTCAGCAGTTCAGCCGTGGCTCGCTCGGAGATGGCAAGCCGGTCGGCCTGCACCAGCTTGCGGGTATTTTGCGTGATGCGATCGAGTTGGTCTTGAAGAGAGGCGGCCACATGCCATTATCGCAGCCGCCAACCTGCAGCGTCACATTGTGCCAAGCAGCTTGATGAGACGATCAAATCCCTCTTCGCGGGCCTTTTTATTAGCCGGTGTAGGATCAGGAGCCTCACCTGCCCGCATGAATCCATGTCCCGCGCCGTCGTAGATAATCGGCTCGTACTTTTTGCGGGCTGCCTTCATCGCCTCGGTGGTAGCCGGAACGGTAGCGCTGATACGCGCATCGTTGCCGGCGTAGAAGCCATAGACCGGCGCGGTAATCGCAGCAAGGTCCGATGGCGGAGGCCCATAGAAGACAAATGCTGCAGACAGATCATGACGATGGGTAGCAAACGCAAAGGACTTTCCACCGCCCCAGCAGAAGCCTGTCACGGCCAGCTTGCCGTTGGCCGAGGGAATCTTCTTCGCATAGTCCGCTGCGGCGTCGAGGTCGGCGTTGACATCGTCAGGGTTCAGGCCGGAGACCGCTTTGACGGCATCGTCCTGACTGGCAAACTCGCTAAAGCCGCCGCCCTGATGCCCATGACCGGAGAGTAGATCGGGCGCGATCACGATATAGCCTTCGGCTGCAATCTCATCGGCCATCTCTTTGGCCCAGTCGGTCAGTCCGAAGATCTCGTGGATAAGGATGACGACCGGAGCCTTGTGGCTGACCTCGGGATAGACGACGAAGGCTTGCACGGTACGATTGCCATGTTTCAGCGAGACATACTCATGGTGGCGCGGAGACTTGTCGAGGCGCGCCTTCGCCCAATCCTGGGCGTGAGCGGCGAGGGGAAGAAGTAAGCAGAGGGCTAGGAGTCTAAGGGCGGCGCGTCGCATGGAGGGAGTGTAATCCTGCATGCGACGCGTCGACAAGCAACAGTTGTCGCATTGGCGACCCTTTTTAGGCTGTGGTCAGCTTTAACGTGACGCCGATGTCAGCCGTTGGCGGACGATTACCCGCAAGCGTGACGCGAAGGGCATCGGCATCCTGCGTGAACTTCAACTGTCCGTCATACCCAAGCATTGAGGCGCTGGTGATCTTCGCCGGATGTTGCGGACTGGAAGAACCGAGCGCGGCAATGACAGCCTGCCCTTCAGGCCAGCCCTGAACGAAGGCATAGAGGGTCTCGCCCTTGGTCGTAAAGCGAATGTCCTTGGCAGTCAGATCAGGTTTTTTGCCTTCGTTGGGATCGAACTCCTTGCCGTTCGAGCGGACGACGGCCTTGGTCGACGGGCCTTCGCCGTAGATCTTCCATGGCCGCGTAGCGTATATGCCTTCGCTGTTCACCGCCATCCACGCCGTGATGCCGTTGAGAGTGACCATCTCTTCGAAGTCCAGCTCGCCAGAGTTGGGCAACGGAAAGTTGAGCAGCAGGTTGCCGTTCTTGCTGACGATATCGACCATCAGGTCGATGACCTTCTTGGCGGTCTTGTACTTGATGCCGCGCTTGTAGTGCCATCCGCCGATGCAGGTATCGGTCTGCCACGGAACAGGAGAGATGTCGTCGAGAACGCCCCGCTCGCGGTCGAGAGAACAGGTTCCATGTTCGCAGTCGCTGCCGGTCTTGCTCTGGTAGATCGCTTCCACTTTGCCGTTATGCTTGGCCGCGCTGAGGTTATAGAGATTGGCGACCAGCGAGAGACCATACTCGTCGAACGGAATGCCGCCGTCGGTATAGAGCAGATCAGGCTGATGCTGGTCGACGAGGTCCTTGACGCGGTTAAAATACTGCTGCTTCCACCAGTCGGGCGCTACGCGACCCATGGCTTCGGCCGTTTTGGCGAAGTTCGCGGGTTCGCCGGAGTAATCGTGGTACAGGTCCTTGTAGGCGGGAAGAACGCCGTCATAGGAGACACCGGCGAGCGGTCCGGTGGAGTCGCTGGTGTGGGCAGGAGCCAGCCAGTCGAAGGAATTCGACAGGTGCTCGCTGACGCCGAAGCGAAGGCCGCGCTTGCGGGCGGCAATCTTCCACTCGCCGACGATGTCGCGCTTCGGCCCGATCGCTTTTGCGTTCCAGCGAGGCTGGTATTTGGAGTTCCACATATCGTAGTTATCGTGGTGAACTCCCATGGAGAAAAAGTACTTGGCTCCGGCTTTGACGTAGAGATCCATGAGATGCTCAGGGTCCCAGCGGGCCGCCTTGAACTGCGGAACGAGGTCTTTGTAGCCAACCTTCGATGGATGACCGTAGGTCTCGACGTGGTAGTTGTATTGCGGGGAACCCTGGATGTACATGTTGCGCGCGTACCAGTCTCCGTCTTCGACGCCGGATTGCGGTCCCCAGTGAGACCAGATGCCAAACTTGGCGTCGGCGAACCACGCAGGGATGCGGTAGGCGGCGAGCGATTCGCGGGTGCCCTGGAACTGTCCGGAAGCGATGGGAAGAGTTGCCGCGAGAGAGCGGCGGAGGGCGAGGGCTGGCGCTGTGGCGGCGAGGAGTTGCAGAGCCTTGCGGCGAGTGATGTGCATGTCGAAGAGGTTCTCCACGGGAAGGTATTTACCTTGCCAATGTAGTGAACGACGTCAACGGATGCAAATTTTCGGGGGAAGATAGCTGCTCAGGCCCATTCCTCCAAAGGAATGGAGGAATGGGCTTGAACCGCTAGATGACTCGGAGCAGAAGCAGGATGAGAACGATAAGCAGGATAAGGCTGATGCCGCCACCGCCGTAATAGCCGAGACCCGGACCCAGGCGATAACCTCCAAAACCGAACACCAGAATCAGAATAATCAGAAGAATGAGCATTTCGTATCTCCGTGGCGGCGAAGGTTCGCTCGCTGAAGAGTGAGATGCAGATTTTTCGATATGTGCAACGAACTATTACAAATTAGGTTGCGTGAAGTTGCCTCGCTGGTAAGCGATGCCTGCTTTGAAGTTGCCTGCGATGCGCTCGGACTTGGCGATGATGATGGCGGCATGGCTTGGGGCCATGACCTCTTTCGCGGTTTCGGCGAAGAGTTCGAGCCAGCGGTTGAAGTGGCTCGGTTCGAGCGGGAGTTGGAGGTGGGTCATCATGGGGTCGCCCTTGTAGCGGCCGGTGGTGAGCAGGACGGTGGACCAGAAGTTTTTGAGCAGGGCCAGGTGAGTGGGCCAGTCTTCGACCTTCTCGTTGAAGATGGGGCCGATCTCGGGGTCGAGTTGGACCTTGGCGTAGAAGCGGTCTACCAGGTTCGAGATTTCTTCTTCGGTGATTTTCTCTTCCGCCATTTTGCTTGCCTCTTTCTCTTTGCTATACCGTCTGATCGTTCCTTGTGCTTGCGGGGAGGGAGTACCCCCCCCCTGTACTTAAGTCCTAAAGTCTTCGAAGTAGAGACTTTAAGTCTGGACTTCGGTATGACTTCAGATGACAAAAGCCCGGCTGCTTGCCGGGCTTTGGAGCTTGTTTTCTGAACCCAGTTTATCAGCGGTGTCAAGCTTTTTAGGTCGAATGGGGACGAACTGACCCCGAGTGAGCCGCAACTATGAGGTCGATTTCG
Organism: Edaphobacter sp.; assembly: GCF_035532915.1. Lineage (GTDB taxonomy): Bacteria > Acidobacteriota > Terriglobia > Terriglobales > Acidobacteriaceae > Edaphobacter. Next base: position 11,374 of record NZ_DATKQC010000209.1, read on the forward strand.
GTTTTACCTGATAGGCCCAAGCAAAGTGCATGGGGCACCACGAAGACCGACGAAGCTCGGATTCTGGCCAGGAGGCAGTCGTGAAATTTCTAAGATATGTTGCTTTGCTTTCGATCTTCTTTATCCCAGTGGCGTACTCGCAGGCCCAGGTCTCTGTTGGCATCGGCGTCGCTCCCTATGGGTATGGAGGCTATGACGGTTATGCTCCTCCGGCCTGTTCTTACGGATATTACGGATATGCTCCATACGCCTGTGCTCCCTACGGGTACTATGGCCCGGCGTGGTTTAACGGCGGAATCTTTATTGGAACCGGCCCCTGGTCTCGCGGCTACTATGGCCGTGGCTACGGTTATGGCTACCGCGGCGTTTATGGCTATGGCCGTGGTTATGGATATGGGCGCGGCTATGGCTACGGTCGTGGATATGGCTATGGGCGCGGCGGCTATGGACGCGGCGGCTATGGACGCGGCGGATATCGCGGCGGCTACGCTGGTGGTGGACGAGGCGGGTACGGTGGCGGCTTCCATGGCGGCGGCGGTGGTGGTTTCCATGGCGGTGGCGGTCATGCTGGCGGCGGTGGTCATGGCGGCGGCCGACGTTAGTCTGGTGATTGATGTGCGGTAAGAGAAGAACGCCCACCTCAGAGATGAGGTGGGCATTTTGTTCTGGGGGAAGCTGTCGGCATGAGATCAAGAGGTCTGCGGCAGAGGCTTGCCGATCTCCCAGTGGTGGCCGAAGGGATCGACGACGCGGCCGATGCGCCAGCCGTAGTCGTTGGTCATCTCCCAGACGACGGCGGCCCCGGCGGCGACGGCCCGGCTGAAGGCGGCGTCGGGGTCGTCGACGATGAGGATCATGCGGACGGAGCCTCCGTTGAGGGTTTGGGGGCTGTAGTTCTGGTGCTGGGGAGACTCGTCGGCGAGCCAGAATTCGGCCCCGTCGACTGCCAGCCTTGCGACGATGGAGCCGCTGCCGTCGTCGTGGCGGAACTGCTCGGTGGCGCCGAAGGCTGCTTTGTAGAACTCGACCGCCTTGGTGCCGTTGCGGACGGAGAGGAAGGGAGCGATGGTCGTTCCAGCAACGTGCTCTGAGGAATGCATTGGGGTGCCGCTCCTGTATCTCAGACGACGTTGCGGCTGAGGCTGTTGCCTAGCCATAGAAGGACAAAGCTGACGGCGAGGAAGGCGATGGTGATGGCGGCGCTGTGGACAGCGACGCCGGTCCAGCCGCCCGGAGATTTGCCGGGGTCGATGAACCAGTAGGGATACCAGTTGGTGAAGGCTCCGCGGAGGAGCGAGTAGACCAGATAGGCGATGGGGTAGATGACCCAGAACCAGATGTGTCTGGGGACGAGCTTTGCCTTTGGCGGCTGGATGAGCCAGTCGAGCACCATCGCGACGGGTGTGAGGTAGTGGAGGACGAAGTTCGTCCAGGGGACCATGCCGCTGTCGAGGTGGCTGAGGAGGAGGCCGAAGACGAGTCCGACGATGGCGATGGAGACGGTTGCGCTGCCGCGAAGGATGTCGTCGGCTTCGGTGGGGTCGCGGTGGCGGATGAGATTGCTGGCGCTGACGATGAGGACGATGGCTACGAAGAGATTGGTGAGGATGGTGAAGTAGCTGAAGAAGTTGACTGCGCTATTGCCGGTGTGGATGACGGAGTCGATGAAGGCTGTGGCGAGCGCGGCCAAGGTGAGGATGCCGAAGAAGAGGCGGGCGGCGGCTAGGGGGCAGCGTTTGGCCATGCTCCACTATGGGGGATGGGTGTGGTGGGGTCAATGAAGAAAGGGGCTCGTTCTGGGGCAGATTTGTATATCCCACCCTTCGCGATGAGGCTGCGAAGGATGGGGCACCCGAGCTTTTGTGGCCGGGATTAGGAGGGGAAGCGGTAGGGTGGGGCACCTGGGCATCTCTCTGGGGATGGGTGCCCCATATCTCGATTTTGAGATGTGGGTCTTCGCTGAACGATCTCTAAGACTGGGTGATTAAGACCGGGGTTGGTTCTTCCAGAAGATAGTGGCGATAGGATGACCAGTGCCAGTCTTCGGGCTGCGTAACGAGGCCGCGTTTGAGCGGGTTGCGGTGCATGTACTTCAGCTTCTCGACCCGCTTGTCGTGGGTGAAGACGTTGAAATCGTAGTAGCGGGTCTGCCAGAAAGGGCGTTCCGTGAGGCGTCTGGCGGCAGAGATTTTCAGGGCCTGCAGTGCCTTCGACAAGGGTTCGTTGGGTGGTTCGCTGACGAGCAGGTGAACGTGCTCCGGCATGACGACGTAGCCGAGGATTTCGAATTGGTAATGGAGGCGGGTGCGCTCGAGAGAGTCGAGGAAGATGTCTCTTGAGGTTGGAGTGTTGAGGTAGGGTTTGCGGTGGTGACAACTGAAGGTGATGAAGTGGTCGTCGCCTTCTTGTTGGTATCGCTTTAGGCCGAGCGGCATGGGGTGATTTTAGGGTATCGGGTTCGCGCGTGGCGCGAATGCCCACATCTCAGAATCGAGATATGGGGCACCCAAGTTTGGGGTGTTGAGTCAGATGTGGGCTGGCCGTCCATCCGTATTGAGCTTACTCTCAAATAATTGAATTTCAAATGTTGCTGGAGCAACAGGATGGGCGCTAAATTTCGGCGGCGATCCTTTCTGCCATGGCGCATATTTTCGAGTCATCATCCAAACCCCTATATCTTTGGTGATCAACTCACGACAATCTCCCCAGAAGGACGGTTTGTCAATATTCGCCTCTGTCAGCACAAATCCAGCCCCAACTGGCAGTGCTATCGCGACTTTTTTCCATGATGGAATGAAGCATAGATCGCGGTCCACCTCACTTATCTTGAAACCGAATCCAGTAAACGGATCGTGATGGCTACCGTTATGCCATGCTGTCCATATCATCGGGAGTACCGTATATGTAAAGGATGATCCATCGACGATAGTCAGTCCTGTATCAGCTTCTTGCCACGAGGGGACTTCTCGCTTTATCACCTCTATAAGGACGCTATCTAATACTTCAAATTTAGTTGACGGAGTAT
>NZ_DATKQC010000210.1:0-3360 GCF_035532915.1 Edaphobacter sp.
GTAGTTCCCGGGAATCGTGGCAAAGTAGGCATTGAGCTGGTTGGAGGTTTCCGCGAAGAGATCGCCGTCCGCATTGGTGAAGACGCCCGTGAACTCGCCGACCAGCTGATCCAGCTCCGATTTCGAGTGGCCATAGAGAACGATGGTCAGCGAGAAGTCGCCCAACGACTGACCGTCGCCCAATGCCCGCAGGCAATCGCCGAGATTCTCGATGTCCGCCTGCTTTGACTCATCGACCAGCACATCGCGGGGACTGGTCTTGGCCGGGTCGTTGCCGATCTGCGAGACGAAGCCGGTCTTCGACATATTGAAGTGGCGGCGGCGCTTGTTGACTTCCTTGCGAGCTTTGTCCATGGCGAGAGGAGTCCATTCGGTCACGACATAGAAGTTCGCGGGGATCTTCAGCAGCGCGTCCAGCACCAGAGGCCGCGTTTCCGTGATGCTTTCTTTCATGGTCAGCACGCGGACGGCGTGATCGCCCACGCGAAGATGGTCGCGCTCGGCCTCGATGTTGGAGTTGACCACCTGATAGTCAAGGAACTGCGTGGACTGCGGACTCCCCGCAATCCGCCACTCGTCATAATTGAGAAGCCTGCGAAAGAAAGTGAACTGGCCCTCGCGGTCCAGCACTTCCATCTGCAAGAAGTCGGCGAGTTGACGGACGAATGCCTGCGTCCGCTGTTCGAGCCGCGCCAAGTCATGCTCGATTTGCGAGCGGAGCAGCGTCTTCATGCTGTTATTGGTGAACTGCGCCCGCAGTTCTTCCATTGCTCCGGCCGGATCGCGGAGAAGACGACTAAGCGCAGCGCCCAGGCCGGTCTTCGAACGTGCGCCTTCGAGCAATATGCAATAGAAGATTTCAACCTGATAGAGATGGTCCCGCTTCTGCTCGAAGAACTCCTTGCGCTGCTCGATGGCCGCCTGCACTATGAGATCGTCATAGCTGGCAAAGGGAATCTCAGGCCGGTTCTGCTTGAAGAGATACTGATACAGATGGAAGCCGGGGCCGAAGTGCTTGAGCGCGGCTTCAAGCCGCTTGACCGCATATTCCTGTCCGGCATGGTCCAGGCTCTCGTAGTCCACGCCGGGAACACGAAGCACCATACCGAGGTCGCCGCTCTTGGTGAGGAAGGTCGTCTCATTCCAAAAGCCATAGAGATTGATGTGGGCGTTCAAGCTTGCAGCCTGATTCCACGGCTTGATGACTCTGTCGACGCGGAACATCAGACCACCTCCACACGAGGAACACTTTGCTTGGCTGCGTCGTAGCGCAGTTTGTACTTTTCAGATTTGGCAAGGATACGGAGAAACGCGGGATCACTGTTCGTGACCCAATGGCCAAACACGAAGCCGCCGATGAATACAGCAATGCCGGCAAGAATCGAATTAAAGAGATTGAATGCGCCCACGGCTCCGACGCAAACGAAATAGAACAGTGTCCGGTCGACTCCAAGGTAGGTGAGGGGCTTATGCAGGCTCTTGAAGACCCGATTGGTGCGTCTTGGTTGTGGCTTCATGTCTGCCATAAGCCCCTCGTTGTGCTCGCTGCGATGGATGGTTGAGAGTGGACGGGCGAGGTGTGCTTACACACCCCAAAGCCAACTCAGGACGTTCACAGCGAGAACGGCAATGCCAGTTCCGGCAGCGACACCCGCAAGAGCCTTCTTTGCGCCTGGTTCGCCATGCGCGAAGCCGTAACCGCCGATCACAATGGCGATGAGACTTGCGACCTTGGCGACCGTACCTGTGAACAGGTTTTGCAGATTGGCGAAACCGGTATCGAATGGCGAACCGGTCTGCGCATGTGCCGCCAAAGGGAGGAGACATAGACCGAGGACCACAAAGCTCATCGGCTTGAGTGTCTTCGCGAGTTGGCAAGCGATACGGAGACGGAATATGGAACGAATCTTGCTGGACATCGGCACCTCCAACGACCGTTTTCAGTCGTGATATGCCGTGAGAGTAGGAACGGATTTGTGGCCCGTCCAATACTTGTTTCCTATGGGGTCATAGCGGCGGCCTATGACCTGCGAATATCCGAAAACATTCAGCCGAACATTTGAAGCTGACCCAATTCCGGATCGACAACTCGTTCGCTTGGCCGCTTCCGGCCAGGCATGTCTTCCATATCGGTACACACCTTGGCCAATCGGTATGCGAGCAGCGGAAGGACTGGCCGCTGTTGCGCTGGATGACACACGAACGCTGTCTTAATTCGGAGAGCAAGACCTTCGATCCTGCGGCGTGTAAGTTCCGCATCGAGCGGCACCTTGCCTCGCAGCAATCCAAATCCAGCCTTTTCCTTGACCAGAAACTGCAACTCAGAGGGAGCCGAAACAAAATCCGATGGCTGCAAATTTATCCCAGCCTTAGCGAACTTTCGCATCAGCTCGTCATAGAGCAACGGGTGATGCCTTCGGTCGAAGAACACCTTTAGCCGATTCTGAATCTCCGATCTAGGAATGCTTTTCCCCTGAGCAAGCGGATCATCGGCGCGGAGGCAAACCAGTAGTTCCTCGGTGCAGACCAACTGCGCAAATAGGCCTTGTTCAGCGATGGGCATACTCAACAGAGCCGCGTCGAAACGGCCCTCTGCAACCATGGTTGCAAGTGGGCCCGAGCACTCGCTGGAGGGCTCAATTCGCCCTTCCGGCACCAGCTCGCGATAGCCTTTGAATGTTTCTCGCACGAATTCGTGATTGACAAAAGGTGAGTAGCCGAAACGAAGTGGCACCTGCACTCCGGAATGAACAAGAGATGTGTTCTGTACAGCGCGATCCCGCAACAATAGCATCTGTTTGGCGTGGGATAGGAAAGCGTGTCCGGCTGGCGTCAAGGTGGTTCCGGCCGGTCCGCGAATGAAGAGCTTCGCGCCAAGGCCATCTTCCAACTGTTTGATTTGGGCGCTCAGCGATGGTTGAGCAACATGAAGCCGTTCCGCAGCCCTGCCGAAGTTACACTCTTCCGCGATGGCAACGAAATAACGGAGATGACGGAACTCTGGTCCCTCGTACATCTTGCACCTGCCCTGGATCGTCTGCGGCCTCGATATCGGGGGGACCTCAGGTGATGCGTTAAGTTAGGTGCTGTAAGTAGCAGAAACGTTGCACAAAAAAGCGCAATATAGCTTCGGCTGCGCAACCTTTCCCAAAAATAGGTCTCCTGACTCGACGGGTCATCGACGGCAGCTATGACCCCATAGGTAAGAAGTATTGGACAAAAACCCCTTCCCCGCTACAGTCTGAAGCCAATCAATGCCGTGACGAGGCAATAGCCTCTGACTGCACAGATTACTCGGAGTCTCCTTACTCGGAGTCTCCTATGCCAAACGATCACATCACCGAAAGAAAACGCCCCGGC
>NZ_DATKQC010000211.1:0-3025 GCF_035532915.1 Edaphobacter sp.
AGATTTTCAAGCAGGATGCGCAGGGAGTAGGGCAGGCTTTCGAGCGAGATGCCGTGCTTCGAAAGCGCGCTCAGTCTAAAAATTTCATAGGTGCGATTGCCGGATTTCAATTCCGACCGGCTGCCAAAGCTGTTCATAACGTGTCTCCCATGAATAGTTGTCTACTCATGCTGTAGTTGGGGCCTGTTTTCAGGAGGCCAGGACGAAATTGGGGAAGTCCTCGAACACCCAGTTATTTTTCAGGGTGTAGTAGATGACTCCCAGGAACTTGCGCGCCAGTGCGATGTTGGCCTTGCCGCCGCCGCGGCGGCGCTGGATGCGTTGGTAGAACTGCTGCAGGTACGAGCTGTAGCGTTTGGCGATCAGGGCGCATTGCACCAGCGTCGTTCGCGCCAGCTTGTTGCCCTGCTTGGTGATATGCCCGGAGTGTTCGGTTTCATTGGAGTTGGCCACGCGCGGCACCAGACCCAGATAGGCGGCCAGCTTGCCGGGGTCGGAGAAGTCCCGGATATCGCCAATAACGCTGAGCAGAACAGCGGCACTGACCGGGCCAATGCCCTTGATGCTCATCAGGTTTTCATGCCCGGCCAGCCTGGGTCCTTCCTCTTCGATCATTTCCTCCAATTCGGCGATACTGCCGTTCAGGCTGCGGATCTGGCCCGCCAGCACGCGGAGCTCGGCCCGCATCAGTGGAGACAGTGGCAGAGTGAGCACCCGCTCCAGCGCCTTGTTGCTGGACAGTGCTTCCCGCTTCAGGTTGATCCCCTCGGCAGAAAGGAGGTTGTTGATCTTGGCCTTCAGCGCCGACCGCTGTTTGACCAGCAGGTCGCGTGTCTGCGCCAGATGACTCATCTCTCTTTGGTTGCGTTCTTTCATCCGCACCTCCGGAAGCAGTCCTTTCGCCAGGTACAGCGCCAACAATTCGGCGTCGTTGCGGTCGGTCTTCTTCACCGACTGGCTGATCACTTTGAACTGGGCCGGATTGACCACCGCCACCCGCTCTACATGTTCGACCACTGCGTCGTAGAACAGCCGGGTGTTGCCCGTCGCTTCCACGGCGATCTCATCGCCTTTCCGCAGTTGCCCGGCAAACAGCTTCAGTTCTTTGATCGGCCACTGCCGCAGATAGGTCCGTCCGCTTTCCCATCGCGTGCATACGGTGAATTGCGTCCGATGCAGGTCCACTCCCAGATATCGCTTCATCTCCGTCTTCTCCTTGTGGTTCTGGAGCAGACGCGCTCTGCGGCGATCACCATTCTCCCATTCAAGGTCCTCGCGGCCTTACGGTGACGCTTCGGTTGCAGGTCTGACTAATCTCCTCTACGAGGTCCCATGGCCTCAAAAAGCATATCCAGCCTGCACCCTGCCTGCTCCAGCAACTAACTGGAGCGTACCGCCTCAGATTCTCGCTGTACTATTCATGCCATCTCCTCTCGCCGTTCACACGTATGAACATTCTCAAGCAATACGTCTATGATCGCCAGGTTCGACGGGGCACTCTTTCAACGTCACTCCTTCAGAAGAGGGATGGAATCGGCGAGCGGCGGCATCGGGATGGATTTTAGGAAAGCGTATATATCCGCCAGCTGTGAGTCCGAAACGACTTTAATTGTGTACGGCGGCATCGAACCGCTGGGATGGTGGACATATTTCGCGAAAGCCGAAAACGGCTGTGTGGGCGGCCCCAGACGCTGCGCCGAGGTTTGCAACGCGCCTTGGCCCTCCCTCCCGTGGCACTCATAGCAGCCAAAGCGCGAGTAAATCAGCGCTCCATTCTTGGCGTTTCCAGCGGGTACATGTTCCGGGTGAGACGGCGGCGGAATCGACTTCAAATACCTATAAATCCTATTCAGGTCTGAGTCCGATAAGTACTCCGGCGAAAACGGCGGCATCGCACCGGTAGGGTGACGAACGAATTTTGCAAAATCCGGGAATCCCAGCGACGGCGGACCGATTCGAGGACTTCCCATTTGCGCCAAACCTTGGCCCTGGGTTCCATGACAAGCGAGGCAGCGATGGCTCTCCAGGATTTGTCTCGCGCTTTGATTCCCGGCCGCTCCAGGCGAGCCGGCGTTTCGGGCCGGTCCTTTTTCTTTTGTTTGCGCCGGCGCGTAGAGTCCAAACGGAATCGAAAAGACTAGAAGCGCCACCAGAACGCGGAAGTGCGCGCCGCTAAAAGACATCTTCCAATCCACAAGGCGTTCGCATCGACTCACAACTCTCTCCTCACCGCGGCTGAGTAAGCACGTCCACCAGCGCCGGCTCACCCCGCCTGACGACTTCAATCGCTCGTTGAATCGCCGGACCAAGTTCTCTCGGATTTGAAATTGGCCCCTCGGCATACACGCCCATGCTCTGCGCCAGCTTGCTGAAATTGACGTATGGGTCCGCCATGGTCGTGCCAATGCCGGCGCGGTCTATGCCACGATTGTGCCGATCGGCCATAATTTGCACCTGCATTACTTCTTCATGGTAGGCACGGTTGTTATGCATAATGTTCAGCACCGGAATGCGGTGATGAGCGGCCGTCCACAAAACTCCCGGGGCATACATCAGATCGCCGTCAGTCTGAATATTGACCGTCAGCCGCCCGTATTTACGGTTCGCCAGCCCCGCGCCGATTGCGGCCGGCGCGCCGTAGCCGACTCCGTAGCCGCCAGCCGAACCGATGTACTGATAATGTTTGTTGAAATCCCAAAGCCGTAGCGGCCAGTTGCTGAGAAACCAAACGCCGGATACAAGCGACCAATCGTAGTTCTTAACCTGCTCCCAGATCTCCGCCGACAATCGGGCGGTGCTGATCGGACTTGCATCCCACGCGAACGACGCTGCGGTCCGTGTTCGCGCCGATGCTTCCCGGTGCGCTTCCGCCAGCTTGACGCCTCGAGCCTGGAAGAAGGTCCGGCGCTCAGCAGTCATCGCGCGCTTGATCGCCTCGGTCAATGCTGGCAAAGTCGCCTCCGCATCGGCTGCGAGCGCAAGGTCGACTTCCTGGAAACGTTGGAAGTCCTGATAATTGCTCTTG
>NZ_DATKQC010000212.1:0-2948 GCF_035532915.1 Edaphobacter sp.
CTCGCTTTTGGGTGCCTCAAGAAAATGAGGCAGAAAAAGGAGAAAAAAATGTCTTACCTTAACTCAGTAACGATAATCGGATTTGTTGGAGCAGACCCGGAGCAGCGCCAAGCGCGGAACAACAACGGCTCGAAGTTCACCATTCTTTCCGTCGCCACGCAGCGGTCGTGGAAGAACGCGCAGGACGAGTGGTCCTCGAAAACCGAGTGGCACCGCGTTTGCATCTTCTGTACGCGACTGGCGGAACACGTCGCGACGGCGATCAAGAAGGGTTCGCACGTCCTCGTTGAGGGCAGCCTTATCAGCACGACGTACGAACGCGAAGTTGGCAAAGGCAAGAAAGCCAAGACCACCAAGCAGACCTTTTGGTGCATTCGCGCCGATGTTGTGCGCAAGCTCGATCGCGGTGAGCCTGAGCCGGAAACAATCGTTTCCGGTTCTAATGCTTCGGACCAAGCCACTGAAACATCCGATGGCGCTGCCTTCTAGGCCTGGAGTGCATTGGCCCTCCGACTTTCATCGGAGGGCCTTTTTGTTTGCCAGGACCCCACCACATTGCCATCATCCGTACATTTGCACTGTTCTGAATTTTGAACTATGTTGTCGAGTGCGCTGGACCGTGCCGCAGCGTCGGGAATTGAAAGCCCTGATCGAAGGAGGAAGTCGTGAGGAGGAATGCGTCTGATGCCCCCATGAGCGCACCAAGGAATTTACGAGATTCAACAGCGCGTTGGGGGATGCGTGTCGCCCTTAATTTGGCCGTGCTGCTGGTGATTGCGGCATCCGCGTCTGCGCAGGTATCAGGTTGCCAAATGACAGGCAACTGGACAGGCACGCTGAATACCGGCACCGGCTGGCTTCGTTTGGTTTTGCACATTAAGTCAGACGCCGCCGGAAAGTTGACGGTGACACTCGACAGTCCCGATCAGGGCGTTGCGGGACTCGCGGGCGGGGATGCTGATCTGAGTGATGGAACGCTCACATTTGCGGTGCCTTCGGTGCATGGCAGCTACAAAGGAACTGTCAGCGCCGACTGCAATTCCATTTCTGGTTCTTGGACGCAGGGCCAACCGCTGCCGCTAGTGTTCGAGCGCGAAGAGGCGGGTGTCAAGCCGTCGCCCGTGGACGGCTACTGGATGGGAACATTGAAGACGCCGGGTGGCTCGCTGCGTATCGGCGTCCAGGTGAAGACCATTTCGCCGGGCAAGCTGGCGCTCAGTCTCGACAGTCTCGACCAAGGAGCACGGGGAGTTCCGTGCACCGATGCCAGCTTCGTTGGAAACGCATTCATCTTCACCGTTCCGGCTGTCCACGGAAGCTACAGCGGCACGCTCGCTGCCGACGGCAAAACGATCACAGGCACCTGGACCCAAGGCCAACCGCTGCCGCTCGACCTCACGCGGCAGGAAAAAGCTCCCGCTCTTCCTGCAGCGCCGAAAATGCTGCCAGCCCAACCACCCGTTGCCCTTGCCGATCTGAAGCCAGTGCTCGATCGGGAATTCGCGCCATTGCTTGCCACTGGTGTCTTGGCAAAATCGACGGGAGGTGGCGTCGCGATTGGCGTGATTGACCATGGCGAGCAGCGCATCTTCGCTTACGGCGTGGCCCGACCCGATTCGATCTTCGAGATCGGCTCGGTCACGAAGTCCTTCACCGGCCTGTTGCTCGCGCAATTGGTCGAGCAGAAGAAAGTGACTCTTGACGAGCCCGTCCGCGACTTCTTGCCTCCAGGAACCGTGGCCAAACCGCAAGGCGCTGAAATCCGACTGGTCGATCTGGCAACTCAGCACTCAGGCCTCCCGCGATTGCCTAGCAATCTGCACGCCGAGAAAGATCCCACCAACCCCTACGCCGCCTATCATGCCGAGCAGCTCTACGCGTTTCTCGCCCAACACGGCGTCGCGCTTCCTGTCGAACCAAAATTTCTCTACAGCAATCTCGGCTACGGCCTGCTGGGATTTGTTCTGGCTCGCCGCGCCGGCGTCTCCTATGGCGAGTTGGTGAAAAGCGAAATCACCGGGCCGCTGGGAATGAAAGATACCGAGACCACCCTTTCGCCGGAGCAGGAGAAAGGGTTCATCGCGGGGCATACCGCCACTAACGGTACAGCCCCGCCGTGGGATCTTGCGGCTCTGGCCGGCGCCGGCGCGCTCCGTTCCACCGTCGGCGACTTGCTGACGTTCATCAAAGCCCAACTGCATCCGGATCAACTCATGCCGAGCGGCGTGGATCAATCGCACGAGGCGACCCTGCCTGCGGCGATTGCGATGACACATGAATTGCGCGCCGATGGTCCGCCGCAAATGAAAGTAGGGATGGGATGGCTTTACACCGAGCCGACGCACACCTACTGGCACGATGGCGGAACGGGCGGTTACACATCATTTGTTCTCTTCCAACCCGAAAGCGACCGTGGAGTCGTCGTCTTGTACAACCGGGAAGATATCGGCACGAGCGCGGTGATGTTTGTCGATCGCGTAGCGGCCAATGTTGTCGCTCTCATGTCGGGCAAGCCGGCTCTTTCGCTTGGTCAGTAGGGTCAGCGGCAGATCGGCTGTGCCATAACGTGCTGTTCAGGATGGCCACGTTGTCGCGTCCAGGCTGTTCTTCACTGGTGAAAATGTGCGGCCAATGCGGGGGGTTGAACTCCAAGGACCGAGAAGAAATTCCGTCCGCAGCCCTCGGTAAGCAAGCTAGACTTCATCGGATATCGTCTCCCTGGGCGTCATCATCGGCGGGCCTCTTTCTCGGTAAACTCTATTGACGTTCTGCTGCGAGACGAATAACGTATTACTCGAATTAACCCGCACCATCTCTCGCGCCTAGTGAAACAGGCTGCCAGCGGGTAACTTCAGAGCACGGCATTGGGGATACGTCTCTCGAAATGGCTGCTGGCGTTCTTGCTTTCGGTGTGCTCTCTTCTTGTGTTCCTACTTGTGCCCTCCAGA
>NZ_DATKQC010000213.1:0-4067 GCF_035532915.1 Edaphobacter sp.
CAGGCGCTCAATAGGCCACGAGCCAAGCTCGGATTGGACCTCAGCGCATGGATGGCGATTGTCTTCGTCTGCGTAACGGTTTTCCTCACTGGGTTCCGCCTGCTGGCAATGGTGTCCTTTCCCACGCTTGCGATCGGCGCATGGTTCATCGTGCGCAAACACCCAAAGATGTTTCAACTATGGGGCTTGAGCCTCAACCAGAAGTCCTACTATGACCCGCGCAAATACTGAGCAAGCCAAATTCGTTCCGTGGTTCGCAAAGGCCGGAGCTGCGTGCAGCATCATTCCGATTGCTCGCTTCGTCGGCCCAAACATCTTTGCCCTGAAGGGCGGCGGCTATGGATGCCTGTTTGCGCTCACAGGCATTGATGAAGAGGGATTGACCGACCAGGAGCTTGACGCCCGGATGCGCTCGATTGAAGGCGCATTGCGAGGGTTGCCGGAAGGTTCCTGCCTGTATCAGTACACCGGGGTGATGTCAGGATTCAATCTTCCGCGCCAGAGGAAATATGGAAATCCTGTTACTCAAGTATTCGTGGACGACCGTATAGCCCTTCTTGAGAAGACCGCGAGTTTCCGGCACATCGACCTGCACTGGTGCCTCACGCTGGAACCGTCGAGCGTAAAGGCGTTCGAGCGCAAGCCTCAGGAGCACGTAGCCGACACGTCGCGGATGCTGGCCGACCTCCAGAAGACTGCGACCATCCTGGAATCCCATCTCGGGAAGACATTGGGGTTACGCCGGCTCGACAAGAACGCAACTTTTCAGTTTTTCAGCTACCTGTTCAACCTTGAAGAGTGGGCGGGCGACGACCAGCTCCGCGCCGACACCGGCGTAGACCGGCAGATCGTAAAGAACCCGGTTGCGTGGCATAGCGACTACCTGCGCGTGGGCAGACGCCATGTACAAATGTTCTCGCTGAAGACGACGCCGGAGGCATCGAGACCGTGCCTACTCTCCGGCTTGCTAACGCTAGATTGCGACAGCGTTTTGTGCTCCACATGGCGCGTGAAATCCACGTCCTCAGCCCGAAGCGAGATCGACGCCCAGGAGAAGTTCATCTCGTTTTTCAAAGTCGGTGTGTTGACGCGAGTCATGAGCGGGCGCGATACCGCCTCCCTCGACACCGGAGCCGCGGCCAAGGCCGCGAACAGCAGCGTTGATGACCTTAGCGAAGTCATCCGCTCACTGGACAAAAAGGTGCAGGGCGAATACTCACTCCGCTTGCTGCTGGCAGCTCACAGCCCGGAACAATTACGCGATACCGTTCCCGCTGTACATCGGATCTTCGTCGATGCACGAGCGCAGGTGATGGAAGAGACGCTGGGGAATCTATCCGCCTTCTATGCGATGTTCCCCGGCAATCACAAGTTCAATGTCTTCCCGCTGTGGCTTGCGGAGGACCATCATGCGCGTTTTTCTTTGGTGTTCGCTCCGCATCTTGGACATCCGCATTCAGGGGATTTAGATGCGGAATATCTCAATATCTTTGAGACGCGCACACGGACACCGTTCTTTCAGGACGTGTATGTGGACGGCGTGCGCGTCATGCTCATCCTCGGGCCAACCGGCACCGGCAAATCAGTGCATGGAAATCAGCTCATCGCGCTGGAGCAGAAATACGGCGGCTTCTCCTACATCTTCGACATCGGCGGCAGCTATGAGAGCGTGGTGGAGTTGTACGGAGGCCGCGTGGACCGCGTCGGCAAGGACGGCCCTCGCGTCAACCCGTTCGCCCTGGAGCCCACCGAGAGCAACATCAAGTTCCTGTACAGCTTCATCAAGCTCCTGCTCGCCAACGGCGGAGCGGAGCTGGAGCCGGAAGATGACGACGTAATTCACAAAGCGGTGCAGGACATGTACCTGCTTGACCAGGAAAACCGCAGATTATCCAATCTCTTTCTCCCGAAGAAACTCGACAGATATCTCTCTAAATGGGTAGGCACCGGAGTCTATCACGCGATCTTCGACAACGTGGAGGACAGCCTTTCTTTGTCGCGCCTCCAGTGTTTCGACTTCCAGGGCGTAAACAATGAGCAATACGCCGACCTCATAGAACCGCTAATGGTATGGCTGCTCCGGCGTATCAACGACGTACTTTACGATCCTGCCAATCTTGGCGTGCCCAAGCACATACTCATTGAAGAAATCTTCAGCTCCATGAAGAATCGGCAGCTTTTGGAAGGTGCGCTCGCGTCCATCAAGACCGTTCGCAAGAATCTTGGCGGCGTCACCATGATCGGTCAGTCCGCCGACGATCTGGGCAAAAACGCCGACAGCATCGTGAACTCGTGCACATCATTTCTGTTTCTGAAAGACACGACCTTCAACCGGAAAAAGTACGCCGAGCTGTTCAAGATGAACGAGCAGCAGATCGCTCTGTTTGAGAGTTTGCAGGATCGTGAGGCGCTGTATATGCGGCGCGACGGCCTCACCAAAGTCGTCATTCTCAATCTCGACGGCCGTAGTTATGCCACGTTCTCCACCAAGCCCAAAGACCGGGTGCTCCGGTCGAAGCTGATTGCCACATATGGACTCACCGAGGGCATTGCTCGTTTGGCCCAAGGAGAAACCGCATAACCAATTCGGGAAAGGACATTCGTCATGAAACCGCTCAGTCCTATCGCTGTCGCTCTCTCGCTCCCGCTTGCCTGTGGGTCGCTGCGGGCCGCCACCCAACCTGCTCCGCCGCAGCCGAATCCGCCGCGCACCATCGTCGTTTCGGCTACTGCCGCGCCTCCCGTGATTCGTGCGGCTTTGCTGCAATCGACTTTGATCGTGCTTCCGCCACAGGAGAAGGTCGCCAATGTCTTCGCCGGAGACACGGTGGATTGGGTTTTCGACGGCGGCCATGTCGCCAGCCGCTTTGTCAGCATCAAGCCTAAAGTGGCGAATAGCGCGACCGACGTGCATATCATCTCCGACCACGGCAACGAGTACACGCTGGAGCTTCAGGAAATCTCCGGCAACGGAGATCCCCACTTCGATTCCAAAGTTTTCCTTACTCCGGGCGACAAGACCGCGAAAGAGCGGCTGGTCGAGCTGCCCGTCTTCGTGCCCGCATCCGAGCTGGCCAGAGCCAAACAGGATGCAGCGGCGGCCGAGGCCGCCGAAATTGCCGTGCAGAAGGCAGAGACCACGAAAGAGGAAGCCTATCGCAGCCAATACCCCGGCACGCTGCACTTTGATTTCACGTGGGACCAGTCGAAGGGCAAGCAACTTGGTTTGCAGCAGATATGGCGTGATGGCAAATTCACCTATTTGCGCGGCCAGTTTCAGGAAACGCCCGCACTCTACGAGGTGAAGGACGGCAAGCCGTCGCTCATCAACTTCGATTTCAATGATGGCCTCTACACCGTGCCGAAGGAATTGGAACGCGGCTACCTCGCCATCGGCAAGCAGAAGGTAGACTTCCACCGCACCGGAGAGAGGAACTAGCCATGCCGGAGTCCAACCAGAATCCACCCGCGACCGTACCAGAGCAGCCGGAAGCAAAACCGCCCGTGCGGAAAGGGATGCCCGTCGTCATTGCCCTGGTCGCGATTATCGCGCTGATCGGCATTGCGAATCTTTCAAGCCTGTTGAGTGGAACTAGAAAATCGGCCCCAGTAAGCACGATGCCGATGCGCCCGGCGGCGCCGAATGCGCAGGAAGTGAACAGCTTCGAGTCACAGCAGGAATTACAGGCGAAACGTGATGCAGAGGAAAGGCAGCACCAGCAGGAATTGGCTACTGCGATGCAACAGCTTGAGGCGGCGCAGGGAGTTCCGGGGCCGGAGGCGGCCGGAGCTCCGCCGATGACCGCGGCGCAGCGAGCGGCCATCTATGGGGAGAGTCCAAACGCCCCAATCATCACATCGGATGCCTCGCAGGAGCGGGCACAGGCCAAGCAGCGAGAGCTTGCCAAAGAAAAGCAGCAGCAGGACGCCATCGACAGCGACACCGTGGCGATTGACTTTGAGCACCCAAACACCGCGACTCCGACAACAGCGACATCGGAAGCCGCGCATGGGACGGCTGCTAACGCAGCCGGCGGCCCGACTCTCGCAGAACCGGCCCGCGTGCA
>NZ_DATKQC010000214.1:0-3260 GCF_035532915.1 Edaphobacter sp.
GGATCGCCAGCATGGAGACGATCTTCAAGGCCTTCGTCAATCAAATCGTGGTGGCCAAGCTGGTCCCAATACTTGCCGCCTACTTCGTTCTCAAGGCGACGCTTGACGGCGCTGCTGGAGAAAACCCTCTCCCGTCCATCATCGCCGCGCTCTTCTTAATGTCTCTCTCCGCGACCATGCAGCTCATGCAGGGCTGGAACTCGGGGGGACAGTACGCGACTACCGACATGCTTACGTCTCTCTGGAACTACATCGTCGGGCAAATCATGCCCGCGGCGGCGGGATTAGCGTGCGTCGGAGCGGTCATCAATTTTGTCAGGCACAGACCCTGGACAAGGATGGTCTTTGCCGCGATCTCGTTCCTGAGTGTGAGCGGGCTGCTCACACTATTCCAGGCCATGGCGGCTTGAGGAGTAATCGATGAGTCTTGACGGTGCAATCACAAATCTCGCTTCCTGGGCCGGCAACGTCATGATGCCGACGATGGCCGGCATGTTCTTCTCGGCAGCGGTGTATCGCTACAGCAAGAGCGGCCCCTTCGAACACTTTCTTTATGGCGGTTTTGCATCGCTGATGTGCTCCGGCATGCTTCGTGCGCTTGAAGGCTTTGTTCAACATGCGGGTCCAACCAGCGCGGACGGCTTTTGGATGGCAACCATGAGCCTGGTGAACTGGACTGCCAACGTGATTCTGCCCATGTTTGCGTTGACCCAGCTCGCAGCGATGGCTTTGCACATGGGGGGAGTCGTCTCGGAGATATATCCCGGGTCGACTTGGATTCGTAAGTTTATCGCGGCGATAGCCGCCTTGATGGTCTCGGGTATGGTGCGTCTTGCCGAGTCCATGGTTACGCAGGCGCACGGAATCTGAGGAGTATGTCATGAGTCTGGATCTGACACCGGTTCACCGGAACCTTCATACCAAGGTGACGTTCCTCGGCCTCGAATTCGAGGACTTGATTCTGGTGCTCGCCCTCGCGGCCCTCATGAATCTACTTGCGCACTTCGCAGGCAACAATGCACACGTCTTTGGAATACCCCTCAACATTTTTATGGAGTTCGTCGTGCCGGTGCTGGCGGTTCCGTTCCTGATCCTGTTCAAGTACGGCAGGCCCCGCGGTTACTTGACCGACCTCCTGCGCTCGTTTTTCGCCCCGCATGCGTGGTGCGCCCTTGAGCGGGATTCGCAACTGTTAGAGGCTTACGTCGACTGGAAGGAGGAATAGCCATATGCAGGCTTCAATCAAGGCGGAATCGGACGGTACGGTGAACCTGCAACTCGACGCCGAGGCCGCTCAGGCGGTCTTTGCCTGCGTTGTCTTTGCATCACGGTTCCACGAAGGGCTCACGCCTCTCGCAATGCTGGCGGCGGAGAGATTGCACGGTGACGGGGGGCTTCCAGCACAAGGAGGGAGAAGAGAGTTATGCCAATGACGTATGCGGAACACGAAAAGAAACTCAAGGCACCTGCTGTCTGTGAACTGCTCCCTCTGCGGGATCTACCCAACGGCGACAACGTGATGGTGCGCACCAACGGAGCATTCGTCGCTGGATACGAGCTGCGGGGCATTCTGGCCTATTTCGCGACTGACAGTGATCGCAATCAGACCAAGTCGATGCTTGAGGCGCTCTTCCGCAGCGTGCCCGACGTCAGCATGCGCATCCAGTTTCGCTATGAAATCTCCGAGCATCTTGGGGATCTCCTGGACAGCTACGTCGGTCAGCAGCGCGCCGAGCAGTCGGAGGTTATGGCTCTGGATACGCACCGTCTCCGGATGTGGCGGCGCAAGGAAAGCAGCGGCTTCTTTTTCGAGAACAGGCTTCATGTCTATTTCATCTGGGACCCTCGCATCCATGCCAAGCTCTATCATTCTGCACAACAGAACCGGAAGCTAGGCGGGTTCGCCGTAAGCCAGAGAAAGGCGATCCAGCGAACTCGGAAGGAGCATGAGACCTACCTCGCAGAGTTTGAGTCGATTCTCCGGGGCATCGAGGGGTCGATGGAGGCGGCCAACCTCGGTCCCCGGAGACTCTCCACCCAGGAATTGTTCGAAGAGTTGAAGCATTCCCAACATCCGACCAGGCGCGACCACCGGCCCTATGTGCCTGGCGAAGAGCTGTTCGAGTATCGCAGTGCCCGAGAGCAGGCGACTCAATCAAGCATTCTCAATGAAACGGAAACGTATCTCAATATCGATGGGTATCTGTATTCGGTGATCTCTCTCAAAGAGCTGCCGGATGCCACCTTCCCCGGTATGTTGCAGAACTTCTCCACCCTGGGGTTTCCCATCGTCATCAGCGGGCAGGTCGTCATTCCCGATCAGGTCAAGGTTCTCAAAAGTTATAAGAAACGCCTGCAAAAGATGACCGCCGCGCAGAAGGATGCGAACGGAAACTTCAAATCCAACCCTGAAGCGGAAGTAGCGCAGGCCCAACTTATTCAGGTGCAGCGCGACATCATCTCGTCCTCTCTCAAAACGGCGAAGCTAAGCCTTTCGGTTGTAGTCCGCACCTCAGTGCCCGCCGTGACATTCGCCGACCTCGAACGATCCGAGCGCGATCTCGCCAATCGCACACAAGAGGTTCTCAACGCGTTCACGCATATGAACGGCGCGAAGGCCGTAATGGAAACGATCGCCAAACGGCGCATCTTTCTCGGAACGCTGCCAGGCATGGCCGAGGCGGACAAGCGAGACCAGGACATGCTGACCTCGAACGTCGCGGACCTCGTACCGGTGGAAATGCCCTGGACTGGGACGCGGCGCAGTCCTCTCATTCTGTTTGAAACGCCCTACCGCCAGTTGATCCCGTTCTCGATGTTCGATCCGGATCTGTCGGATGCGAATGGTTTGTTGATGGCGAAAAGCGGCGGAGGCAAGACTCTTGCCGCGCAACAGATGCTACTGATGGCAGCTCGAGCGAATCCCTTAATTTCTATCCTCGAACGCGGGGACTCATACCAGCCGCTCGTTGAATTGATGGGCGGCGAGATGATCGAGATGTCGCTCGACAGCGATCAGACCATCAATCCCTGGGATCTTCCAAAAGGGGAGACCAGGCCTTCCAACGATCAGATCTCTTTTCTAAAGAACCTGACACGGCACATGCTCGGGGAGAACACTCCTCCAGACCTGGATATCGTCTTGCTCGACAGCGTTCTTCTCGAGGCAATCACCTCCACGTACAAGCGCTGCGCCGCGAAGACCTCGAATCCCGTGCCGTTGTTTGGGGACCTTGCGGCGGAACTCGCCCACTGGCAAG
>NZ_DATKQC010000215.1:0-9818 GCF_035532915.1 Edaphobacter sp.
CGTTCATGGAGGGCTCCTGAGTATAAGCTCAGGAATAATGTAATCTAGTTACGTCGGTCTGTCTACACAATAATTTAATGCCAGACCTGTTAGCCCCGTTGCCTCAGCGAACAATCGTCCAGGCAAATGTAGAAACTCCAGGCGTCTGCTCAGGAGCAGACGCGTGTTCCGAACATCCCGGAACGAGTTCAGGAAGCTGTCACCTTCGCCAAGAGCCGCAACTTCGAGCGCGAGGCCGTCACCGATGAGCGAGACATCATGCGCGACGCCTTACGGCGCGGCATGGGCGACCTTACTTACAGCCAGGTACGCGACAACTTCGAGCAACGGCAAGCCACCGGAGAATTCCAACGCGCACCCGGCCACAAGCACGACACCGGGCGGCAGTTTACGACCCGCGAGACCATTGCCGAGGAGCTTGCGACCATCAAGCACATGCAGCAGGGCCAGTCCACAGTCGAGCCGATCATGCGGCAAGAGGTCGGAGCCGCCCATGCCCGTACCCGCGAGTTCCTGAATCCGGCACAACAAAAAGCCATCGAGGAAGTGCTTACCTCCCACGACCGCATACATGGTCTACAGGGATTGGCGGGCAGCGGCAAGACCACGACCCTTGAGGCCATCCGCGAGGGCGCGGAGCGCAACGGATACGCCGTCGAGGGCTTCGCTCCCACAAGTCGAGCCGCCGGCCAGCTCCGGGATGCCGGTATTCAGGCCGACACCTTGCAAGGTTTTCTCGCGCGGGGAGGGGTCGAGCGCAGCGCGGGAGACCCGAACGCCCGGCACCTTTATATGCTCGACGAATCCAGTCTTGCCAGCACCCGGCAGATGCAATCATTTCTCGAAAAGATTGGGTCGCAGGACCGGGTTTTGCTCGTTGGGGACACCAGGCAGCACCAGGGCGTCGATGCCGGAAAGCCCTTCGAGCAGATGCAGGATGCCGGAATGCGGACATCGCAGCTCGACCAGATCGTGCGCCAGAAAGACCCCGAACTGCTACGCGCAGTCGAACATCTCTCGCGCAACGAGACTGCCACCGGCATTCAACTCCTTCAGCAGCACGGCCGGATTACCGAGATTCCCGACGACCGTCAGCGCATCGAGGCCATCGCCAGGGCTTATGTCGCACGACCGGAGAACACGCTGGTTGTCTCGCCCGATAATGCCAGCCGCCGCGACATCAACGATGCCATCCGCGCCGAATTGCAGGGCAGCGGCGCGCTGTCCAAAGACAATCATCCGATGACCGTTCTTACCCAGCGTTCGGAACTGACCAGCGCCGACCGCAACTGGGCCGCGCTTTACCAGCCCGCCGACGTTCTCTACTACACCCGAGGGAGCAAGGAACTTGGCATTGAGCGTGGCACCTATGCCACAGTCGTCTCCATAGACCCCAAAGCGAACCACCTCACGGTTGAACGCGAGGACGGCCAGCAAGTTACCTACGATCCCAAGCGGCTGCATGGCATCGCCGCCTACCGAGAAATCGCCAGAGACTTTGCAGAGGGCGACCGGCTCCAGTTCACCGTCAGCAAGCCCGACATGGAAATCAGGAACCGCGATCTGGGCACCGTGGAACGCATCGACGGCACCAGCATGACCGTCCGCATGGATGGGGACAAGGCCCGGACTCTGACATTCGACACCTCCGAGATGCGGCACTTCGACCACGGCTACGCCGTTACGTCGCACAGTTCGCAGGGACTCACCACGGATCGAGTTCTCATCAACATGGACACCACGGCCCACCCCGAACTCATCAACACACGCTTCGCTTACGTGTCCGTCTCTCGCGCGTCCGAAGACGCGCGAATCTACACGAACGACGCAACAACGCTCGCCGAACGCCTCAGCACCGACATCAGCAAAGCCTCCGCTGTCGAGGTCGCAAGACCGAACAACGAAGCGCAAGCTCACCAACCCCAACCGAAGGAGCAGACCATGACCAACACTAAAGAACTGACCCCCGAAGAGCAAAGACGGCACTTCCAACAGGAACCTCACGATCCTGCAATCGACAAGGCGCGGTCGCCCTCTCAGATCGACCAACGGCATTATGCACCGCTCCACAACGCTTTGCCGAACGATGCCTCTGGTTACGAGTGGAAGCGGGAGACCGGCGACATCCAGAGCTACCAGCACAACCAGACTGGCGGTTGGCTCCACATCGACCAACAGACTCAGTTCTACGACCGCCATGCCCAGCCAATAGCGAGGGAACATGCTTTGGAACACGCCGGGCATCTCACCCTTGCAGTCAACGAAATTTCTCAAGCTCAATCCATCGCTAAAGGCACCATCGGCAACGACCAGGGATTGAGCTTGTGATTCACCGCGCCCAACCAGTCGAATGCCAGTTACTAGAGAACAGCCGGCTGATGAATGGATTCCGGATACGGATATGTCAAGTTTTGTCGCAAAAAAACTTGACAATATGGCGTAGGTGGAACAGAGTAAAGGAGATGCCAAAGGCCACCAAAACCCGCAGCACCGCCAGCTCCATCCGCCTACAGATTGAACGCGGCGGCGAGAAGTTATGGCGGCACAACGACTTCCGGGATCAGCCTTTTCCCGCCGTTGCCCAGACGCTCTCACGCCTGACCCGCAACGGCACATTAGAACGGCTGAGCAAAGGTGTCTATTATCGTCCTCGCTCAACCGCCTTCGGGCCGAGCCGTCCCAGCCCCACGGCAATCCAGAAACTGGCAGAGAGAACCAAGACGATCTTCCCATCCGGCACCGCTGCCGCCAATCTGTTAGGTTTCAGCACACAAACACCGCGGCGAAGCGAGTTGGCAACAAGCTCACTCAGTCTCCCCAGGAAACTCATCGGCGCCGAGACCCGCGTCCATGCACGGAGGCCGGAAGCATGGAAGAGCCTTTCTGAGACAGAAGCAGCCCTGCTCGACTTTTTACGCAAGGGCGGCAAAACAAGCGAACTGTCTACCGAACGCACCATTCACAAGACGTTGGCCCTACTGGCAACGGATCTTCACCTTGAACGACTGCTCAAGGTCGCCGATTCGGAGCCGCCACGGGTTCGCGCACTACTGGGCGCACTGGCGGAACAGCTTGAACGAGATCCCACCGCACGAGCGCGTCTGCGTGCCTCCTTGAATCCGCTCTCCAGGTTCGACTTTGGACAATTCACATCCCTGACACACGCGCGCGAGTGGCAGGCCAAGGAAAGGCCCAAAACGTGAGACTGTTTGAACATCCTGACTTCGATCAGGAGATCCTTCAGGCCGCAGAGCGCTTTCAGCTCCGCCCTGGGATCATCGAAAAGGACTATTACGTCACCGAAGTGCTGCGCATCATCGCTGCTACGGCCAGCGACAAAGTTATCTTCAAAGGCGGAACCAGCCTCTCGAAAGGCTGGAACTTGATTCAGCGGTTTTCAGAGGACATTGACATCTTCCTCGACCCGCTTGCCTTCGAGCCGCCCCTGACCAAACGCGGCATCGACCGCGAACTAAAGAGCCTGCGCGATGCCGTGGCCGCGCATCCGGCTCTTCAGTTTGTTCCCGAGGAGAGCCAAACCATAGGAGGCTTCGGGCGCAATGACCGGTTCTCCTATCGCCAGCTCTACGGCGGCCCCGGTGAAGTCGCCAACCGCGTCCTCCTCGAAGCAGGAGCAGCCAGCGGTCGGGAGCCCACCGCGAATGTTGAGCTGCGCTCCTACCTCGGTCAGTTTCTGCTGGAAAAGGGAATCACGCTTGGAGCGGAAGACGAAAACTCGTTCCCGATGCGCTTGCTCCATTTCCGGCGGACTTTCGTCGAGAAGATGTTTGCCATTCACAGCAAAGTGGAAATACTCAAACGGGATGGACGTGCTCTGGGCACCTATGCTCGGCACTACTACGACCTGTTTCAACTCGCATCGCGGCCCGAGGTTTTAGAAATGCTGCAATCTGCCGAGTATGGGGAAATTAAGCGGGACTACGACCGCATCAGCCGCACACACTTTCCTGGCAGCTACTTCTACCCGGATCAAATGAGCTTTGCCAACAGCGACGCGCTCTTTGCGACGGGAGACCTTTCTGCCGCGATTGGCCGCGAATACAAGGGCCAGTGCGAGATTCTCTGTTTCGGCTCCCACCCGTCGTGGGAGATCGTGCAAGCCCGTTTTATGGAGCTTCGCAACCTGCTATAGACATGCGTGAGAAATGCTCATCGCGTGCTACGCTAAAAGCGCTTCTCTTAACCGCCGATGGCTCAACCATTTGAAACAACGTTCCTTCTGTTTGTCGACATGCTCGGCTTTGCTGCTTTAGTCGAAAAGGAAGGCGATGAGCTAAACGAGCTCAGTCCAGTCTTTACCGGGGTGGAACTGTATTCCCCATCTCCAGCAGAGAGCCTACTTGGATACCGGTTTATCAACTTTCATCATTGCCTCAATGAAGCTCGGCAACGACTCCAAAAGATAGGAGCCGGTACAGCGATCGTCTTTTCCGATTCGGCATTCTTCCGAATCGAATCCCTAGACGATGCAATTCAGCTCGCGCGCGCGTTAATGTTCGATCTGGCCACGAACGGTGTGCCTGCCCGTATGGGCCTAGCGCGGGGGTCATATCGTATGCTGCGGTTCGTAACGGACTCGTCCGCACAAGTTTCTTTTCACATGTCGCAATTTCTCGGAACGGGTGTTGTCCGCGCCTACCAGACTGAGAGCTGCGGTATCCCCGGTCTCAGAATCCTGCTCCATCCGGATTTGGAGCCATTGCTGGATAAGGACGCCATGCGCATCATTCCTGTGAGTCGCAGCGAAAAGATGAGACTCAATGTGCTATCCGAGGTCAACTATCTCGATGCGGCCCCTTGCAATTTGGGATCGGATTTTGATGATTGCATTCAGTTCGATTCGCTGCGTTGCATGATCGGTGAGACAGAGGAGCAATTTCAATATCACTATCACGAGACGTTCAACGCTTGGAACCAGATGCGTGCCCAACTTGGCCGGGCTCCCTATCCTTGGGAGAAGTTCCTAGATCGCGACGAATACGATCATGTTCATGGAATTCGGGTGCGGCCGTCAACGAATGACTGAATTTCGTATGCTTGTATCGCAGCAACCGATCCACGGTCACCCAATGCGGCTTTTCTCATAATCCTCTTGCGCCGAGATTGATGTCGGCGTCGATCCAGCCCTCTTTCCAAGGCTGCGTGCGGTTCTCGTCGAATTCAATCCCATGCACGCGTGCATCACCGCCAGCGTCGAACAGAAGGTCCCAGGTCTCCTCGAAATCATCTTCCCCACCATCCGCAAGAACCCGTTGGTGTCGCGCTGACTCCAAAAGTTCAACATCAGCATCTTCCCAGCCACAGCGCCACGAGTGCGTTGTCACGCCAGAGGCGAGAGTCTCTGATAATCGCGCTCGGAACCCCACTGCATAAGCGGTCCGATCCCACGTCATTACTTCTCGATCAATCAAAACCATTTACGCCTCCGCTGTTATTCACTCTAACGTAGCGCGATCATTCTTGCTTAAAGCGTAGCGGGCTGAGGTATTCACCGTGTGGCAGCGAACCACGGCCACCAACACTGTTATTTTGGGACTAGTTCGATTCCTGTTGCCACTGTTGAATCCAGCGATGCGTCCAGGACGAAGCTCCGAATCAGTACCCCTCCTGAAAGTTCCGTTGCTTGTTCCGTGAGATCCTGTCGCAATTTGGAAATATCAATTGCATCGCTCTTTGCTCGTCTTGCGTCGCTGGCAATCCACTGATTGGCCTTGAAGTGCGCTACGACATACAATCCCGCTCGATACTCGCTGTTCTTCATGTAGCGATCTCGGAGCTGGCCTTCCATGTCCCTCATTAACCCATCGTTCCAGCTTCCCTTGACTTCGATCACGACGCCAATCGGACCATAAAGCTGTCCCGGTGTATCCTGCGCCGGGACAGCATCAACATGAATATCGGTGCTCTGCCCAGCCATCTCTCCACGGCGGCCCCGTCGAATCTGAACCTCGCGATTGATAACGATTCCACGGTCAGCGAGACCCTTCTTCAAATGACGCGCCACATAGTCGGACACATCTTCCTCTTGCTTTGGCCACCAATCCGCGCCCTTAAAATTCCAGAGGTCGCCTACAGAAGCGAGTTCTCCATGTAATTCGGCTTGCAGATGCGACAACGACTCCACAATGACGTCAAGCAACTGCTGGCTACTCTCGATAAAGCGCTTCTTAGAGTCAGATGCCATCGTGATAATGTCGCGCGGCGTTTGGGCCTCCCAGGTAGAGGCACACGCGAGCAACTCTGCTTCATCGAAGTGGAAACGAAGCCAGCGATATTGTGGAAACTGCAACTCGGCACGCGCGAGGGCGTCACATGCATCAAACGATGCGCGGCGTTTCAGCTTTTCGAGACTTCCATCACGGAGCATCCGAACCGTGTCAACTGGCCCAACAGCTCCGGACGCCATTCGTTCATCGGGAGAATACTGTTCCAGTAGCCAGATGTAGAGCTCCCCGAGTTCGACATCGCTGAGACAATTGGTGAACGAGGCTTTATCGTCATAGCCGTAGGAAACCCCTTCCAATAACTGCCGGCCATAATTCGTATCCGTCTGAATAAGCGGCCAAAGCGTTTTCCAGGCGGCATCGTCACTTGCTTTCAAAAGGGCTTTGGAAAAACCAATCCCACGGTCCGTATTGTATTCAGAACCTACCGTTTCTTCCGCCCATTCTTTTGCGCCCGTTACTTTGCGCTTTACAAGCTGGAAGAGAATTTCCGCTTGAACGCTCGGCGCGAGATCATTGAGCTCCAGTTTTGCGAGCAGGGCTTCACCCAACGAGTCAGCCCATGCCAGGTCTACGAGAGTGTCGGCAAAAAAGAACTGCCGACTGTCACTCTCCATCTGAATCTGCTCTAGGAGCTTCTCATTCATTGTGGCCGGTGCACCGGACGCGGCCATCGCAAACACTGCGTTAACTGCATCAATCGCATCGCTCCGGTTGTGAGTGACGCGAGAATCTCCTATCAGGGCAGGAATCCAGGCTGCCCAAAATTCGGTTGATTGTCCTTGTAGATATGCAAAATCGACGCCGTAGAGGAATGCGAGTGCATTCACACCTGCCGATGCGCCGTATGGAACTTGCGTAGATGTAAACCAAGCCAACGTCCGAAACTGCGTCTCCGTCAGGAAGATTTTCGCCGCAGCAACGATTCTGCCTCTCATCCCTTCGGACGCCCCCACCCATCCCGGAAGTGTTTCAACCTCCATCTGGCGGAGGTCCATGTAGTGGGTGCCACCCACGTCCAAGGACATTTCGCCCAGCAGCCTAAGCCACGCATCCACCTCGCCACCCTCGATGAGCTGAAGCGCAGCTTCACACCGGGGCTCCAGAGCGGGAGCAACCTGAATATTATTTTCTTTGAAAAAATCAGCCTTTGAGCGTCGTTCCAACTTCGCCAGTTCTGAATCGAGAGGAACAGGGACGAATAATGGGTTGCACTCGGCGGCCAGCGTCGGGCTAATCTGACATGCGTCCCACACCTTCTTCACTGCTTCGGGTTCCCATGAACACGCCAAACGCGAGACGATCTTTGCCTCAACTTGTGGAACAGGTGACGCCCCAGTGATCACTCTGTCGATGAACCATTCCAGATCGGCCAAGTGCACCAACAAGACAGGATGAAACAACAGATGCTCGTTTGTAGGATTGAGGAGAGGCAAGAACGCCTCCAGGAAACGTCTCCGCCGTCCCTCTTCATTGACTAGAATCTCGGCGATGGACTGTTTCTTGTGTCCCCGATTTGGAAAGCCTCTGTACGACTTGCATCGTTCAAATATCGTCTGAGCAAGAAGGTCAGCCACTCGATCAGCTTCGAGATGCTCAATCGCAACTCTGCAAATCTCGCCTTCCAACTCGGAGATTGTCCCGAAGTCCTCTATCGGCTGCTTAGCACACCACTGTAGCGCTGCCGGAAGATTGCCTGCGTTGAGCTTCGGAACGACTGCGTACGAAAGAAAAGTGTCATAGGAACCGAAAAACAGTGATTCCCGTGGATGCTCAAGACAATTCCACATCTCGTCGTCGTATTTGTCGCCCGCATAGACGGCGTTAAGCGCAGCGCCCCTCAACTGGTCATTCGGATCAATCTGACGGCTCGCTTTCAAAAGAGGACGTAACTGGCTGCGCTCCTCATCCGAGCCAGCCTCCGCGATGGCATATGCTGCTATCGTGCGTACCTCGTGTAGTTCCTCATCGGATAGGGCGACGTCCAAAAGTGGCTTTCCAAGGCTGCTGATCGCACAGGCACGAATAATCCTTATGGCGAAGTAACGTGTGGTCCACGACCGCGCGCGATCGACGATCACCGGCTCCAATTGCTCTGCGATTGATGGATGGGCAAGGTGTCGCAGCTCCAGGTTGTGTTTAACGTGGAGCACAGCACTTTGATCGCAACTCCGCAAAAGCGCATCTGTGAGTACCCGCCGTTGCTCATTCGACAAACTAGGCGCTGCGGACCCCAACAGGACTTCGGGATCACACTCTGCAATTTCCGCAAAAAGCCCGTCATTCCGAAGTGCAATCCATGAGGCAACCTCTCGTACTTGCGGAATCACACGTCTACGCCGAGGATGAAATACCAGTGAACGGAGTTGCTCAATAGGCAGCTCGTGTACGAAGCAATATCGCGCAGCCAGAAATTCCGCAAACATCTGATGCGACCAGCCAAGACGCTCCTGACCTCGGGACGAGAACAGTCCCGTTCCCAACGTCTCCAAAACGGCGTTGTGTGTGACGTTCACGGGGCTGTCCGACGGTTCACTCTCACCGACTAAATCACCGATAGCTACATCTTCTTCAGGAATACCTTCGGCTTCGGTTCCAGTCCAGACCGCGAAACGGTTACCGAATTGAGTTGCCGCCGCAATGCGAGAGGCAACTGCGACTCGATCTCTCGGACTTAAGTCACCCGTCCTGCGTGAAGCACGGCGACTTTCATTTTGCTCTTCACAGAGGATGGAGCATCCCTTCTCGTAAAGATCAACTACGTCTCCCGGTAGATCACCCTCTCGCAGGAATGTGTCGAGCAGCATCTTGAGCGTAACCGGCTTGATAGCTAGAGACGTGATATGTAATTCATCAACTCGCGCAAGAAACGAATCTGGATCGGTAATGCCGGTCAATGTTGCCGCTTGGAGGACATCGACTCGGCGCAGAGGCACCAATTCGGTCGCAGAAAATGAACCCTCTCCGTAGCCTGATTTGAGCGCCTTTTCCAGCAATGGTGGCCATGATGCCGTGCGGCAGGCGATTCGCAGCTTCAGTCGGTCCAACGGATATTTTGGTATCTCGTCTGCTAGGAGCGCAGCCACTGAGTCAATGCGCAGCAAGCATTCATCCAGGCTGTCGATGTACAGATGCAAGTCATAATCGCCCTTTGCCCATTGGAGAAAGGTGTCGTCCTCGAATAGTGTCCGATAGAGGCGATCTTCGCTACGAAACCCGGCCATTAACGAGACCTTTGAAGGCGAGCTGAGGAAAGCACTAGAAGGAGTGTTAGCGCTCATCTGAAAACGTATTTTTCTGAACATCTGCCGGCGGTTTCTGAGTGGCCATTCGTAGCTTGAGGCGGAGGTAATCGCGGTAGTTTTCCGGGGCGGGATTCTCCTGGAGTTCCTCGATGACGGGGCGGAAGTAGGCCAGGGAGCGGATGGGTGCCAGGCGCGGGGAGTCAGCAGGGCGGATCAGGCGGCGCAGCGAGGCGAGCAAAAGAGCGGTTTCGACGGTTTCCAGCGGCACAGCATCCTGATAGAAGTGGCGTGCCAGCCATTGATCTGACGCGCTGACGCGCATGGGCGT
>NZ_DATKQC010000216.1:0-3248 GCF_035532915.1 Edaphobacter sp.
AGCGGTACTATGCGCTCGGCAAAGGTTCCATTATGAAGCGCGCCGGTTATGCTGTAAGCCGGGTGGCGATCACGCCGAATTATCAGGGGCACAATACGGTCAACCTGTCTGAATTGCTGGGACGGGGCATCGCGGAGGGCATCTCCACGACGTACTATCCGAGCGAGGATAGCAATGTAAGCGACATCGCCACGAAGTATTCCTATGCAATTCTGCGCGATGCGGCTACGAATGCTTTTCGGGAGTTCTGGCCGGATATCGCAGTGCATGTGCTGCATCGGAAACCGTAGTGGAGGTATAGGGCGGGCCTTCGGCCCTGGGTAAGTGGCACGAATTACAAACTAACCTTTGCAGCCGCCTGATTGTGATGGCTTTATAGTTCCCAGATCAGCCGTGCTGGTCGATCAGACGGATCATCTCGAGGAAGAGGTCGCCTGCGATCTGGAGCGAGTGCGCGCTGATCTTGTCGATGGTGTCGAAGGCGGTGTGGTGGTAGCCGTCGGGCAGCATCATGGTGTGCGGGCCGTAGTCCATGTCGATGATGTCGAGGACTGGGACGCCGCGCTGCTGGAAGGGAATATGGTCGTCGTCGACGGCGGTCTGATTTTTGAAGACGTAGCTGGAGTGGCCGGTGTTCTTTGCCGCTTGCTGGAGCAGGTCGAGCAGCCACGGAGTCGAGTTGGCGTCCTTGTCGATGTTGAGGTCTTTGTCGCCGATCATGTCGGCCACCATAAAGGCCTTGATCTTTTTGAGGGTGCCGTCCTGCGACCATTTGGCGGCGAGGTGGCGGGTGCCGTAGAGGGAGTTTGAGGAGGTCCACTGGCTGGGGTTGTAGGGCGGATTGGCGATGGCCTCTTCGCCGTCGTCGAAGACCAGCCAGACGCTGTAGCCCTGCGGCGGATGGACGCGGAGATAGTTGCCGATCTCGATGAGCAGGGCAGAGGTGGCGGCGCCGTCATTGGCTCCGACGAAGCTGATGTCGCGGAGCGGGTAGTTGGTCTCGTAGTGGCTGGCGATGACGATGACGCCGTCTTTTTTGCCGGGATACTTGACGATGTAGTTGCGCATGTCCAGCAGGCCGACGGGAGTGCTGGCGGCGAAGCTGTCGGTCTCGAAGTGGCCCTTGGCGATCTCGGGCTTGAAGTGCTCCTCGATGAAGGCTTCGGCTTTGGCGTGGCCGGGGGAGCCGATGTAGCGCTTGGGGGCTACGTTGAGGTATTGCTGGGTGAGGGCGTAGGCAGCTTGTCCGTTGAAGCGGGCGGGTGCTGCTGCGCGAGCGTTTGCGGCAGTGAGCAGAAGGACGAGCAAGGGCAAGAGCAACCGCAGGTCCTTCGGCTTCGCTGCGCTCCGCTCAGGATGACAGGTGTTTACCAATGCGGCGGAGGTCATGAAGGCTTGAGTTCCTTGGCTTTGCGGTGGGATGGATGAACAAAGTAAGCAACGCCGACGCCGATGAGGTAGAGGCCAAGCATGGGGGTAGCGAAGAGGCACATGGTGACAGGGCTGGGATCCGGGCAGATGACGGCGGCAATGAGGAATATGGCGAGGATGGCGTAGCGGATATGTTTGAGCAGGAACTTGGCGTCGACGATGCCGAAGAGCGAGAGGAAGAAGATGAGGATGGGCAACTCGAAGGTGATGCCCAGGCCGAGGATGATGGCCAGAAAGAAGCCGGTGTACTCATCAATGGTGATGATGGGGTGGAAGTCCTTGCCGAAGTCGCCGATGAGGACCTTGAGGGCGCCGGGAAGGATCCAACGATAACCGAACCAGGCACCAGCGAGAAAGAGGGTGATGGTGGCGGTCATGAAGGGGATGACGTAGCGTTTCTCGTTGGCGTACATGCCGGGCGATATGAACAGCCAGACCTGATAAAGGATGAAGGGCGATGCCAGAATCGCTCCGCCGACGAGCGCTGTTTTAATAAAGAGGTTGATGGGGTCGGTCGGGTGCGTGAAGTTGAGCTGGAGGTGAAGGTTGAGCAGCGGCTGCTGTACGAAGCCGTAAAGACGCTCGCGGAAGATCCAGCCGACGACGAAGCCGATAAGTAGATAGCCAGCGGAGTGGAGGAGGCGTTTACGCAGCTCTCCCAGATGCTCCATGAGACTCATGCCGGGAAGTTCGGCGCGGTCGGTGACGGCGGAACGGGCGCGATCGACGAAATCAGCCATGAACGGGGGCCTCGCTGGTCTGGTCGGATGCGGGTACGGACTCGGGTGCGTGCGGGATGGAGCTGAAGGCCTGCGAGATGGACGAGCTGGCTACGGGAAGGCCGGTCGATGGGGGCATGAGATTGAGCTCGCCTGAGGTTGCGATGGGAAGTGGTTCTGGAAGTGGTTCGACGGGCGGCTCAGCGACGGCTTCCGCGGCGGCCACTTCGGCAGTGCTTTCGCTCGAGAAATCGGTCGAGGAGAAATCATCCTTGAAGGGATCCATGTGGGGATGCTCTTCGATGGGATCTTCGCTGAAAGGTGGGGCGATGGTGTTCTCGCTGCCGTCGGTGAGGGCAGGGGTGACGGGGGCAGCGGCTTCCATGGCGGCGATCTTCTTTTGCTGATCAGCCTGCTCGGACATGCGCAGCTCGTCTTCCATCTGCATACGGAACTCGTTGGAGGCACGGCGGAACTCGGCCATGAGCTTGCCTAACTGGCGGGCGAGCTCGGGCAGCTTCTTCGGGCCGAAGAGGAGCAGGGCGAGAACGAAGATGAGTGCGCTGTCCTGAAAGCTAGGCATAGATACGTCCCATGATACGGCTTACGTTGGAGGGTAACAAATAGATGCCTTCTATTGACACTGTTGTAAGATTAATGGCGTAGGGCTGACGGATTTGAAGAACTGAGTCTGACCGATTGCGGGGCTGAATCGACGACGAAAGATGCATCTTTTGGGTGTGTCCTTCGTCCAATGAAATAAGAGCGGCGAAGATGGCCGCGAGCGCGGCAAAAGGTAGTAAGGGTTGCAACATCCCCGTGGGTTGGATGGCGGTTTGAAACGGGCCGCCCTAGCGAATCCACTGCAGCCTCGGTAGTGCATGCTTTCAACATCCCCGTCTCGGAGGCGAAGGACGGTGCCGGCGTCAGCCGACCCCTAACGACCTCGTGAGACTGAAGGCGGAGTACATTGAACGGACTCATGGAAGAGGTCGCGGCAACGGCCGTGGCAGAGCGTGTTGCGGATACTTGTTCTCTCGATCACTATCTATCGCAACCTGATCACACGATGGATGCGCGTATCGCCGCGGCACGGGC
>NZ_DATKQC010000217.1:0-10278 GCF_035532915.1 Edaphobacter sp.
TTCCCTGCGGATTTCGTCGCGCGGTTCAACAGCGTGCGCGAGGAACAAGGCACCCACACTCTTTACAAATTCCGCCTCGCGCTGCCTGACGGCAGTGTGCGCACAGCCAATATCGCCATTGCGCCACTGGTGACGCGCGACTTCATCGCGGTTGGACGCATCATTCTGGTAGACGACATCACCGACCGCATCCAACTCGAAGCCCAGCTGACCCAGTCTGAAAAACTTTCTTCCATCGGCCTGCTGGCTGCGGGCGTAGCGCACGAGGTCAACACGCCGCTGGCGGTCATCTCCAGCTATACGCAGATGCTGACCAAGCACATGCGCGATGACGAGCGTCTTGCGCCGGTGCTTGAAAAGATCACGCAGCAGACGTTTCGCGCATCGGAGATCGTCAACGGCCTGTTGAACTTCTCCCGCACCAGCGGAGCCGAGTTCACCAGCATCGACCTCAACGAGCTTCTTCGCGATACGCTTACCTTGCTCGAACACCAGTTGAAGACAGCGCAGATTCACATTGAAACCAATCTCGACCCACAACTCTTACATATCCACGGAAATCAGGGCAAGCTGCAACAGGTCATTCTCAATCTCATGTTGAACGCAAAAGACGCAATGTTCGGTATGTCGAATGCAACGCTGAAAGTTGCCACCTTCAATAGCTCCGGCCATGTCTTTGTGCGCATCCAGGACTCCGGCGGCGGAATCGAGCGCGAGCACCTTCACCGCATCTACGACCCCTTCTTTACAACCAAGACGAAGCCGCGGGAAGGCGAGCATAAAGGCACAGGCCTTGGTCTTGCCGTCAGCTACGGAATCATTCAGGAACATGCAGGCAAGATTCATGTAGAGAGCGAGCGGGGCATCGGGACTGCGTTCCAGCTTGAGTTCCCTGCCTCCGGGAGCCGGTCCCAGAGCACTGTTGAAACATTTACAAACGGACGTAACGAGACCGAGAGGAAGACGATCCATGTCTGAGGCAACCGAGATGGCAGCCGAATCTCTCCATCTGCAACGCACGGCCCGCATTGTTGGAACACCCCGCATTCTCATCATCGATGACGAAAATGCCATTCGAGAATCGCTCGAGACGTTGCTGACACTGGAAGGGTTCACCGTGACCCTTACCGGCGACGGCACCTCGGGGCTCGATATGCTGTCGCGCAACGAGTACGATCTTCTGCTGCTCGACCTTGCCTTGCCGGGCGAGAGCGGTATCGACCTGCTGCCGCGTATCGTCGAGATGCAGCCGAATCTTCCGGTCATCATGATCACGGCCTATGGCACTGTCGGCAACGTCGTCGACGCCATTCGCGCGGGCGCGGAGAACTTCGTTCAGAAGCCCTGGGACAATGAGAAGCTGCTGGCCGACATCCGCACCGCGATCGCCAAGCACCGGGCTGAAGAAGAGGTCATTCAGCTCAAGCGGACTCTGAAGCAGCGTTACAACTTCGAGAACATCGTCGGCAAGAGCGAACCGATGCTGCGCCTCTTCGACCTGATCGCACAGGTTGCGCCGAGCCGTTCCACCGTCCTGCTGCAGGGCGAAAGCGGAACCGGAAAAGAGTTGATCGCGAAGGCACTTCATGCGAACTCTCCGCGGCGCGACCATCCCTTTGTTCCCGTCAACACCGGCGCAGTTCCATCCGATCTGCTGGAATCGACGCTGTTCGGACACGTCAAGGGAGCCTTTACCTCCGCGATCAGCGCGAAGAAGGGCCTCTTCGAGATCGCGAATGGCGGCACACTCTTCCTCGACGAGATCGGCACGATGAACATGGACATGCAGGCGAAGATCCTGCGCGTTCTGCAAGACCGCCGCTTCATGCATCTCGGTGGCGTGCAGGAGATCCAGGTCGATGTCCGCATCATCGCGGCCACCAACGTCAACTTGCAGGAGGCGGTCCGCGAAGGACGTTTCCGCGAGGACCTCTTCTACAGACTTAATGTCATCACGCTGGAGCTGCCTCCACTCCGCCTGCGCCGCGAGGATATTCCTCTGCTGGCTGGACACTTTTTGAAGTTCTATGCGGACGAGAACGGGACTGAGGTTCCATCTCTAACACCTGAGACGCTGCGCATCATGATGGATCATGAGTGGCCGGGCAACGTTCGCGAGTTGGAGAACGCGATGGAGCGTGGCGTTGTGCTTGCCACATCCAAGGCCATCACTCCCGACCTGCTCCCGGCGCAGTTGACCGGCAGCACCTACTCAGCCAGCCTGCTCGACCATAAGCCCGACGCTTCCCTCTTCGACCTGATGGAAGAGATCGAGCGACGCATCATCTCGGACCGGCTCGAACGCTGCCACTGGAACCAGACCGAAGCTGCAGAATACTTCAAGATCCCGCTCTCGACGCTAAACCAGAAGATCAAACGTCTGAATGTCGAGATCAAGAAGCGTGTTCGCGATTAGCTAAATCCAACTGCGTTTATTGTGCGTCTGCCAACTCCAGACGGACCACGTCGTAAGAGACGCCGCTGGTAAGTCCTCCTGCAGGGACGGTGAGAGTGAGCGTGTTCTGGCCAGGACGCAGGAGAGAGGCGTCGAAGGAGAGGTCTTTCTCTACCCATGAGCCTTCTACGCCGTCGCGGTTGATGGTGGCGTTGTAGATCAGTCCCGTGATGTCTCCCACAGCTTTGTCGTTGACACCTATTGCTATGCTTCGGGTGCTGACACCTGCCAGCGCAAGACGTAGAGTGGCGCGGCCCTTGGGCTGGGTGGCAGGCATGTTGAAGTGGATGGTCCATGTTGTGGCGCGGCCCTTGCTGCGGCCAGTGCCGTCGTCGCTGATGATGTGCGGGACTTGATAGATGTACCAATCCTTGTGAAAGTCGCTCTTCCCTATTGTGTACTCGACGTCATGGGGAAAGAGTTTGGAGTACTCGAGGTAGAGGCCCCAGTGCCAGTGATCTTTGCCCTTGAGAAACTCGGAGGCGGAGCGGTTGGGGATACCAATCTGCCAAAGCTGTTTTCCATAGCGAACGGGCTTCCAGTCGAGCTTGCCTAGATCGAGCGGTTGACCGGAAGTTACCGTGATATCAGCCTTTGCGTACTCGCCGAGAACGCCGTCGGCGATGGCGTGAAGTTCGTAGGTTCCGGGACGTACTTTGGGAATAGTGAAGTGGCCGTCGGCAGTGCCGCGCGTCCAGAACTCGTAGTGCTTGGCATCGTTCTGCCAGGTGACACGCTGAGAACCAAAGCCGCGCGTCGATACGGGGAGATCACCGGTCTGGTCAGGGTAGGCAAGCCCGACGAGCAGGTTGGGAAGCTTTGCCTTTGGAGCCTGCGGGTCTTTCAAAATGAGCTGACCGGTGACGATGCTGCGCTCAGCGGCGTGCGGATAGTCCGCGTCTTTGACCCAGGTATAAGGCCACTTCGCCGCCTCACGGGCTGCCTGAGCTTTCGCCTCGCGGAACATGGCATCAGGAGTAATGGCTGAGTCGAGATAGATAAAGATTGGCCCTACAACTTTGTTCCATGCTTCACCAGCGTTGACGTTCAATTCGCTGCCGCCGTAGTGCGTGCCGCGCCAATAGTCGAGCAAGGTAGGATCGCCCCCATCGCCGTCGTCGATGTGCCCCGTTAGTTCGAAGTGGTTGGGGCCGCTGCTGAGGTACTCCATCGACGGGTTGATGAAGTAGAGGCCGATGTGGTGTTTGGTGCTCGACCAACCGAAGGCGGGAGTGTCGAACTGGTCGGCGCAGTAGTCGTATTTGTGCTCGGCGCGGCCTTTGTAGACGCCTGTAGTGAGACGACGGGCCTCCTTCATGTTGAGGTCGGTGCCGTTGTCCCAGTCCGAGCTGGTGGGCATGAGGGCGTTGCGCTGGCTGTCAACCGAAAGCCAGTCGAAGACCTGGCTGTTGAGCTTGAAGCCGTAGCGGCTTTCGCCGAGACTGGTGGCTCCATAGCTCGGCTGGTGAGTGAAGATGGCGTAGGTATAGATGCCACGGTCGCCGCGAGCGAGTGTATAGCGAATCTCCATATCGAGAAGAAGGCCGTGGCCTCTACCGCCGCGGCCGGGACCGCGGCCGACGAACGTTCCGGCGTTAGCGATGCGGCCGGAGCCCGAAGGTGGCCCAATGTGGCGGCCATTGAGCTGCGAGGCCGAGTCTTCATTTGCGGCACCGGGATCGGGGACGGGATGAGCAGTAAGGGATTGTCCGTCGGACCAACCCTTGATGGAGACTTCGCCGCGCTCGCCGTTGTTCTTCGCAGGATCGATGGTGATGGTATCGGCCTTGCGTATGGCGCCGGAAGGGTTCTGCTCCCAGTAACCGGCGTGGTGGCCGGAGACGTAACCCATGGTTTCAAGACCGTGATATTTCAGCGATACCATGTCGCCGGTGGTCTTGCTGATCGAGGCGGTGACATACCCGTTCGCGAGGATGAAATTGGTGCCGGTGTCGGTGATGGTGACTGGAGGCTGCTGTGCGGTCGTCGCCAGCGCGGCAGAGGTGATGGAGAGAAGAAGAAAGACTTGTCCGGCAGAGATGAGGGAACGCAGCAGTTGCATTGGCGTAATCGTCCTTGGCCCGCTATGGGTTTCATTACGAATACGCTTTATGTTTTGAAAAAGACGCGGAATGGGAGATAGAAATATCAACCGAACCGGCAAACTCTGAGGCGAGACGGTTCGACCGGGGAGCATTGCTATTCGCTAAACATCCCCCAGCTCCTGATTCTTTCTGAGTTGTTGATTCTTCAGAAGTAATTCGGCAACTAGTCTTTGTAGACGTGAATTCTCGATCTCCAGTTCCATGACGCGAAAGTCTATGGAGTTAGGCGATGCCTGGCTTTGAGGAGGCGAGAGTATGGGATGTTGAGGTTGGCGCTCTGACATCGTAGCGTTCAGCTTTACCAGCTCATTCATATACGCGGCTCCGCGGGGTGTTCTTCTGACTGGTTGAACGGATTGCGGCCGCAGCGCATGCCCTTACGGAGTTTTTCGCGCTCCTCGGGGGTCATGTGCTCCCAGCGCTCTCTCATGCGGTGCCTCATGCCGCGCTTCCACTGGTCGCGATGGCCGGAGTGACGGTGAAATCCACCGAAGAGGATTCTGCTAAGAAGGACGAGGCCGACTCCCTGCCAGAAGCTGATGCGGTGCAAGCCGAAGATCTGCGGCAGAAGAGCGTTCCAGAGCTCCATCGTGGCAAAGCCGAGCACAGTACCCCCGACGAGCACGAAGAGGATAATTTTGATTCCTTTGATGATTGGGTGGTGACGCATTCTTTTCTCCTTATGGCTTTGCGATGGTGTCGATGGTGCTGTAGATCGATTGCAACGTACTGCGAAGATGCAGGACGGCATAGCGTTTGCGCGAGAGCAGCGTATTGACACTGATGCCGGTCTCGGCTGAAATCTCTTTGAAGCTCTGTCCCAGAAACTCATGGGCAACGAAAACTTCTCGCTGCTCGGGTGGCAGTTCGTCGAGGGCTTCGTCGAGAGCATCGAGCAGGAGGTTGCGGGCGTAGGCCGCCTCGGGGCCTTCGTCGGGCGATGGCAGGAGATCTTCGAGCGTGTCACTGCCGTCTTCGGTAGAAATGGACTCGTTAAGCGAGCCAGGCTTTTTCTTGCGGAAGAGGTCGATCATCCGATTTCTGGCCACGCGAAAGAGCCACGCCGTGACCTGTTCGATGGGCTTCATAAGGCGGTAGGCCTCGATCAACTCGTAGAGGACGTCCTGCAGGATGTCCTCGGCTTCACCGCTGTCCGCCACTCGCTTGCGAATGAAGCTGCGCAGCCGCGGCTCATCTCGCTCCATCGCTTCGGAGATGAGCTGGTCCTGCTCGATGATCGTCAATTCGTTCATCTACTGGTGTAGACGGATAAGTGGGTAGGCATATTTTAGGATTTACGTGCGTGCGGCGATTTATTTTCAAGTAGAGGCCGGAAGAGGGTGCAGCAAGGGGATCTAGCTCAAGTTTCTATGGATTTGCAATAGCTTCACATAAGTACGGTAATCTCATATACCTCTATGACTGTAAAAAAGCGAGTAGCGACAGCAACGAGTCAGTCCAGGTCTACCAGGAAGACGTCCGCGAAGATGGTTGAGAGCTTGTTCTTCAACCGGGATGAATCGTGGCTACGATTCAACCAGCGCGTACTGGAAGAAGCCCAGGACACGACGAACCCCCTCCTGGAACGGGTAAAGTTTCTCGCGATTACAGCAAGCAACCTGGATGAATTCATCGAGATTCGTGTGGCAGGCATTTTGCAGCGAATTGAGGACGGCTATGACCTCGCACAACCTCTCGACGAAGGCGGCTTGAGACCGCAGGAACGCCTCAATCTGCTGCGCGAGCGTTTGAAGGATTTTGTAGCAGCCCAATACCGATGCTGGAATGAGCAATTACTGCCCGCGATGCGAGAAGAGCGCATCCGGGTATTGCGTTGGGAGCAGATCAGTGAAGAAGCGCGTGCGTATGCGCTTGCGTTTTATGAGAACGAAGTCGATCCGTTACTGACCCCTGTGACGATCGATCCTTCGCACCCTTTTCCAAGAGTACTGAACAAGGCGCTTTGCCTGGCATTGCTGCTGAAAAACAAGCGCAGAGCAAACGGTGGAACAAGGCCTGCGATTCTAGGCGTCGTGACGGTGCCGCGTTCCCTGCCCCGGCTGGTTGCGTTGCCAGGACCCGAAGGATATAGCGACTTTATCCTGCTGCACGAACTGATCGAATCGCAGGTAGAGCGAATGTTTCGCGGCTATGAGGTGCTGTCGTGCTCTGCGTTTCGAGTGACACGGAACAGCAATCTCTACATGCAGGAAGAAGAGTCGCGATCAGTACTGGAGAGTGTGCGCGCGGAGCTGCACAACCGACGCAAGGGCGATGCAGTGAGGCTCGAGATCGACGGCTCGGCAGTGGAAGAGATCGTCGAACGGCTCAGAATGAACTTCGAGCTAGACCCGTGGCAGGTATTTGGGACGGATGGGCCGG
This sequence comes from Edaphobacter sp., assembly GCF_035532915.1. GTDB lineage: Bacteria > Acidobacteriota > Terriglobia > Terriglobales > Acidobacteriaceae > Edaphobacter. Next base: position 6,943 of record NZ_DATKQC010000217.1, read on the forward strand.
TCAACCTCTCGCGACTGATGAATCTGTACTCGGAGACGAAGCGGCCCGAGCTTAAATATCCGGCGTTCGCGGGAAAGGAGTTCAAGCCCGGAGCAAAGTCGGTTGACCTGTTCGAAGAACTGCGTGCACGCGATGTCATGCTGCACCACCCCTTCGACTCGTACAAAACGGTGGAGGACTTCATCGAGGCTGGCGCGAAGGATTCCGGCGTCATCTCGATGAAGCAGACACTCTACCGGACGAGCAAGGATTCTCCGATCTTTCGCGCGCTGATTGAAGCGGCACAGAGCAAGGATGTAACCGTCGTGGTGGAGTTGATGGCCAGGTTCGACGAAGACTCGAACATCCGTTGGGCACGGGAGCTGGAAGATGCAGGGGTCGGAGTGTTTCATGGGATCTTCGGCTTCAAGACCCACTGCAAACTCGCGCTGCTGGTGCGGCGCGATCCCGACGGTGTGGTTCGAAGGTACGCCCACCTGGGGACGGGAAACTACAATCCCGTGACGGCGCGGTTCTATACCGACATCAGCCTGCTGACCTCGCGGCCAGAGATGACCGAAGCTGTGCAGAAGGTCTTCAACTATCTCACGGCGGAGACGGAGGCGGCGTCATACGCGCCCTTGATGGTGGCTCCGCTAACGCTGGCGGAAAAGCTGATTGCATTGATCAGGCGCGAGGCGGCCCACGCAAAGGCGGGCAAGCCGGCTGCGATTGTAGCGAAGATGAATGCGCTGCTTGACCGGCCCACCGTCGAGGCACTGTACGCTGCTTCGCAGGCAGGCGTGGAGATTGACCTGATCGTGCGCGGCATGTGCTCGCTGCGCCCAGGGGTGAAGGGCTTGAGCGAGCGAATACGGGTACGCAGCATCGTGGGGCGGTATCTCGAACACAGCAGGATCTTCTGTTTTGCCAACGCCGGTAAAGAGGAGATCTACTGCGGCAGCGCGGACTGGATGCCGCGAAATTTATTTGAGCGATGCGAAGTCCTGTTTCCCGTGGCCCAGGCAGGACTGGTGACGCGGCTGCGCGAAGAGATTCTGGCGGCTTATCTGGCGGACAATACAAAGGCTCGGCTCCTGCAACCGGATGGCGAGTACGTGCGAGCGCCAAAAGGGGGCACAGCATTCGCTGCCCAGGATTACTTGATGCGCATCGCTGAAGGCGCGGTGGAAGCGGTTCCCGCAAAAGGAAAGGCCGCACCCGAAGGTACGGCCTTGTAGAGCAAGCTCAGCCGCTATCTGATACTGAACTTTACCTGCACCGCGGCGGTGTGAGAAAGATTGCCCGCAGCCGTAGCCGTGATCGTGACGTTATAGGTAGCGTCAGATGGAAGAGTACCTCCTGAGCCACAGCCAGAGGCGCCGATTGCGCCTATGGAGAGAAGCACGGCGAGCAGCGCTCCCCAGCGGCGACGACGCGGAAGAACGAGCAGGAACATGCAGGCCAGCGTCGCTCCAGAGCCGGCGGCATACCAACGCATCTTCCCGGCCGCCGAGCCGTTCGAGGCTGGTTGGAATGGCGACGATCCTCCTCGCACCCTCGTAAGGCTCTGAAAGGCCGTGAACGTAAGCGTCGTCGTCGCACCGTTCGTCGAGTTGATCACAACCGGGTTTACGGAGAAGGCCGGAGTAAGCTGATCCTTGCTTGTATCGGAAGCACTCAGCGTAATGGGGCCGGTAAATCCATTGACGGGAGCAAGCGTGAAGACAATTGCCGGGACCTTCCCGCCAACGATAGTGCTGACGGAAGCTGTCGAAGGCGTGATGGTGAAGTCGCTGGTGGTTGACGGCACCGTGATGGTGATGGTGGTGTTGCCTTGCGAGCCGGTGAAGTTCGTATCCCCGGAATAAATCACCGTGACAGTATGCACTCCGGCAGTCAGCGCCGACGTGTTCAACCTGTAGCTGGCGTGGCCGTTGGCAAGAGCGGTGGAACTTCCGACCGTTGCTCCATCCACCTCAACCTGAACAGAGCCTGTAGGCATATTCGTCGATGTGCTACCCGGAGCCACCGTGATGGCGAGAGAGATCGCCGTCCCTGCCACTACGGTGCTTGGCGTTGCGGTCACGTTGGTCCGAGAGGCTATCGTCCCTCCTGTGCCTGCGCCCGTGATAGTGATATTGACCGTACCTTGCGAGCCGCTGAAGATCGGGTCGCCGGAATAAATGACCGTGACGATATGAGGTTGGACAGTGAGCCCCGTCGTGTCCAGAGAATAGTGAACTTGACCGTTGGTGAGCGGAACCGAATTAGCTACCGTTGTTCCGTCAACCTGAATTCGAACGGTACCCGTCGGGATACCCGTGAATGGGCTGCCCGAGGCCACGCTGATAGCGAGTGAGATCGCTGTCCCTGCCGGGACAGTGTTTGGCGTCGCGGTCACTGTGGTCTGAGAGATCACTGTCCCGGCTGGTGTTTGTGGCGGAACCGAAATCCATTTGGCGAGGAAATTAGCTGCGTCTATACTGCCCCATCCGCTCGCCTGATCGTAACCAATACCCGCGGTGAATCCGATTGATCCGCCGCCGCTCGGACAATCTGGGCCCGAACTGCATGGGCTTTTGTTATCGCCGTAGGTAATGTCATGAAAACTGCTGCTGTCGGCATTCGCCATGGCATAGATGTTCGGATTGATGTTGCCGAGGCGACCATGGCCGAGATGGCCTGGGCTGAGGCCTTCTTCCACGAGACCCATGATTCCAGCAAAAGTGGGGGTCGCCGCCGATGTTCCGCCGTAGACAACACCGCCAGCTGAGTTGTAAAACTGCCCTGCGGTACAGGAAGATAGGATGCAGACGAGATAGCCGTCATGATTGGAAGCTGCGTTCAGAGAGATGTCCGGGACGTCACGAACGCCATCGTCAGGCACCCCGGGGCCTGTCTGCCATGACGGTTTGGAAAAGTAAATACTGGCCCCTCCGCCGCCTGCTCCGAAGGTAGGAGGAGTACCAGTAATATCGTCCGGGGTTTCATTCCAGACCGTCTCAGGAATGTGCTTAATCACCGAACTGCCATTGGTTGCATTGGCCGTATGCCAATAAGCCGATGCATTTGACGGGTCATCCGCCGCGAACATGGTGCCGCCGAGGCCGGTGACGTAAGGAGAGCTTCCGGGGAAATCTACCGCCAGCCCCTTCGTAGCTGAGGTGACGAAAGTGTCGCAATCCGTAGCGCCATCGTCGCCGGTAGGGCCAAGGACAGTGATGCCCTGCAAGGTAGCTTGCTCCAAAACAGTATTCAATCCCACTACTTCGGCCGGAGGAAGATTTCTCTCGCACTGGCCGTAGCTCACTGAAAGAATAGGGGCAACATCGAGGTCAATGGCGATGACCATTG
>NZ_DATKQC010000218.1:0-20189 GCF_035532915.1 Edaphobacter sp.
AAGGCGCGTCCGAGGAAGTGCGCTCCTGAACAAGCTTCCAGGCCGATCAGCGAAGTCTGCATGTTCGCGGTGTACGTCAACAACTGGCGCTGCGTGAACTTCTTCTTCACGAGCACCTTGCCGGCTGCGCCGAGCGCCACAAGGTGAAAGGTCGCCTTGCCCAGGTCGATGCCAACTGAATGTATCTGCATAGCAATGATCCTCCTTGTCAGAAGCTGCTTCTACGATCCTCCCGCTCACGCAGGAGAATCAAGCGGCGGACCATCTCATTAGTCGGTTTGTCGGTAACAACTCTCAAATGTCGAGAAGCGCGGCTGTCGGAAGCTGTCCGACGGAATCTCTGCAAACCTTGCTCGATGAGGGCTTGCGCAGTTATCCCCAAGGGAGGTTTTGGATCGGATCCCCCAGATCAACACAAGCCTGCTTCTCGGGGAAAAGGCCGCCAGCCATAACTGCCTTGAATCCGCGAGCATCGCCACGCAAAGTGTGATCTAATCTGCTGACATTCGTTGCCAATTGAAAGGAGTTCACATGCCCACCATCACAACCAAAGACGGCGTTGAGATCTTTTACAAGGACTGGGGCTCCGGACAACCGATCGTGTTCAGCCATGGCTGGCCTCTGTCGTCCGATGACTGGGACAACCAGATGCTGTTTTTTCTGAAGCAGGGATATCGCGTGATCGCGCATGACCGCCGTGGGCATGGGCGTTCGACGCAGGTTGCCGATGGTCACGATATGGACCATTACGCGGATGACCTGGCGGCCCTCACGGCCCATCTGGATTTGAAGAATGCGATTCATGTGGGGCATTCGACGGGTGGCGGCGAGGTGGTGCATTACCTTGCTCGTCGAGGGCAGCAGGAGGTGTACAAGGCTGCCATCATCAGCGCGGTACCGCCCTTGATGATGAAGACGGATGCGAATCCCGAGGGGCTGCCGAAGTCGGTGTTTGACGATCTGCAGGCGCAGCTCGCCGCGAACCGCTCGAAGTTCTATCGCGACCTGCCCGAGGGGCCTTTCTATGGCTTCAACCGGCCGGGGGTAAAGCCCGTGGAAGCGACCATCGCGAACTGGTGGCGGCAGGGGATGATGGGCGGAGCGAAGGCGCACTACGACGGCGTTGTGGCGTTTTCGCAGACCGACTTTACGGAAGACCTGAAGAAGATCACGATTCCGGTTCTGGTCATGCATAGCGAGGACGATCAGATTGTTCCCTACGTCGCGGCGGGGCCGAAGTCGGCGGCGCTGCTCAAGAATGGGACGCTGATTACCTATAAGGATTTCCCGCATGGCATGCCGACAACGCAGGCGGAGAAGATCAACGCCGATCTGCTGGCATTTCTGAAGAGCTGAAGAGCTGAAGAGGTGGCTTCCGAGATGTTGCGCAATGCCGCGTCGGAACGTGCGCCAGCGTTAGCCGCGGCCAGTTCCGAGAGAGAGCACGTGACATGGCGGGTCGAAAAACTTACACTCACTGCGTGAGAATAAAGACCCTGTTTGCAGCTCTCTTTGCAGCTATTCTGGCGACCGCGCTCGCCTCGACTGTCTTCGCGCAGGACGCCAACCCGTTTCTTGGCCGTTGGGACATGACGGTTACGCCCGCCGACGGCCAGCCTTATCCGCAATGGATGGAGCTTACCGAGGACGGCGGCAGGATGGAAGGCCGCGTCCAGCCGAGGGGCGGCGCATGGCATCCGATCGCAGGCGCGCACGTGGAGTCGGGCAAGCTGATCGTGGACGTTGCGGAGGAGGGCCACGGTGCGGGATCTGGCTCGGAGATTAGCTGGGTGCTGACCTCGCCCAGCGTAGGCAGGCTGACTGGCGTTGAGACGCATGGCGATGTGACCGGACCGGCGCTGGTTGGCGTGAAGGCTCCTTTGCTCGATCGGCCCATGCCGAAGCATTGGACCAAGCCCCGGCCACTGTTCGACGGCAAGAATCTCAAGGGTTGGGAGCCGATCGAGAACGTCGAGAACAACAAGTGGGTGGCGCGCGATGGCGAGTTGGTGAATGACAATCCCGAGGTGCCCGGTCAGAAGATGCGCCCGGCGGCGAACATCATGACCACGGAGAAGTTTCAGGACTTCAAGCTGCATATCGAAGTGAACTGTCCGGAGGGCGGCAACAGCGGCATCTATCTGCGCGGCCGCTATGAGTTGCAGGTGGGCACCGAGGGCGGCAAGCTCCCGTCGCATGAGATGGGCGCGATCTATAGCTGGTACCCGCCGCCTGCGGGCGCGAAAAATGATCTTGGAAGATGGACGACCTTCGACGTCACCCTGGTCGGCAGGCATGTGACGGTCTTGCGCGATGGCAAGATGTACCACGACAACGTCGAGCTTCCGGGACCGACCGGAGGCGCGCTCGACAGCAACGAGGCCGAGCCGGGACCGTTCTATCTGCAGGGCGACCACCACGGCGTCATCCAGTACCGCAACATCACAATCTCCGTTCCGAAAAAGTAAGTCGGGTCCTGAAGATGAAGATGTAGAGAGGCGAAATACAGGGGTCTCTCCGCTGCGGCTTCACCTTCGGCCGAGATGACCCGCGTTTGGCTCCCCACGGGTCAGGGCTTTGAAGATGCCGCGGATGGACTCGCATCCGCATCCGCATCGTCTTCCTCGACGTCCATGCGGTCGATCAGGCCATTTGAAATGGTGTAAATGTGCCGTACTTCCTTATCCAAAAGTACCTCGCCTTGGAGGTTCTTGACGACTTGGTGAACCCTGACTTCGGTTCTGCCTCGCGCGTCGTCGTTGACTTCTATCGGCTCTACGTGAGGATCGACTTCCTTCCACTGCCGAGTCCAGTACGAACGGATCTCTTCTTTCCCAACCGCGCGGCCACCTTCAACGACCCTGGGCCAGCTGACACTCTCACTCATCCACGTCAGGACACCGTCAATGTCCCTGCGGTTGAAGCCAGCGTAAACCCGGGCTATCAATGTCTCGTTGTCTGCCATCGTCTCTTCACCGTTCTTTCTGTGTGCCTCGTGCGTCTGACGGGATGATAAATTGTGCGGCTGTTCTTAGCGCTGCTGCGCCGTCCTTGTGCAGCAGGCTAATGCAGGTGCTTCAGCTTGTCGGGATTTCGCATGACATAAATCGCCGCGACCTTTCCGTCTTCGATCTCGAGCGCTGTGGTCTGCAGTTCGCCATCGGCTTCGAGCGTGATGAAGCCGGGCAATCCGTTGATGAATGCCGCACGAATGAACTTCGTCTTCTGGAGCAATGGCGCGAGACGCTCGAAGAGATTCATCACGGCATCGAAGCCGAGGATGGGATTCAAGGCAGCGGGACGTTTGCCGCCGCCGTCTGCATGCACGCTGACATCGGTCGCCAGCATCGCGGCAATCGCCTTCATGTCGCCGCTTCGCGCAGCGCTGGAAAATGCTTCGGCGAGCGCAAGGCCGCGCTTTTTTTCGATCTCGAAACGAGGGCGTTCGTTGCGCACATGTTCTCTCGCGCGGGAGGCGAGCTGACGGCAGGCCGCCGGATCGCGCCGGATCGTCGCCGCAACCTCCTCGAAGCTCAGGCCGAAGACGTCGTGCAGCAGAAAGACGGCGCGCTCCAGCGGAGAGAGGCGTTCGAGCGCGAGCATCAGTGGCAGGGTGACGTCTTCGACCTCTTCCTCTTCGACCACAGGATCGGGAAGCCATTGGCCGATGTAGGTCTCGCGCTGGCGGCGCGCCGATTTCAGCTGGTCGAGACAGAGGCGCGTGACGGTGCGGCGCAGGAAGGCCTCGGGCTCGAGGATCTCGGTGCGCTCGGTGTTCATCCAGCGGATAAAGGCGTCCTGCACACTGTCCTCGGCGTCCTGCACGGAGCCGAGCATGCGGTAGGCGACGCGGGTGAGCTTTGGACGCAACGGCTCGAAAGTTGCCGCCGCGTCCTCGAAGGAAGTGTTGCCGATCAAGCGGCGGCCGCCTTGCTCGCGGCTATGCCAGCCGCCTTGATCGCTGCCGGATCGGCCCAGCCGCCGAAGCCGACGGCGATGCGGTTCCAGCCGTTGATGATGTTGATGAGCAGGGTGAGCTTGACCTGCTCCTCTTCGGTGAAGTGAGCCTTGAGGGCATCGTAGGCGCTCTCGTGGTTATGACCTTCGGAGAGCCGTGTGAGCGCCTCGGTCCAGCCAAGCGCCGCACGTTCGCGCTCGCTGTAGCAGGGGGCCTCGCGCCACGCCGGCAACAGGTAGAGGCGCTGCTCGGTCTCTCCGTTTTCGCGAGCGAACACGGTGTGCATATTGAGGCAGTTGGCGCAGCCGTTGATCTGGGAGGCGCGAATCTTGACGAGTTCGCTGAGGCTCGGCTCGAGGCTGGAGGCGATGGCGATGGAGGTGGCGTGCCACTCCTTCATCAGTGCGGGGGCGGCGGCGAGTGGGTTAAGTCTGGGGGTCATGTGCAATCTCCTTTGGGTTACTACCACCATGACGAGACAGGAGCGGCCAATGTGACATGCAAGGCAGGAGGAAGAGAGATCGGCGCTAATTTTTTTCGTACTCAGGCAAGCGTTGCCGGTTTGCACGCCGCACTCTCATCCTGGATCCGCGATATGACGAACGACCAGTAAAGCAGCTGAGGTCGATAGATCGGCTCGTTGTGGGTAAGGCCCGGGACGACAAAGACTTCACACTTTGAGTTGCAGGCCCTCTCGAGATCGCGTGCCATCTGAGGAGGAAACAAACGATCCGCTTCTCCGTGAACAACCAGTACGGGAATTTTACAGGTCCTCAGCGAATCGGCGTTGGTCCATATCGCAGGAAGCAGCCGGGTAAAAAGGCTTGGCACACCCACACTCGCGGCCGCTTCGCGTAGAGAGGTGTAGGCCGCACAAAGGATCAACTTCGTCGGTTCGACACGAGACGCGATCGCAGTGGCCACGCCGCTTCCCAGGGAATATCCCAGGATCGAAATCGGGACAGGCCCTGCAAGCTCTCGAAGAAATTCAAATGCGACGAGAGCATCGGCTTCGCAGTTGCCTGGAGTGATCCATCCAGTGCTCCTGCCGTAGCCCGAGTAGTTGAAGACCAGGGAGGCCACACCGTTCTGTGCCAGCAGTCTCTGTGTTGCATCCCAATGCTCCACCGTCTCCCCGATACCGTGGCAGACCAGCACCGCCGCGGTGGCCGGGGTCTCGATCGGTGTAGCGAACCGTGCGTCGAGAGTATTCGCGCCGCTCCTTAGAGTCTGCGCGGTCATCATCACTTGTGAATCGCTGAGAGCAGGCGTGAGTTCCAATCGGCCAAAACACCGATCGCGCAGGATGAGGAAGCGGCTGATCGCCGTGATGGCAAGCGTGAACGTCCAGTTCTGCAGGCGAGCCATGAGGTTGAGTTACCTCTCCTGGTGGAAGAGTACAACGAGCGGTAGCGGGTGCGGGTGCGAGTGAGGGTGCCCCAGGTCTCGATTCTGAGACCTGGGTTCCCACCATACCCCTCGAACAAGCAGTGAGAAGAGCCCTCCACCGCCTCACCGGAGCCTTCGCCATCGGCGTCCTCTCCGCCAACGAGCCCAACAACCTCGTCGCCGCCCGCTGTAGCGTCTTCGGGTATTCGCCTCTGGCTGCACAACCTGCTCCGGCAAAAATCCTGCGGTGTGGCCGACGCTCTAAAATATCCCCATGACGCCGGAGCAGACCACCAACGCCAGCAGTCTCGAGAGCGCGACCGCGGTGTTTCTCGGCTCGCGTTCGCGATTGTTCGGCATCGCGTATCGCATGCTGGGCACGGTGGCCGAGGCCGAAGACGTGGTGCAGGAGACGTGGCTGCGATGGCAGACGGCCGATCGGTCAGCCGTGCTCGAACCCGTGGCCTACCTGGTCACGGTGGCGACCCGGCTCGCGATCAACGTTGCCCAGTCGGCACATTCGCGGCGCGAGACCTACATCGGGCCATGGCTTCCGGAGCCGGTCGATACCAGCGCCGATCCGACGCTTGGGGCCGAACGCGGAGAGGCGCTCGAACTCGCCGTCCTGCTGCTGCTCGAGAAGCTGCGGCCTGCGGAGCGCGCTGCGTACGTGCTGCGGGAGGCCTTCGAGTACACGCACCGCCAGATCGCCACCGTGCTCGACATGACCGAGAGCAACGTTCGCCAGATCGTGACGCGCGCGCGCAAGCACATCGCGGACGAACGCAAGGTCCCCGCCAGAAGGGCCGAGCAGGAACGGCTGCTGCGTGCGTTTCTCACCGCGGCCCGGCAGGGAGAACTGGCTGCGCTCGAAGAGCTTCTCGGCGCCGATGCGGTCTCCACCTCGGACGGCGGCGGCGTGGTGCGGGCGGCGCTGGTGCCGATCCAGGGCCGGGCAAAGGTGGCAAAGTTCATCGCATCGTTTGCCTCGCATTGGTGGGTGGGCGCGACGATCACGTGGGTCGAGGCGAACGGAGGCGTCGCCGCGCTGGTCTCCCGCGATGGCCACGCGTATGGGCTGGTCTCCGTCGATGCTTCAGGGGCGGAGATCGGGCAGGTGATGTGGGTGCTGAATCCGGCCAAGCTGGCTTCGATCTCCGCCGCAACCGCAACCACAACCGAGACCACGATGGGGCCGACGGCTTCGCTCTAAGGAACTTCTGATTAAGTCCTGTTTTGTTAAGGGCACGCCTTCAGCCGCGCCGCAAGTTAAGTTCAGTTTTGTTAAGGGCACGGCTTCAGCCGTGCCGCAAGTGGTTTCTCTGCAATGCGGCTTTAGCCGCTGAGGGAATGCTCGGAGACTTAATCAGACCTTCTCTAAGGAACCTCTGATCAAGTCCTGTTTTGAAAGGACGCGGCTTCAGCCGCGTCGTAAGTCTTAATCAGAGAATCCCTGGGGTGATATCGACCTGTCCGTCGGAATGAATTGTTGATTCAACCTCGACGATGAGCCCTACGGGAACCCCCCGCACAAAAGCACGTCATCTCAAGGGGAGCGAAGCGGGGAGCCTCCGTGTATTTCGCCGTTGCCCGCCGCCCGCTACTTGCCGATGCAGAACGTACTGAAGATCAGCCGCAGAATATCGTCGTTCGTCGTAGCCCCGGTCAGCCCATCGAGCGCCTCGAGCGCCTCATAAAGATCGAGCAGGACCATCTCGTGAGGAATCGCCGCAGACACCGCCTCGCGTGCCCGGCCAAGCCCCATCAGGCTCCCCGACACCGCCTGCTGCTGGCGAAGATTCGTCAGCAGCGCCGTCTCACCGCCAGGAGCGCCCGTGCTGACCAGCCCCACAATAGCGCGGCGAACCGCGGCGATGCCCTCCCCGGTCAGCGCAGAGGTCTGAATCACAGGATGCCGCATCTCCGCCAGCGACACTCCCGGCGCAAGGTCGTGCTTGTTGCACGCAATCAGCAGAGGCCGCGTCGTGTGCGCCGCAATCGCGGCCTCGTCTTCAGCATGCAGCGGCGCGGTCGCGTCGAGCACCAGCAGCACGATATCGGCCTCCGCCATCGCCTCGCGCGACTTCGCAATGCCGATGGTCTCGGCCTCGTCCGTCGCATCGCGCAGCCCCGCCGTATCCACCAGCTCCAGCGGTATGCCTTCGAGCGATACCCGCTCCGTCACCAGGTCGCGCGTCGTCCCCGGAGCCGCCGTTACAATTGCGCGGTCGCGTTCAATCAGCCGGTTGAAGAGCGACGACTTGCCCGCGTTGGGCCTGCCCACAATCGCGAGCGTAAATCCGTCGCGCACAATGCGGCCATAGCCGAAGGTCTCGTTCAGCGCCGCCAGCGGAGCCTCGATCGCCGCAATCTGCGCGTCGATCTCCGACGCAGGCATCACGTCGATGTCGTCCTCGGCAAAGTCGATCCCCGCCTCGAGCGTCGCAATCAAGTGCACCAGCTTCGCCTTGACCGGAGCGATCTGCCGCGACAGCGCACCGCCCAGTTGCTGCGCCGCGACCCGGGCCTGATGCAGCGTGGTCGATTCGATCAGGTCGTGCACCGCTTCGGCCTGCGTCAGGTCGAAACGCCCCGCCAGAAACGCACGCTGCGTAAACTCTCCCGGCTCGGCCAGCCGCGCGCCGTTGGCGAGGCACGCCCGCAGAAGATAGTCGAGCAGCACCGGCGAGCCATGCGCCGCAATCTCCACGATGTCCTCGGCGGTGTAAGAGCGAGGCCCGGCAAAAAAAGTCACCACCGCCTCGTCAAGTACGTCGCCCTCTTCGCCGTCTCTCTTCTCGACGTCGACAATCTCCGCGAACCGCGCCTGCCCCGGCGCAAGCGGATGGCGCAGTCGCAGCAGCGGCTCTGCAATCGCCCGCGCCCTCGGCCCCGAGAGCCGCACGATGCCGATGCCGCCGCGTCCCGGCGGAGTCGAGATCGCCGCAATGGTGTCGCTGGTCGGATCGGTGTCGTTGGTCGGGTCGCTCATGCTGATTTTAATTCTCGCTCCTTTATGCCCTTCTCAGTATCAGGCCCCCAACGCAGATCCTCTCGACCCGGCGAGCGCACGTGCTTGCCGGGGTGGCAAGGCCCCTTGTATCTTTTCGCCCGAAGACCCCAAACACCGGGTCCTGGTGCCCCATGTCCCGATTCCGGGACGTGGGTTTACGAAGCGCCGCCACCCCAAACCCAACCGCAATCCTGGAGCGAAACGCCGCCCCAAGACCGTTTTTGCCCCGAAATGAACCAAAAACCGCACAAAACCGGCAAAAACCTAAAAAAACCTGTGGAAACCGAAGAAATCCGGTTGACAAACCTCTCGGAAAAGCCGAAGGTGAATTGCGGTACGGTTCTCCGCACCCGCATGAACATTGAGGAACACGCATTCGGCAACGGATGTTTTCTCCGTCAATCTTCACGCAGGCAAGGCGAGCGGGCCCAGAGATTTTCTATTTCGAACGTACGAAAGAAGGAGCATTACATGGCAAAGGGAATGACCAAGACAGCACTCGTTCGCCACATGGCGGAGAAGCTCGAGATCACCAACAAGCAGGCCGCAGCCGGCCTCGAGCTGCTGGCTGAGACCGCAGTCAAAGAGACCAAGAAGAACGGCGAGTTCACCATTCCCGGCATCGGCAAGCTGGTGAAGGCAGAGCGCAAGGCCCGCCTCGGCCGCAACCCCCAGACCGGCGAAACCATCAAGATCAAGGCCAAGACCGTGGTCAAGTTCCGCGTCGCCAAGGTCGCCAAGGACACCATCGCTCCGCCCAAGAAGTAACCAGGGCCGCAGCACCTGCACTCAAACCGATCAGCCCGTTGTGTCTCTGCCGCCGCAAGGCAGCGCACAACGGGCAATCGTTTTTATAACGATTCCCTCTAATTCCTCCTACCTATCCCCTCTAGGGAACCTCTGATCAAGTCCGGTTTTGTTAAGGGCACGGCTTCAGCCGTGCCGCAAGTGGTTTGTCTGCAATGCGGCTTCAGCCGCTGAGGGAATGCTCGGAGACTTAATCAGACCTTCCCTAAGGAGAAAGCTTCCTTTGTTGTCATTCCCGAAGGGAATCCGCGTCTCTTCCGGACTTGCAAGCCCACACCGGAGGCGAACAAAGCCGAGTGCCCCATGTCCCGATTCTGGGACGTGGGTTTAGCGTCAATCACCCGCCCACAACGCTCTTGTCCCACCGTCGGGCCGTGGTCTCATTCACCGCGCGAACCGGGTTGGCCGACACCGCCGGGCTCGCCTCGAGGTACCTGCGCCACTCCTCGGACTCGGCCGCCCGCTTGATCAGCGCATTCCTCCGCCGCAGCATCCCGATCAGGTGCCGCCGCGCGATCTTCTCCTTGATCTTGCTCATCATGCCCGACGCGGAAAAGCGGATCTCGTCCCGCATCCGCGTCCCGTCGTCCATCACGGCAAAGTGGTGCTCATGTTCGAACCGCCGAAACCATCCCTCGGTCATCACCTCGCGAAAGAAGCTGAAGGGCCGCCATCCCTCGACCTTGCTGGTATGCGTCAGCCACCTTCCAAAGTGCCTTCCCCGCCACTCCACCCACTCGCCCTCGCCGATCAGGCCCGTCGTCACGCCGCCAATGGCCGACTCCTGCGTCTGTGCCGCCGATGCCAGATGAAGGTCGATGCTCGTCGCAAGTTTGAAGCACCGTTCCATCGGCGCGTCCATCCAGGTTGTCACTCGAATTGTTTCCATAGCTCAGCCAGCCCGTACTCTACGTTGGTTAGACCGCTCGGTGTCCAAAAGGCAATCCCGCTTCCAGGGGACCTCTGATTAAGTCTTCGTATTGAAAGGGCGTCCCTTCGGCCACGCCGCAAATCGCTGCTCTGTCATGGGGCTTTAGCCCCCGAGGGATGGTTCAGGAACTTAATCAGACCTCCTCTAGGCCAGCAGCAATACTTTGCCGATACCGCCCTTCTCCGCCGCCGCCTGGCCTGCGCCCGCTTCGTTCAACGGAACCATCCGGTCAATCGGAATCACAAACCGTTTGGCCGCAACATCTTCTGCCAGCGCCCGCAGCGTGGCCGCGTCAGGAACCGCCATAACCGGCGTCACCTGCACCGTCGGATGCATCTTCGCATTCGCCGGCGGCCCCAGCACCGAGCCGAAGACGCCGCCCTGCTTCACCTTGCCCAGCAGCATCTCTGCCGTCTTGCCGCCTACAGTATCCGCTACCGCGTCCACAAAACCCAGCTTCTCCATCGCGGAGGTATCGTCCAAGGCAATCACCTCGTCCGCGCCAAGCTCCTGGGCCTCCTTCAACTGTCTCTTCTTTACTCCCGCAATCACGGTGGCTCCCGCCTTCTTCGCCGTCCACACCGCGCTTCGGCCCACGCTGCCCACCGCGCCTGAAATGAGAATCGTCTGTCCCTTCTGAATCGCGGTTCCGCGCGTCACCAGCTGCTCCCCGGTCAGCGTCACCAGCGGCAGCGCCGCAGCCTCCACCACGTCCAGCCCGTCGGGGACCTTGGCCGCATCCTGCGCCTTCACCACCACCAGCTCCGCATAGCTTCGCTTGCCCAGCGCGATCACCTTGTCGCCCGGCTCAAAGCCTTCCACCCCCGGCCCCACCTCGCGCACCACCCCGGCGATATCTCTCCCCAGAATCCCGGGAAACGTCACCGGAAAGTGGTCCTTGGCCACGCCGCTGCGCATCTTGTAGTCGATCGGATTGACGCTGGTCGCCGACAACCGCACCAGCAGCTCCCCCTCGCCCGCCACCGGATCGGCCACGTCCTCATACTTCAGCACTTCCGGGCCGCCGTACTCATGCAGAACAACTGCCTTCATCGCATCACCTCATCCCAGATGAGATGCCTAACCCGGCAGCCACGGCCTTCACGGCACCGCTCTTATTCGTACTTCAGACGCAAAAAACAGCAACCAGGCAAGCCACTGCCCCAGGAAGTTTTGCCCTATTGTTGTCATTCCCGAAGGGAATCCGCGTCTCTTCCCGGCTTGCATGACTCCACCCGCAGGAGAACCGCTCTAAGGAGCCTCTGATCAAGTCCGGTTTTGTTAAGGGCACGGCTTTCAGCCGTGCCGCAAGCGGTTTGTCTGCAATGCGGCTTTAGCCGCTGAGGGAATGCTCGGAGACTTAATCAGACCTTCCCTAAGCTTTACGAACCGTCATCACCCCACCAACATGCCGCCCAGCCTCAAGCCTGCCCACCCGGCAGATACTGCTTCCACTCCTCGCTCTCGGCCACCCGCTTCAGCAGCTCCAGCCGGTGCCGCAGCAGGCTCGCGATATAAGGTGTCACGACGAACCGCCCCACCGGCCGCGTCACCATCCCCAGCGGCAGCGAAAACCGGATCTTGTCGTTCAACAGCGTCCGCCCGCCGATCTCGGTAAAGGTATGGTCGTGCTGATACCGCTTGAACCGCCCCCGCAACATCGTGTCCTGAAAAAAGTTAGGCCGTTCGTACCGGGAGATCAGGCTCTCGTGCCGCTGCGGCATGCAGAAGACCCACCCCTTCCACGTCAGCCGGTCGCCCTCCTCCACCAGCCCGCCCGGCCTGCTCGACTGCCCGGCCACCAGCCGCATCTTCAGCGACTGCCGCACCAGCTCCAGGCTGGTCGACAGCAGAAAGCACCGCTCCAGGGGAGCGTTGACGTGAATCCTGTCACTGACAACAAACATGCCGATCACGCCTCCTGAGAGAAAGTACCCAGCTCGCCTGATCCCACGCTCGACGCGACGAAGCCCAACAGGTTGAGTTAAAACGAAGCTCTCGCAACTCAATCGTTAGATGCGCCGGTTTTAGGATCAGTACCGCACTATCTCACGGAACCATTACAGGACGGCGACAGCATCACCGTAATTGATGCCCCACATCAATTTCAAAAAGCACCCCAACCGCCGGGTGCCCCACGTCTCGATTCTGAGACGTGGGTTTACGAAGCGCCACCAAACCCCAACTCCAACCTACAACCCCACGCCCTGCCCCTTCACCAACGCAACCGCTCTCTCCACAAACGCCGGGTGCCGGGTGCGGGTGCCCCACGTCTCGATTCTGAGACGTGGGTTTACGAAGCGCCACCAACTCCACCCCCCCACTACAGCGCCATGCCCTGCCCCTTCACCAGCGCAACCGCTCTCTCCACAAACGCCTCCAGCGACACGCTGCCCTCATCGCCCTTGCCCCGCGTCCTCACGCTCACGCTCTCGCTCGCCGCTTCCTTATCGCCCATCACCAACACGAACGGAACCTTCTGCATCGCGAAGTCGCGGATCTTCGCCTTCATTGGATCGTTGCGCTCATCCAGCTCCACCCGCAGCCCGGCAGCTTCGAGCCTCGCCTTCACCGCGCGCGCATACTCCATGTGCTTGTCCGACGAGATCGGCACCAGCCCCACCTGCACCGGAGCCAGCCACATCGGAAACGCGCCTGCATAGTGCTCGATCAGCACACCAAAAAATCTCTCGACGCTTCCGAACAAAGCACGATGCACCATCACCGGCTGATGCAGCTCGCCGTCCTCGCCCTTGTACGCGAGGTCGAACCGAGCAGGCAGATTCCAATCGAACTGCACCGTCGAGAGCTGCCACATCCGCCCCAACACATCCACCAGCTTGATATCGATCTTCGGCCCATAGAACGCCGCCTCGCCCGGAATCACCTTGTACGGTATGCCCTTCGCGTCCAGCACCTTCGTCAGCGAGCCCACCGCGCCGTCCCACCGCTCCGCGCTGCCGATAAACTTCTTGTCCGCCGGGTCCCACGTCGAAAGCTCCACCTTGAACTCTTCAAATCCAAACGTCTTCAGCACCGACTCGGCAAAGTCGATGCAGCCCGCAATCTCGCCCTCGATCTGCTCCGGCGTGCAGAAGATGTGCGCATCGTCCTGCGTAAAGCCGCGCACGCGCAGCAGCCCATGCATCGTGCCCGACCGCTCATACCGATAAACGTTCCCCAGCTCCGCATACCGCGCAGGCAGATCGCGATAGCTCTTCGGCGAATTCTTATAAATCAAAATATGGCCGGGGCAGTTCATCGGCTTCAGCCTGTACTCGGCGTCGTCCAACTCCATCGCCGGATACATATTCTCGCCATAGTTCTCTTCATGCCCGCTGATCTTCCACATCTCGCGCCGCATGATGTGCGGCGTATAAACCAATTCGTAACCGCGACGGATACATTCATCGCGCATCCAGTCTTCCATCGTCTTGCGGATCAGACCGCCCTTGGGATGCCAGAAGATCAGCCCCGATCCAGCGACTTCCTGAATGGAATAAAGATCGAGCTGCCTGCCCAGCACGCGATGGTCACGCGCCTTGATCTCCTCCAACCGCTTGAAGTACGCGTCCAGATCCTTCGCATTAAAAAACGCCGTGCCATAGATGCGCTGCAACTGCTGGTTCTTCTCATCCCCCAGCCAGTACGCGCCCGCAACGCTCATCACCTTGAACGCCTTCACCCGCCCCGTCGAAGGCACATGCGGCCCACGGCAGAAGTCGGTGAACTCGCCATTGCGATAAAGCGAAATCTCTTCGCCCGGCTGCGTAAACCGCTCGATGAAGTGGACCTTCATAAACTCGCCCTGCGCGGCGTAGTCGGTCAACCCCTTCTCGCGCGGCTCCTCCTCGCGCACGAACTTCTCGTCCCGCGCCACCACCTCGGCCATGCGCTTCTCAATCGCCGCTAAATCCTCATCGCTGAAAGGCGTCTCGCGATAGACGTCATAAAAGAACCCGGCATCGGTCGCCGGTCCATGCCCCAGCTTGGTCTCGGGAAACAGCTCAAGGATCGCCGTAGCCATCACATGCGCCGCCGAGTGTCGCACCACCTTCAGCGCGGCCTCATCATTCTCCTTCAGCAGCTCCAGCGCCACGTCCTCGGTCAGTGGAGCCGACAAATCCACCAGCCGCTCCCCTGATTCCGAAGCCCCATACATAGAAGCCTCCGACCCCTCCTCCAAGACCGGGTGCCCCACGTCTCGATTCTGAGACGTGGGTTTCCGCAGAGGCTTAACCCGCGCCACCACCACCGCGGCTGCCAGCCGCGGCGAAATCCCCATCGCCACATCAAAAGGAGTCGTACCGCGCGGAACCTCGCGCACAGAACCATCAGGAAGTTGAATCGAAATCGTCTCGTTGCTCACCCTTCCAGCATATCCGTTCCACCGCCGACTTTCGAGCAGCCTTTCAACCATCCGGCTTACGCGAGCCTGCGCCGCACCACGCCGACCAGGCCAAGCAGCCCGGTTCCCATCAGCACAAGGCTCTCCGGCTCCGGCGTCTGTGCAACCGGCATCGAGGCGATCTCCAGCTTGCCGCTGCGAAGCTCTTCGATCTGCCCGCTGTCCCCAATCGCAATGGACTCGTGCGCGCCGGAGAAATCGTCGCAGCCGCCATTCACACCCTGATAGCACAGGTAGTCAGTGCCGGTGCCGAACCTGGGGCTCTGAAACAACAGGAGGTCTTCGTTCGCGTTGTCGAAGTTGAAGAAGAGTCCCGAAGCGGTCGCCGTCAGGCTCGCGCCGGCAACGTTGAGCTCAGAATCGGTCGACGCCAGGTTCAGCATGGAACTTCCATCGCTCACCTCGATGTTGTAGCCGGTGATGTTGCTGCGGGTCAGGATTCCGGAGTCCGTATTCGTGGTGATCGATCCCGTCACGGTGAAGCCGGTGAAATTGTCATCCAGGTTGTAAGTAAAGTCATCGGCACGGGCCAGAAGCGGAAACAGCAAAAGTACCGTGGCAGCCGTCACAAGAGTGCGTAAACGCATAGGGGAGTTCCTTTCGAAATCAAAACCCGTAGAAGGCTGAGAGTGATGAAGGCACGTTTCGTTCCAACCAGGTCCGTCCAAAATTCCCCATAACCGCTGATACGTCCGCAGTAACAATGCAGATTAATGCACAGAAAGAAGAAAATTCTGCCACGGCCCGACTGCCCGGCCACAACGCTGCCCCCGCGCGCGGTACGCCGGGTGCCCCACGTCTCGATTCTGAGACGTGGGTTTCCGAAGCCCCACAACCCGCTGCAAAACCTGCGTCATCTCGACGGAAGGCGAATTCGGAGTGGAGTCCCCTCTTTTTTCTCTCCCCGCGGTACGCCCGGGTGCCCACGTCTCGATTCTGAGACGTGGGTTTCCGAAGCCCCACTAACCTGCCTTAAATGAGAAGCCAACCCAGTCCCCATCGCCTAAAATAGCTTTCATGTCCTACCTCTCCGCGGTCGACCACCTCTACGCTCTCGGCCACGAACTCGCGCCCACCCTGTCGCCCACAGGCATGCCCGCCCCGCGCCGCAAGTTCGACCTCGCCCACATGCGCGCCCTCATGGCCGCGCTTGGCGACCCGCAGACCACCTTCCCCTCCGTCCTCATCGCCGGAACCAACGGCAAAGGCTCCACCGCCTCGACCCTCGCCAGCATCCTCACCGCCGCCGGCTACCGCACCGCCCTCTACACCTCGCCCCACCTCATCCGCGTCAACGAGCGCATCCAGATCGACGGCCACCAGATCTCCGGCGAAGACTTCGCTCGCCTCTACTTCCAGGTCGACGACGCCGCCAACCGCCTCGTCTTCGAAGGCACGCTGCCCCACCACCCCAGCTTCTTCGAAGTCCTCACCGCGCTCGCCTTCCTCTACTTCGCTGGCCAACCAACCCATAACGTCGGGTGCCCCACGTCTGGATCTTCAGACGTGGGTTTAGCAAGCAGCAATCATGCCCGGGTGCCCCATCCTTCGCAGCCTCACCGCGAAGGGTGGGAATCAAGTACCTCCCCAGTCGACATCGCCGTCCTCGAAGTAGGCCTCGGCGGCCGCCTCGACGCCACCAACATCGTAGACCCACTCCTCTCCATCATCACCGACATCGCCCTCGACCATCAGGACTACCTCGGCGACACCATCGCCGCCATCACCCGCGAAAAGGCAGGCATCCTCCGCCTCAACGGCACCCTCGTCACCCTGCCCCAGCACCCCGAGGCCAACCAGGCCATCGGCGAAGCCGCCGCCACCCTCAACCTCACCGCCATCAGCGCCGCCCCATACATCCCCCCCACCAGAGTTCCCGCAGCAACAAACGCGGGTGCCCCACGTCTCGATTCTGAGACGTGGGTTTACGAAGCCCCACAAACCCTCGCCCGCAACCACTACACCCTCACCCTCGACAACCAGACCCTCGAAGTCGACTCCCCCCTCCACGGCCAGCATCAACAACGCAACATCGCCCTGGCCATCGCGGCCGCAATCGCATTACGCAACCAAACAGGTTACAAATCAAACCCTGCAAGCAACCAAACCAGTTACAAAATCACAAACGCCAATATTGAAGCAGGAATCCGCAACACTAGCTGGCCCGGACGCCTCGAACTCATCCCGGCCCCCACCCCAGGCCATGCTCCCCTGCTGCTCGATGTAGCCCACAACCCAGCCGGTGCGTGGACCCTCCGCGCCGCCATCGCCGAGCTTCCTTCCGCGCAGCCCCGCACCCTCATCTTCAGCTGTCTCCGCGACAAGTCGCTCAAAGAAATGTCGCAGATCCTGCTCCCCCTCTTCGACTCCACCAGCGGCGACCCCGACCGCGCCCACGACCACATCATCCTCGCGCCCATCGACAACCCCCGCGCCGCCTTGCTCACCGACCTGCTCGCCGCCGCCCACGCCATGGACATCCCCGCGCACGCCGCGCCGCACATCCCCGCCGCCCTCGCCGAGGCCCGTGCCAAAACCCCGCCCAACGGCATCATCATCGCCACCGGCTCCATCTACCTCGTCGGCGAGATCCGCAACCTGGCCTTGACCATCCCTCAGGACAGAGCATGACCCCAGACCAACCCCCTGTCATTCTGAGTGGAGGCGCAGCCGAAGCCAAGAACCCCCGCATCTCGCCCGAAGCGCCCCAGACGCCCCGGATCTCGCCCGAGGAGCCGGGTGCCCCACGTCTCGATTCTGAGACGTGGGCTTACGAAGCGCCACAAATCCCGCCAGCCGAACCCCGGCCACAGAGCCGCATCCTCCCCTGGCTCACCTACCTCCTCTTCCTCCCGCTGATCGCCCTCGCCACCACCGCCTTCGGCTGCGTCTCGCTCATCGCCGGCCTGTGGGACAAATCCGGCAGCCAGCAGCACGCCATCGCCCACGCCTGGGCCCGGGTGCTGCTCCTCATCAGCCTCTCCCCCGTCACCCTCATCGGAGCGGAAAAGCTCCATGAGCACGAGACCGCCGTCTACGCCTCCAACCACCTCAGCTACTTCGACACCCCGGTCCTCTTCGCCAAGCTTCCCTTCCAGTTCCGCATCCTCGCCAAGCAGGCGCTGTGGAAGATCCCCTTCATCGGCTGGTACTTGCACCGCTCGGGCCAGGTCCCGGTCGACGCCAAAAGCGCCCGCTCCGCCATCGCCAGCCTCAGCCGCGGCGTCGCCACGCTCAAAGCCGGTCTCCCCCTCGTCCTCTTCCCCGAAGGAGGCCGCGCCGCCAGCGGCGAGACTCAAGCCTTCGTCTCCGGCGCAGCTTACATGGCGATCAAGGCGCAGCTCCCCCTCATCCCGCTCACCCTGGTCGGAACCTACGAGCTGCTCCCCATCCACACCTATCATCTGCGCCCGCGCCCTCTGGCCATCATCGTAGGCGACCCCATCCCCACCACCGGCCTCACCACCCGCGACGCCGACGCCCTCACCCAGCGCCTCCGCGACGTCATCACCGCCACCTACATGCAGCACCATAAAGACAGCGAATAGGGAACAAGGCTCAGGAAACAGGGAATCGCCAACAGATCTTCCTTTGTTTGTCATTCCGCAGCGTCTTCTTTGTTTGTCATTCCGCGTTATCTTCCTTTGTTTGTCATTCCCGAAGGGAATCTGCGTTTCGCTCGAATCACCAAAACTCCATTTGAAGGAAAGCCACTTAGGAACCTCTGATTAAGTCCGGTTTTGTTAAGGGCACGGCTTCAGCCGTGCCGCAAGTGGTTTGTCTGCAATGCGGCTTTAGCCGCTGAGGGAATGCTCGAAGACTTAATCAGACCTTCCTTAAGCCATTCTCTTGCAAAGAGGCTCTTCCTCTGAGGAAATCATTGGAGACTTATTCAGACTTTCCTTAAGTCTTCTCTGCAGAATCTCCCGCTATAAGACGGTGACGCTATGATGGCGTCATGGAAATCACCAATGCGCAGAAAGATGTTCGCGAGACGTTCATGGGAGGCTTTGCTGGTCAGCTCGTCTCGGCCGTGTTGTGGTGTGTGTCTGCTGTCGCCTGCACATGGCACTCACTCCGGCTTGGAGAGTGGATCCTCATTCTGGGTGGGTTCTTAATCTTTCCTCTGACCCAACTGGTGCTCCGTAGCATGGGCCGCGCCTACGCCTTGCCCAAGGGACACCCCATGAACGCACTGGGGATACAGGTCGCGTTCACTCTGCCGTTGACGCTGCCGCTGGTGATCGGCATTGGAGCACTTCACCCCGCATGGTTCTATCCAGCGTTAATGATTGTCCTCGGGGCTCACTATCTTCCCTTCATCTTCATGTACGGCATGTGGCAATTTGGTGTTCTCTCCGCAACGCTGATAGCGAGTGGCGTTGCAATCGCTATGTACCTGCCCACCCCTGTCAGCCTTGGTGCCTGGCTCACCGCGGTTCTTCTCGTTGCATTCGCGTTTGTCGGTCGCCGCGTTGCGTTCTCGGATATTTCCGCTGCCCGAAACCCTCCTGCCTCGGCGACATCGGTGTAGATCGTTGTTGAGCCCCAGGACGTATGTAAAATCTCCAGCTTATGAAGCGGTCCCGTAAAATCCGCACCGCACGCCGAGCAAAGCGCGGACCGCTGATGAGTCTCTGCGCCGCACTCGTCGCCGTCGTGGTTCTTATTCCCCCGAACAAACTCAGCTCACAGACAGCCGAACCGCTGCCGACAAAGCTTCAGCGGCACTACCAACCCGGCGAGACCATCGCCTACAAGATGCAGGGCGTCAACCAAAGTCCGGAGCGCACCATTCGCTACGAGGCATACGTAACCGGAACGGTTACAAAAAATCCCGCCTCCAAAGTCTTCGTAGAAGACCTCAGATGGAGCAGCCTCGATGTAGACGGCAGACCCTTTCCTCTGTCTCCCGCAGGCCAACAGTTTAGAGAAGCCCTATCTCTCGCGCCGGACTACAAGCTCTCCATCCCCGACCTCAGCAAAGTCCAGCCCATACTGATCGGCCCCATCACCGACCTGCTGACCTTCTACGCCGACGTCCAGCTTGTCATGCGGCAAAGCAATCTCACCCAGCCCGGAGATCACGTCTACGTCAAACATGGTCTTCCAAACTCGTGGGCCGATGGCACCTACACGCTCGTCGGGCAGGACTCTATCGACTTCGATCTGACGCTGCTTTCCATCAATCCCTCGGCCCACATCGCTACCGTGATCGTCCGGCATGTGCCTCCGGCGCAACCTCAAATAGAACTTCCCGCTCCGTGGATGCTCGATCCGGTAGGCGACGCTCATAACAACTGGGTTCAGGTTCAGAAGGTCTCAGACAGTAAACCGGACGGTAAAGGTAAATATGCTGCCGCAATCGGTCAGGAGTCCTTCGAGGCCAATATCCAGCTCGACGTGCCCACAGGCCGAATCGTCTCGGCCACATTGGACAATCCCGTCGATGTTCTCGAACGCAGTTGCGACGATGCGGCCCTCACCGTCTGCGCCGCTCCAAGGCGCTATCGCATTCGACGCCAGATCAAGCTCATGGCCGAACCCTACCCCAGGGACGGCAAGTGATTTTGACTTCTCAGAATCTGTTTAAAAACTCTTTAATCAAGCAATCTGTAATCAAACTTGTCATCCTTCGCCGCAGGCGGAGGACCTGCTTTTGCGGTTGTCCTTGCTTTTGCCT
>NZ_DATKQC010000219.1:0-10946 GCF_035532915.1 Edaphobacter sp.
TTTTCTCAGCCTGGAGGTTCAGGCTCTATGTGGGAGATACGGCATGGAACCGACTCCAGCTAAGTTCTCGACCCGTGCCATCAAGGCCTCCTTGTGGCTGGGGACGGCCTCGCTGGCTTTTGCCCTTTTTATCAAGATCACCCGACTGGCGGCCGCGCTTTCGCAGGCCTGACCCACGGCATCCTCAAACCGTTTGCTGAACGGCGCCTTGGAAGGCAGCAACGGAACCTTTTCCGCCGTCACTCCGCAATCCGGGCAGCGCACCCGGTACAACTCCACGACCACTGTGGTCAGGTACTCGAAGCACGGCAGATCGCGCACTTCCCGCTCATAGCTGGCTACAATTTCGCCCCTTGGCTTGCCGCAACCAGAACAAACCAACAACTTGTTGGCCCGTCTACGCCGAACCCAAAGCTTCAGCCTTTTGCCGGGCTCATCAATCTCATGCCGGTACACCTTGTAGCCCGGCCACCCCAATACCCGCGTCCAGTCGTTGTCTCGCATCGTTCGGAGAATAGCCGATTCCGGCCCTCAAGCAAAACCCGCGAAAATCAGGCTACCTTACAGATTCCTGCGCAGAGCCGAAAATACAAAGTGTTCCGCGGCGATGACAGGCGGCCAACCTCTGAGGTCGTTGCACAGATCGATTTCGCTCCCCCCGACGAGAAGACATACAAGATTGTGCAAACCAGCGGGAACTCGTGGGGGGCGAAGATTGTTCGTGAGCTTCTAAACAGCGAAACATCGTCAAAGAGGAAAGAGCACAGCACAGAGATCAGCCGGACTAACTATGACTTCGTTTTTCTTGGACGCCAGAACTTTGGTGACGTTCCCGAGTACGTTGTTACCACCTGAATTATGCATATTTTGAGCACACGGCCGGTGCCGGACCTGTTGAGCATCCGTGTTTTGTCAGTAGCGTGAGCCTCTGAATCCGCCCTTGTTTTACTTTCGTGAACTGTGGAGTGGTTCGTGTTCCTGGTAACCAATCCAGTGATGAAGCAGCAGAACAGCGAGTTTGCGTGCGAAGGCAATCTATCCGAACACCCCCAGCAGGCTTGCCAGATTTGTCTATCGAATCAAGTTCACTTTTGCAAGATCGATGATCTCGTCGCCACGACCGTTGAGAACTGCCTTCATCATGAACAGGCTGAATCCTTTCGCCTGTTCATACGTCATCGTCGGAGGCATCGCCAACTCTTGTCGGGACACGGGGATTTCAACGAGAGCCGGTCCATCAAAGCTCAGGGCTTGCTCAAGCATGGGCGAAATGTCGTCGGCCGTCTTTGCGCTCAATCCGAGCATGCCTGCTCCGTCAGCAATCTTTGCGAAATCGGGATTTTTTAGATCGGTGCCGAAGTCCACGATGCCGGCGGCCTTCATCTCCAATTCGACAAATGCCAATGAATCATTCTTAAAGACAATAACCTTGACTGGCAATTGATGCTGACGAAGCGTGAGCAGATCCCCCATCAACATTGCGAAACCGCCGTCACCCGATAGAGATATGACCTGGCGACCAGGATGGCTGACTTGTGCGCCAATCGCCTGGGGTAAAGCATTGGCCATGGAGCCGTGATTGAACGAGCCAATGATCCTCCGCTTGCCATTCATTGTGAGATAGCGTGCCGCCCAAATGGTCGGAGTGCCAACGTCACAGGTAAAGACAGCATCTTGCGCTGCGAGCTGATCGAGCAAATGCGTCACATATTGAGGATGAATAGGACTCTTCAAGGAGTTTACCGCCAGATCATCCAGACCCTTACGTGCGTTTCGATAACGCGCAAGCGAAGCTTTCAAATGTTCGTCATCGTCGTTTTGCTGCAACTTTGGCATCAATGCGCAAAGCGTCGCCTTGGAATCCCCGACGAACCCAAAGTCCAGCTTGGCCCGCCGGCCAAGCTGCTCACCGCGAGCATCTATCTGAACAATCGTAGCGTTCTTCGGAAAAAACTGCTGATACGGAAAATCGGTCCCGATCATGAGCAGTACTTCACAGTTCATCATTGCGTGGTACCCGGAAGAAAACCCGAGCAGACCGGTCATACCAACATCAAACGGGTTGTCGTGTTCGATGAACTCTTTTCCACGCATCGCGTGCACAATCGGGGCGTTCAGTTTGCCGGCAAGTTCAATCAGCTCTGCGTGCGCGCCAGCGCACCCCGCGCCTCCGAGGATCGTTACTCTCTTTGCCCCGTTCAGGACCGAAGCAAGAAGTTCGAGTTCCTGTTCTGAAGGACAGATCTTCGCCTGCGAGTCTGCAAAGTGAACACGGGGAACCAGCTCAGCCGCATCCTTCAGAGCAACATCGCCTGGCAGCGCCAAGACTGAAACCCCGCGCTTAGAGATGGCTGTTTGCATCGCGATCTCCAGGGTACGAGGCATTTGATCTGGCTGCGAGACCAACTCACAGTAGTGACTGCACTGCGCAAAGACGTGTTGCGGGTTCGTTTCCTGAAAATAGTTGCTTCCGATCTCGGTGCTCGGGATCTGCGCGGCGATCGCGAGAACCGGAACACGACTGCGATGGCAGTCATAGAGGCCATTGATCAAATGGAGATTGCCGGGGCCGCAACTCCCCGCGCACACCGCCAGATCTCCGGTCAAATGCGCTTCAGCGCCAGCGGCAAAAGCTGCAGCTTCTTCGTGTCTTACATGGATCCATTGGAAATCGTCGCGGGCGCGAATCGCATCCGTGATCCCGTTGAGGGAGTCGCCGGCCAATCCGTAGATTCGCCTCACTCCTGCATTTGCGAGTACATCGATGAGCAATTCAGCCACATTCTTCGGCATTGGTCCATCCTTATTCTGCCAGGGCTTTACAAAGCAGAGCAGCTTTACCGTTGTTGGCACTTGAGACTCAGTTCGCAGGCCCCTCGTCCTCCCGCCTTGTGAGTCCCCGATAGCAGAGGCATGATTCTTCTACTTGCCGATCACTTCGCGAATCACGCGCAAGAAATTCCCCCCGAGGATCTTTTTCAGGTCGCGTTTCCCATATCCTCGCCTCACGAGCACATCGACGAGGGCCGGCATTTTCGAGATATCCTCGAGTCCATTCGGAGGCCCGGAGACTCCGTCGAAGTCACTGCCGATCCCGACGTGATCGATGCCCGCGATCCTTACAGCGTGATCGATGTGATCTGCCACGTCATCGATCGTCGCTGCGACTTTCACTCTTGTTCCGAATAACTTACGCACATCCTCCGCAGCGTGATCATCGAGCGCTCTTCCGGTGAACGACGTCGCGTCCGTCTCCCTCTTGATGTCAGCTCTCAATGCTTCCGCGTCGCTCGGGTTGACAAAGCCCTCGCCGAAACAGATCCCAATGACGCCGCCGTTCTTGGCGAGCGCCCAGAGCATTTCATCTGTCACATTCCGCGGGACATTCGAGAGAGCACGCATCGACGAATGCGAAATAATTACCGGCTTGGTCGTTACCTCGATCGCATCATAGAACGTCTTGTCAGAAACGTGCGAAAGATCGACCAACATCCCAAGACGGTTCATCTCGCGCACGACCTCTCGACCAAAGTCCGTCAGTCCGTTGTGTTCAGGGGTGTCTGTTGCCGAGTCTGCCCAGTTGTTGTTCTTAGAATGGGTCAGCGTCATCGACCTTATGCCCAGATGGTAGTACATCCGAAGCACGCGAAGGTCATCGGCGATCGTGTGGCCGCCTTCTACGGTTAGAAATGCCGCAGTTTTGTCCGCCTTCGTAATTCGCCTAATATCTGCCGCAGTTGTTGCAAGCTCGATTTGGTCGCTATGTTTCTCGAGCAGCCATTGCATGGCATCTCGCAGATCCAGCGTCCGCCGGATCGCTTCCGCGCCCTCAAAATAGACTGGTACCCACAACGCACAAAACGGAGCGCGCACCCCTCCGGCGCGCAGTCGCGGAAGATCGACGTGGCCCACATTCCATCGTTTTCCCAAATCCTCGCCCATCACCAGCACGCGCTGCAGCGAGTCGATATGGCTATCGATCCCGATTACGCCGGCTGCCAATTCCTGCGCCTGCTGGAACCTTCTTCGCGAATTGAGTTGACGGTCAGCGCTCTTCATGGGTGACCTCCGGTCCGATGGCAACGCGCTGAAGAATGTTTACTCCGTTGGTAGATCGATCCATCGGCGCGACACTGAAACGAAGCGCGGTAACAGCATGTGCAATCAGCCCGATCGGGGCAGGCAGCCCAATTACCAGAAATAGACATGATGTTGCCCTCACGAGAAAGAGTTCGATATCCATTGCGAGGTCCTCCCGTACACATCTGCGATTAAGCCAGAACTGCAGAAGCAAATCTCTTATACGAAAGTATTGGTCAATACCTTCGTCTAATAGATTCACGCCATCCCTTCTGCCGTAATAGTGGGTGTGTGGAACGCGCTCAGCAGAAATCCAATGCGTAGCGGGTTGAGGTGAGCATGATGGTAAAGCAGCGCAGCGACTCGACGAAGCGCGATCGGCGCCGAACGACCTCACCTCGCCGCCTCGCTGGTTTGTCTCTTACGATGTCGTTGATGCTGACTGGTTGCTCTCACGCGCCCGAATACTCCATCTTTGGTTCTTTCTTCCCAGTGTGGATCTTCTGCTCTGTCGGTGGTCTGCTACTGACGGCGGTGGCACGCTCCCTGATCGCTCGCACTGTTATCGCCGAACACCTCGCCGCGCCCGTACTTTCGTATCTCTGCATGGCGATCTTCTTCTCGTGCACGTTGTGGTATCTGTTCTACAGCTAGGTAAATGCGATGCCGACGCAAGACACTGTCCAAAACGAGGAAGACAAGCACGTTGTGAAACTTCGCTGGTACGGTCGCACTTTCACCGCGACCACGGTTCTGCTGGCAATAGTAGGCTTGACTGCCGTATGGTCGGTCACAATTCGACATCCCCAGACTGATGACGCAGAAATATTTTCCAATTACATCGGAATCGCCCCAGTGGTCGAAGGGCCCATACTGCACCTGAATGTCGCTGACAATCAGCTTGTCAAACAGGGCGATCTGCTTTTCGAAATCGATGATCGCCCCTATCAGTACGCCCTTGGCCACGCCGTGTCGGACCAGGCCGCCCTCGAAGGCCAGATTGTCGACGAACAGAGACGTATTCAGGCAGAAGTGCACGCCGTCACCGCCTCCGGGGCGGCAACCCGCCGCGCCACTGCAAACATCGATCAAGCGCAAGCCTTGATCCGTGAGGCTGAGGCGGATGTAGCCCATTCTGAGGCGGCGCTGGATCGAGCCAAGGCCGAGTGGGTATACGCCGAAAATAACCTGCACCGCCTTGAACCTCTGCTAGCCAAGCAATTCGTTACCGTCGACCAGGTGGACCAGGCACGTACGGCAGAGAGAGCCAGCGCGCAGT
Organism: Edaphobacter sp.; assembly: GCF_035532915.1. GTDB lineage: Bacteria > Acidobacteriota > Terriglobia > Terriglobales > Acidobacteriaceae > Edaphobacter. The sequence continues at coordinate 5,360 of NZ_DATKQC010000219.1, forward strand.
TCGTGCACGAAGCCGAGTCACAATTGGCTCTAAACCGGGCCCACCTCAAATCCGTGCTGGCGGCTCTGGCAGAGGCCCAGGCCTCGGCAGAGCAGAGTACGGCACAGCTTCACCAATCGCAATCAAGCGTACTCACCCTCGATCCCCTTGTGAGCCAGCGGCAGGGACGGGCCGCCGCAGTCTCCAACGCCAAATACAACTACAACCAGTGCCGCGTCTACGCTCCCTTCGATGCACGCGTAACAAACCTTGTGATTTCCGAGGGTGCTTATGCTCATGTCGGACAGCAGGTCTTCACGCTAATCGACACTCGCGTCTGGTGGGTGCTTGCGAACTTCCGCGAGACGCAGTTGAAGCATATCCAGCCGGGTATGACTGTGGACGTCTACGTTATGTCTGATCCCGGATTGCGAATTACGGGCTTCGTCGAGAGCATCGGGTACGGTGTTACGCCCGATCCATCAGTCGTGGGCCGAGTGACGTCCGGCCTCCCCGACGTACAACGCACGCTGAGCTGGGTACATCTCGCCAGCCGGTACCCCGTCCGCATCCGGATTCAGTCACCGCCGGAGGCCGTTCGTCTGGGGGAATCTGCAGTAGTAGTAATCCGCGGATTCAAGGGGAGGCCTTGATATGGCGACCCACGCCACTCAACTCCGTCACCAGCCAGCCAGTCGAGGCGCCTCTTGGCTTTGGCTTCGGGAATTTATCCGGTGGGAACTTGCTCCGTATCCGGAGCGCATCAACGCGGTCATTCGGATGACAGTCGCGGCGACGCTGGTCATGCTCATCGTAGAGATCTTCCGCTTTCCTAACGCGGCTCTGGGTGGTTACTACACAATTCTCCTTGCTCGCGAAAATCTCGCCGCTACGTGGCGCGGCGTGCGACTGGCCACCCTTGGATCTGTCGTCGGGTGCCTTTACACCCTGTTGGGTATGATGCTGTTCCGGGGTTACCCCGTGACTCACTTCTTCTGGGTCATCGCAAGCCTATATGTGGTGTTTTTCGTGATGCGCACAGCCACCAACTATGGCGCCGCCCTGGGTTTCGCCTTCCTGCTTGCCAACACTCTGGCGGTGTGGGACAGCTCTTTGCCGAGCGAAATCCAGGTGGAAAGCACTCTCTGGCCACTCCTGGTAATCGCCACCGGCACCGGCGTCACAGTAGCAACCGAAGCGGTCTACCGCATTTTCGATCGTTCCGATCCGCTCATCACATCTGTCGACGATCTGTTGCTCGCAGTGCAACAGGCAGCGGAGTGCTTTGCCGCTCTCCGCGCTCTACCAAAGTCGCTCCACAACAGAATTCTTCAATACGACATGACCGGTACTGGCCGGCTCAGAACGGCGTTGCAGCGGCAAGGCGTGCAACCCACTAAGCGGGCGCAGCGCAGCGCCCTGATTTCGCTAGCGGGCCGGCTCATCGGCCTTGCCACGAATCTCGCGCGCAATCACCCCCACCCCGGCGAAGACGATGCGCCCCGTCTACGCACACTTGCTGAGAGGCTCCGAACAATCCGAACCGAGCTCCGCGAGTCCAGGGTCAATTTTGCATCTCCTGCTGTGCTCATAGGGCAGCCGTCCTCCGGATGTCCCGGGCTTCAGGAAATGGAACGAACCGTCGCGCTCATCACCGAAGTCTTTCACCGCGATGAGATCGTCGACAGCTCTCAGAGCGTGCCCGCACGGGACGGGTGGCGCGCTCTGTTCCTGCCTGATGCATTCGAGAACCGGGAGTATCAACGCTTCGCCTCTGCCGGATGCCTGGCGGCAACCGTCTGTTACGTCATCTACAATGCGATCGCATGGCCCGGCATCAGCACCTGCATCATTACTTGCGTCGTCACTGCGCTTAGCACCGTTGGAACTTCACTCCAGAAGCAGTCTCTCCGCATTGTCGGATACGTTGTCGGGGGACTGGTCATGGGGGTTTCGGCGCAGATTCTGATCCTACCCGGCATCGACAGCGTCTTCGGATTTGCTCTCTTCTTTGCCGCTGGAACCGCAATCGCCGCGTGGATTGCCACCTCAAGTCCGCGGCTATCCTATCTTGGCTTGCAGATCATGCTTGCCTTTTACTTCGTCAACCTGACAAGTGCCCGGATCCAGACGGATCTTACGATCGCGCGAGATAAGGTCGTTGGCGTGTGGTTGGGTCTTCTCGCCATGGGCTTTATCTTCGACCGGTTCGGGCCAAAGAGCGATGCGGAGCAGTTGCAGAAACTGCTGGTGCGGAACATTAGGATGCTGGCGCAGCTCGCAGTCTCTCCGGTGGTGAGCTCCGGAGCAATTACCGCTTTGCAACTCGGCCGTCTCCGCAGTCAGATCAATGACAACTTTACCAGTCTGGCATCGCAGATGGACGCTGTGCAGTTCGAGTTTCAGTTTCACCATCGACGCGAACAAGACGTTGCCAAGTGGGAGTGGGCACAGAGGGCTCAGCCGGACTTGCGTTCCATCTTTGTGCTAGAACTCAGTCTTCTCTCACACCGCGGACGATGGGAGAACGCCTCCGAATTGACCTCAGTTCAGGTTCAGGCCCTGGACCATTTTTTAACCGAATTCAGCGGCGAACTCATGCACACTGCCGCATGGATAACGCACGAAGAGGACGCCGCAGCGCCGCGCGTTTTGAATGATCCCATCCAGCGATTGCAGGAAGCCTACGAGGGCCACAGCACCTCGAACTCGCAGGCGATCCTTGATATCTGTCAGCAGATGGTCTCATCTCTGGTCATGCTGCGCCGTCCGACGCCGGGCCGCCATGCAAAGCACAAGTGTGATGTCGATTGTGCCCCCTCAGAACCCATCCGAGCCGAGGGATTCCTGTGAATATCAATCACCATAAGACAAGGACGTGGCCGGAGATTGTCCGAGTGCTGCCGGGAATGAACCGGAAGAAGTTTCGATTGTCGAAAAGCAAGGCATCATTTAGAGTTCTGCTTTTGTGCCTACTTCTCGCCTTCTCTGCGGCGCCAGCTCCGGGGCAGTGTGCCGGTAACGTATCTTCGCCCGCAGTCGCCGCCGATTGCGCCGCTCGCGAAACTCCACGCGAGGGATCAGCGATCCTCGATCCAGCTCATCCCTACACCCTGGCTGAGCTGATCGATATTGCAGAAGACCATAATCCCAACGCGCGCACAGTCTGGGAGCGCGCAAAGCAGAAAGCAAGTGAACTTGGTTTAGCAAGGAGCGCTTATTATCCCAAGCTGGACGGTTTAGCTGTTTTCGGCGACCAGAGATCGATCGATCCATTCCCGAAACCTCTCGCGCCTCGCGGTTACACCACGGTCGAGGTACCAGTCGTCCAACCTGAAGTCACGCTCCAATACCTCATCTTCGACTTTGGTAAGCGCGGGGCGAGGATAGACTCCGCGAAAGCGGAGAAGCTCGCCGCAGGTGCAGACGTCATTCAAGTGGATCAAGCGCTGGCATTCCGCGTCGCCATGGCCTATTACCAGCTCGTGACCGCACAGGAGAGATTGCAGGCCGCGCAAGACACGTTGCGAACTGCACAAACCACGCAGGATGCGGCTGAAAACAGATTGAACAACGGGCTTGCAACTCTTCCTGATGTTCTCAATGCTCGGGCCGAAACGGCGCAGGCTGTGTTCGACGAGAAATCCGCGGATGGGGATGAACAAATTGCGCGCGTCACGCTGACTGAAGCGGTTGGAGCCGATCCGTCTCCCAATATAGTCATTGACAGCCAGAGGAGCGCGCCATTGCCGGAGAAACTTGCAATGTCCATCGACGCGCTGATTGATCGCGCGATGCAGAATCGTCCTGATCTCATGGAACAAACTCAACGAATCCGCTCCGCCGAGGCCCGTGTTCGTGCAGCGAAGGCAGAGTACAAACCGCAGATTGTTCTCTCTGGATCGGCCGCTCAGACCTCTCTGTGGCCCACGGCGGATTACGGTCAGTTCGGCCCTGCGAGCGAGCCTACGTGGTCCGTCGCAGCCGGCATTCATTGGCGCATCTTTGACGGAGGTGCCCGCAAGAACGAACTGTTGATCGCCGAATCACAACGCCGCGAGGCCGCGGATAAACTTACCGCGGAACAGGATCAGACGACGCGCGAGGTCTGGACCGCCTATATAGGCTTTCGGACGGCGCTGCGAAAACACGATGCAGCAGTGGCGCTTCTCGAGTCTGCGAACGCTTCTTACTCGGCATCCCTCGATGCATACAAATACGGCGTTAAGAATCTGGTCGATGTTGTTACTGCGGAGAAGCAACTGGCCCAGGCTCGACTAGCAAGTGTCTCCGCACGATCGGATTTATTCCTGGAGGCAGTCAAGCTTGAATTCGCCACAGGAAACCTGCTGAGGAATCAGCCGCCTGCGACAGTACTTCAATCTCAGGAGGGACATCAATGATGTGGATTTCGAGAAGTTCATGTCGGACTACGTTTCGAAGACGATTTTAACTCCCCAAGACGAAAGGTGAGTCCGCATTCGGATTCCCCGTTACTACGCGGGTGACCAGATCAACGCGCACGTCCTTTATCTCGATTACCGCATGGGACGCCGCAACTGACCTAGAACCGTGCCTTCGTAGATTCGTAATCAAGGTTGGCACTTTTTCTGGACGGTAGCGAGCGTTATAGCGGAGGCATGGACAAGCGTAAGAGGTTACAGATCCAGCTTTCGCGGCAGGAACGGAAACAGGTCGAGGAGTTGTTGAGCGGCGGGGTGCAGCCGGTCCGGGCGGTGATTCGGGCTTTGGTGCTGCGGCAGATCGACGAAGGCCGAACAACGGTAGAGGCCGGAGCCGGAGTGGGCATTTCCGCCAAGGCAGCCTGGGAGATTGGCAAGCGCTATCGAGAGGGCGGGTTGCAAGCGGCACTCTACGATGCGCCTCGCCCAGGCCAGAAGCCGCTGCTGGACGCCGAGCACGGGCAGCGCATTATCGCCCTGGTCTGCAGGCCGCCGCCGGCAGGCCGGGCGCGTTGGTCGGTGCGGTTGATCGCTCAGGAGGCAGTGAACCGAGCCGGGACTCGAGAATTCGGGCTTGTAGCCTCTGTGATGTCCGACCGATCGCCAATCAGCAAGGAAGATATGCGGACTCTGATCCGCTCAAACACTCACTGCACATGCCGTCGAAGCTCGTTTCTTGCCCGCAGTAGCCTTGACTTGACCGCGGGAACTGAAATGCAGAGGGATTGTGCAATCTCGTTCAGCGAGAGATCGCAGCCCCGGCGCAATTCAACAACTTCACGATGTCTTGGTCGCATCCGGCGAATCGCTTTTGTGAGTCTTTCCTCGGTCTGTCGCCGGGCGTAGGACTGCTCGGGGTTGTCGCGATGATCTCGAAATTCACACGCATCGCTCAGTCCATCGGTTGGGATTAAGTCATCGATTGGAAGCGTGTGGGAGTTCCGCCTTTTTCTTAGCAACATCAGCGCAGAATTGATCGCGATTCGCGTAAGCCAAGTCGAGAAGCTCGATCTGGATTCGAAAGTGTGAAGGTGAGTGAACGCCTTCATGAATGAGTCCTGAAGAACGTCTTCCGCATCCTGCCAGTTGTTTGTGATTCGGTAGGTCTTCAGCAGCAGCCTTCGAGAATGGCGTTTGCTCAGCTC
>NZ_DATKQC010000220.1:0-13843 GCF_035532915.1 Edaphobacter sp.
CTTCGGTTCGGGCAAGTCACACTTCATCAAGATCCTCTCGTATCTACTGTCCAACCTAGAGGCCAAGCACCCGGGTGATGGTGAACGCAGGCGTGCCGTTCAGTTCTTTGAGTCCAAGATCAAGGACCCCATGCTTCTCGGCGACGTGCGCCGTGCCGTGGCGGCCAAGACCGACGTGATTCTTTTTAACATAGACTCAAAGGCGGATGCCAAGAGCGACCGCGACGCGATCCTGCAAGTCTTCCTGCGAGTGTTCAACGAAATGCAAGGCCTTTCGGGCGATGCACCACACGTGGCCAACATGGAGCGCCATCTCATCGCAAAAGGCAGCTACGATGTCTTCAAGGACGCGTTCAAGGCTTCCAATGGCAAAGACTGGGAAGCCGAGCGTGACGCCGTAGATTTTCTGCGCGATGACGTGATCGTCGGTCTGAGCAAGGCGCTGAAGATGTCGGTGGAGTCAGCGGGCAAGTGGTTCGACGAGGCTCGCGAGGCCTACCGAATCAACATCGAAGGCTTCGCGGAGCTCGTTCGTACCTACCTCGATTCAGAGGGTCCCGGTCATCGGATCGTCTTCCTGATCGATGAAGTGGGCCAGTTTATCGGCAAGAACGCCCAGTTGATGTTGAACTTGCAGACCATCACCGAGGAACTCGGCACGCTGTGCAAGGGTCGGGCCTGGGTCATTGTCACCAGCCAGGAAGACATCGATGCCACGCTTGGCGAGGCGAATCAAGCGCGTACCAACGATTTTTCCAAGATCACCGCCCGCTTTCACACCCGCCTGTCGCTGTCCAGTTCCAACACTGACGAAGTGATCGCGCAGCGCCTACTCGAAAAGACGCCCGCCGCGAAGGCGGAACTCATAGCCGTCTGGAAGACCAAAGGCGACATCATCAACAACCAGCTTTCGTTCGGTGACCACGCCATCGCGTTCCGGCGATTCAAGGACGCCGAAGACTACGCGGCGCACTATCCGTTCGCTCCGTACCAGTTCCAATTGCTGCAAAAGGTCTTCGAGTCGATCCGCAAGGTCGGGGCCACCGGACGCCACCTGGCGCGCGGCGAGCGCTCAATGCTCGACGCCTTTCAGACCGCAGCCGTCAGCAATGGCGATAGGGGTATTGATGCGTTTGTGCCTCTGTACGACTTCTATCCGTCCATCGAGAGCTTCCTCGACTCATCTGTCAAACGGGCCATCGATCAAGCGGGCGAGAACCCAGCATTGGACCACTGGGACATCAAGCTGCTGCGTGCGCTGTTCCTTATCCGCTATGCGGACGCGATCAAAGCAACGGTGGATAACCTCGCTACCCTGTGCGTTGACCGCGTCGATGCCGACAAGTTGGCGCTGAAGCGCCAGATCCAAGAGAGCCTGGCACGCCTCGAGCGCCAAAACCTGGTCGGCCGTAACGGCGATCTTTGGTTTTTCCTGACCAATGAAGAACGCGATGTCTCGCAAGAGATCAAGTCGGTCGATGTATCTTCGGCGGAAATCTCGCGCCTTGTATCCGAATTGATCTTCGACGAAGTGCTACGCGGTCAGACCAAGGTGCGTCACCGCGACACCAAGAGCGACTACGAATTCAACCGTTTGCTGGACGGAGCCCCGTGGAGGCAGGCCAACCAGCAGCTCACGTTTGAGGTGCTGTCGCCCGTCGGTTCAGACTACGAGCTGATGTCCGAGGCAAAGTGCATCGGCCGCAGCGTTGAGAGTGCTGGTCGGGCAATCATGCGCATGGCTAATGATTCACGCATAGACGTGGAGCTGCGAACGTACTTGCAGATCGAAAAGTATATTGGGCCCAAGGCAGACACGGCCACCCCGTCGCTTAAGCGCATCCTGTACGATCGCAAGGACGAAAACCGTGAGCGTCGCGGGCGCATTATTAGCCGACTTTCCGATCTTATGAGCGGCGGTGATTTCTACGCCTTGGGCCAGAAGCTCACTCTCAAGCCAATAGGACCACTGGTGTTGCTAGACGAGTTGCTGAACTACCTCGTCTCCAATACTTACAGCAAGCTTGGCTATATTAAGGTTCGCCAGGCCGACCCCGCTGCCGAGATCCGCGCTGTACTCGCAGCGGACACGAATAGTCAACACAGCATGGCTCTCGGTGGCGAGGAAGGTAACGCGTTGGCCATCGACGAGATGCGCCAGCACCTGACGTTCGTAGCGAGCAAAAGCCGCGTATTACTGTCAGACGTGGTAGACCGTTTTTCCGGAGCTCCGTGGGGATGGCGCCCGGAACTGGAAACCGTCTTGCTAATTGCGCGCCTGTTCATGGCCGGCGAAATCAAGTTGGTAATGGAAGGATCAGATCTCGACCCCAAGACAGCAGCCGACCCGCTGACCAAGGCGGTCCGCTTCAAGCAGGTCTCCATCCTGAAACGCAAGACGGCTGATTCCACGACGCGCGCGAAAGCCCGCGATCTGCATCGCGAGATTTTCGCGCTGCTGCCGCCTGACGACGAAGATGGGTTGGTCGCCGCTTACCGCGGCAACCTCGGTGAGCGTAAGGTCGAACTTGATCGGGCGAAGGTCAAAGCCGAACAGAAGCATTATCCCGGCGCTGCCGAAATCGCAAAGGCGTTGGCCGCGATCGAACGACAGTTGGCCATCCGCGACCCTTACGAATTTCTTGACGCGATGCTTGCCGCCCGCGACGATTGGCTGGACCTGGCTGAAGACACGCACGACGTTTTGAGCTTCTATAAGACCCAGGCACCCGTGTGGGCCCGCATGCTCGATGGCCTTGCTAGCTTTGCCGACAACCAAGAGGCTTTGGCCAAAGAGGCTGGCTCTGCTACGGCATTGAGCGAGCTGGAAGGTATTCGATCCAACCCGTCCCCGTACAGCCAAGTCAATCGTATTGACGCGTTGCTCTTCGCAGTTGAGAAGGTCAATGAGGCGCTGGCTAGCGAGCGACGCGGAAAAGCGTTGCTGTCCATCGACGCGAAGATCAAGGAAGCCAATCAGGCGCTCGATGTTGCCCACGCCGAAGCGGACTTACGCAATGCGGCCCTGAAACCGATGCAGGATCTCAAGACCCAGCTGGCGGGGCTGGTGAGCATTCCCCGAATCCTTTTTCTCCAGGGCAGGGGCGGAGAGTTGCTCGATGAGGCGATGGACAGGATCGCGGCCGCGACCAAGGCGAAAGCGACGGTCAAGCCACCGCTAACTGCGGGAAGCGACGGTTCGGCCCCTGTGACGCCACTTTCGCCGACTGAAACAGCGGCGAAACCAATCCGGGTAGTGCGGCCGGCCGATCTCAATAGCAAGTCCTACCTGGAAACGGAGCTTGAGGTCGAAGACTATGTGAAGAAGCTAAAAGCCGAGCTGCTTGGCGTCATCGCTTCCGGCCACCGCGCCCGTATCCAATAACCAGAACAAATGTTACGTCGTTCGACTATGCATAAATGACGATGTATGAATAAAGCCAATCTCAAGTCTTACGCTCCAAAAGCGCGACTAGACTTCATCGCCGCCGTCACGGCCCGGGCCAACATTCTCGGCATATCCGCCAATGGCGCGTCGCCTGCGGACGCGCGCGGCGATATAGTCATCATCGACGGGCGAGAATGGCCGGCAAAGGTGTCCGCGCAGCGTGATGAGTTGATCGCGCGCATCCAGCGCCGAGGTTTTGAGCAGACCATGGAAGAGGTGGCATATACCTGGTTCAACCGCATTGCTGCACTTCGATTCATGGAGATTCACGAATACCTGGACCATGGATGGCGGGTGCTGTCCAGCCGCGATGGGGGAATGCCCGAGATCATTCGCCACGCGAGCGAGCTATCGCTGCCGGGGTTGAATGCTGCCCGGGCAAGAGAGATGCAGCTGGCCGGCGACCAAGATAATGAGCTCTACAAGCTGCTGCTGGTCGCCCAGTGCAATGAGCTTTCACGATCGATGCCGTTTCTTTTTGAGCATATTGATGACAAGACCGAGCTGCTGTTGCCCGAGTACCTGCTGCGCACGGATTCCATTGTGGCCAAGCTGGTAGCAGCTGTGCCCGAGGAGGACTGGCAGCAAATCGAAGTAATCGGCTGGCTTTACCAGTTTTACATCAGCGAGAAGAAGGACCAAGTAATCGGCAAAGTGGTGAGGAGCGAGGACATCCCTGCCGCGACGCAGCTGTTCACTCCCAACTGGATCGTGCAGTATCTCGTGCAGAATAGTGTCGGCCGCCTATGGTTAATGGCTAACCCGGGCAGCTCACTCGCCACCCAGTGGCCGTTTTACATCCAGCCGACGGAGCAGACGTCGGCAGTACAGGTTCAGGTCGATCGGCTTATCCAAAGCCGAATTCACGAGGACGGCGAGGCGCTGAACCCAGAGACGATAACCGTACTGGATCCCGCTTGTGGCAGTGGACACATATTAGTTGTGGCCTACGACGTGCTTAAGGTGATTTACCTGGAACGCGGCTACCAACCCCGCGCCATTCCGCGGTTGATCCTGGAGAAGAACCTCTACGGTCTGGACATCGATGATCGTGCCGCCCAGCTTGCCGCCTTCGCCTTGCTGATGAAAGCGCGCGCCGACGACCGCCGTCTGCTTAGTGATACACCTAAAATCAATGTGCTGAGCTTGCAGGAAAGCAAGGGTTTGGACGCGGACGAACTGTTCACCCACCTGGCGCCTTTCGGAATGAATCGAGCGCCGCTCAAGTCGTTGCTCGACGTATTCGAATGCGCCAAGACTCTTGGCTCGCTGATTGAAATGCCGACAGATCTCAACTCGCATCTCGCGGCGATGATGGAGGTGCTCGAGCAAGGCTTCCGGGAGGGAGATCTATACGCGCGGCAGGCGGTTAGGGATTTATGCCCACTATTGCTACAGGCCCGAGTTCTTGGAGCGCGATTTGATGCGGTGGTGGCGAACCCCCCATATATGGGCGCCAAGGGAATGGAGCCTGCCCTAAAGAAATACGCAATCAATTTCTTTGCAGCCAGCAAGTCTGATCTATTTGCAATGTTTATTGAACGAGGCTTCAACGCTTGTAAATCGAGTGGCTTCAACAGTATGGTCACAATGCAAAGCTGGATGTTTTTACCATCCTACGAGTTGCTGCGATCAGAGCTTCTCGCCAAACATGCCCTAATATCGCTCATTCATCTGCCATACGAAGGCAAGAGCCCAACTGCGATGGGAATCAATTTTGGGATTTCGATCTTTACATTCCTAAACTATTCGCTACTCGCAATTAAGAGTCCTATTGGAGTTGTAAGATATTTTGATTTGACGAGTGAAGGTGTTCCATTAGATTTTGCCTGCGCAATTAAAAGGGGTCACTCGATTCAGCCGACTGCCTTAAGGAGGCTTCCCGGCTCGCCTATCTTGCCTGCGGCAACCGAGGCGGTATTTCAGGCGTACGACGACATGAGTCGAGTGTCCGCCTATGGTGTGACTGGATCTGGTTTGCAGACGAGCGATAACAATCGGTTTCTCCGTCTATGGTTTGAAATCGACGTGAAAAAATTCGGGGTTAACTATGGTAACCGCGAGGACGCGAAGGCATCGGGAATGAAGTGGTTCCCTCATAAAAAGGGAGGGCCCTATAGAAAATGGTACGGTAACGATGAGTTTGTAGTGAATTGGGAAGATGATGGGCAAGAGTTGTTTGCCTTCGCCACGAAGCTCTATGGCTCGCCGACGCGAATAATAAAGAATGTCGAAAAATATTTTAGAGAGGGTATTACATGGTCCCACACAACAAGCTCGTATTTTAGTGCGCGAGTATTGGAAAGAGGATTCATATTCAACGTTGAGGCGCCTTCTCTGTTTGATGTGGACCTGGAATTGTTTCTCGCTTTTCTTTGCTCCAACACATGCGAATATCTAATTGGTATGATGAACCCGACCATGCACTTTGTTTCTAATAGCGTGGGCAATTTGCCTTTTGATTGTGCTCGTGTCACCCGCGATGCTGCCGCCATCAGGGAACTGTCTCGTGAGGCTGTTGCTATCGCTCGGTCGGACTGGAACGCTCACGAAGTGGCATGGAATTTTGATGGCCCATTATTAATCTCAAATCGAACCGATACCCTAATTGCGGAGTCTTGGAGACTCTTTCAGCAACGCAGTGTCGATTCAGCAAACAGATTGAAGGCCCTGGAGGAGCAAAACAACGCGTATTTTATCAATCTCTACGGGCTTGGCCGGGAATTGCAACCTGGCGTTCCCATCGAGCGCATAACGCTAACCTTGGCCGATCGCGAGAGGGACTGCCAGCGCCTGATTTCCTACGCCATAGGTTGCATGATGGGTCGCTATAGCCTAGACGAGCCCGGTTTGATCTACGCGCACGCCGGCAGCGTTGGATTCGATGCAGGCCGATATGTTCGTTTCCCTGCCGATGCCGACGGGATAGTGCCACTCACTGACCAACGCTGGTTCGAGGACGACGCTGCTGGCCGGGTGCCGGAGTTCCTGCGTGCCGTCTGGGGGGGCGAGGCTCTGGATGCAAACTTACGTTGGCTTGCCGACAGTCTTGTTCCCAGGGGAAGTGAGACACCTGACGAAACTTTGCGCCGCTATTTGTCTGAAAGATTCTTTAAGGACCACTTGCAGACTTATAAGAAGCGACCCATCTATTGGCTGTTCTCCAGCGGCAAGCAAGGGGCCTTCCAAGCCCTGGTCTATCTGCACCGATATCATGAGGGTACGCTCGGTCGGCTGCGTGCGGAATACGTTGTTCCGCTGGTCGCCAAGGTAGTCGCTCGATTGGAAATTCTGGAGAGGGACGCTGGCACCGCTTCATCCGCCGCCGCTCGGACCAAGATTCAGAAGCACATCGAGTTGCTGCGCAAGAAGCAGATCGAGTTGCTGGCCTATGATGAGAAGCTCCGTCATTACGCTGACATGAGGATCGTGTTGGATCTGGACGACGGGGTTAAGATTAACTACGGCAAATTCGGCGAGCTACTCGCCGAATCGAAAGCAGTCACCGGCGGCAGCGATGACTAATTCACCGACCTTCCTTGGGGCGCTCACACGCCTGTTTCAAGAAGGCTACTCGTTGGTTTTCTGGAACGACGCCGATGGAGAGTTCGCTACGCAGGTTGACGGCATCGACATCGCCGGCGTCGAGATACTTCGACTCGACCGTACGCCTACATTGCAAGCCAAGATTTGGATCGAACGCAAGCCCGGAGTTCGCTGGCTGATCTATGCGCCATTCGATGAGCCCCAGCCTATTCATGACTGGCTGCTCGACGCCCGCTTGCGCGGCAGGCCCTTCAGCGCCGACACGGCCTCGATGCAAATCGAAGAGCTGGGGCTGACCACCCGCGCGCTTCGTGACCACCTCAAGGAGAGGGCCAAGTTTCTTCGTGCACGCGACCGCCTCGAGCGCTTAAAGCGCTGGGTTCAGCCAACAGACACGGCCGAGGATTTGGACCGCAAGATGCTCGCGGCGGTCGCTCGGGCGGAGACAGCCGACCCATCCGCTATTTTCCTTAAAGTGTTCGGTGCATTGGCGGCCGAGGGTGGCGACATGGGTGCGCGCACCAAGGCGCTCGATGAGATGTCCATGTATGGCCTCGAGGGCGCATTCTGGGCCTTAGTTGACCGTGAGTTCGGTTATAGGGAAACAGGAGGTGACCCTCCGACACTGCGCGCATTGCTCTACCGCATTTTCGCTACGGACTTCTGCAATGGGATCCGAAGCACACCTGCATCGCTTGGCCCCTTCGTGATCGATGCGCGAGCCAAAGCCGCCCACGCCTCCGTCTTTGCCAGCCGCTGGCGTACTGACATGGCCAACTACTCCAGCTATGACGTTCTTTCGAGCCAGGTGGGTGAGGAACTAAAGGTGTCGAGCATCCTGGACCCGATGCAGGCCGAAGGGCTTGTCGATGCGATGACCTTCGAGGCAATCGAGAAGCGGGTGATCGGAGACCTCAAGACTCGCATCATCGCGGGGGGTGGCGCTAATATGGACTCGGCGCGCGAGATCATCGCCCGCCGCAGGGACGGGCACTGGGCTAACCCTTTGCTAGCCGGCGCCAACGACTCCACCCGCGCCTTGACAGCCAGCTACGACGCGCTGGAGGCTTCTGCCGGGTTCTTCGAGCTGCAGGTCAAGCATGGGCAGGGGTTCAGCTTTCCCAATGCCAGCGCGGCGTTCGAGGCATATCGGTCAGAGCTTCACCACTTTGACCAGCTCTACCGCTGGTTCATGCGGGCCACTGAAGCGGTCGAGCCCATGGGTTGGTCGCTGCTGCACGAGCTGCGGGACCGCATGGAAGACGCCTATTCGGGTTGGTTCATTGGCCAGCTCGCGTCCGCTTGGGGCGCCGTCTTGGAAGGCGCCACTGGCTTGCTATCGACTTGGAAGTTGGGCGGCGTCACCAACCAACAGGATTTCTATACCCGGCATGTTGCCGCGGCCTTGGATGGTGGCGCCAAGCGCGTATTCGTTGTCATTTCCGATGCGTTTCGCTACGAGGCCGCCGCCGAACTGGTCGGCGAACTCAATACGCGAAGCCGTGTCAAAGCGCGACTCGACGCCATGTTGGGCGTGCTGCCAAGCTACACCGCGCTGGGCATGGCCGGCCTGCTGCCGCACCAGCAGCTGGCCTACAAGGGTAATGCGGGACTTGACCTAACAGTGGACGGGCAACCCTCATCGACTTTGGAGCAGCGGTCGGCGATCCTGGCCGCGCACGATGGTGTTGCCATCGGCCGCGACGCGCTGATGGAGAAGGGGAAGGAGAAGGGCCGCGAGTTCGTCAAGCCGCACAGGGTGGTCTACATCTATCACGACCTGATCGACATGATCGGCGACAAACGGGGATCCGAGACCAAGACGTTCGAGGCGACCGCCCAGGCTATCAAAGAGCTTTCAGAGTTGGTCGGCTTCATAGTAAACACCCTAAACGGTTCGACGATCTTCGTTACCGCCGACCATGGTTTTATGTACCAAGAGTCGGCGCTCGACGAAGCCGACCGCCACAGTGTGGAAGAAGGCATGCCAGGAGTGTTGAAATCCAAGAAGCGCTACATCCTCGGCCGCGGGATGTGGCCCATGCAGAACGCGTGGACTGGCAACACGGCGACCACGGCAGGTACCGATGCCGGCACGGGCAGCATCGATTTTCTAATACCAAAGGGTGCAGGGCGGTTCCACTTCGTCGGCGGCGCCCGCTTCGTGCATGGCAGCGCAATGCCACAAGAAATCGTGGTGCCCGTGATTGTCGTCAAGGAAAGCGAATCCGAGAAGGCGAAGACCAAGGTGGTCGAGGTGAGCCTACTGGGGTCGAGCAACAAGGTGGTGACGAACAAACAGCGCTTCGAGTTCATCCAGACTGAAGCGGTGTCAGAGCGCGTGCTACCCGTGACTCTGCTATTCACGATCCGCGACGGCGACAAGCCGATTAGCGACGAGCTGGCGGTAACGTTCGATAGCGCATCGCCGATGCTCGACGAGCGAAAGCGGTCGCTGATGCTCACGCTAGCTGGTGGCACCTACGACCGCAGTAAGGACTATTTTTTGGTCGCCCGCGACGCGAAGACCAAGGCCGAGGCCTGGCGAGCGAGGTTGCGCATTGATCTCGCATTCAGTAACGACTTCTAGGGACCGCCATGACTGATGAGACTGCACCGGCACAAGCCGCCACAATCGACACTGGGCTGGACGATCTGCTCAACGAGCGCTTTGCCGGCCGCGTAGTGCGCAAGGATTTGACGAAGCTGATCAAGGAGGGCGCCAACGTCCCGGTCTACGTCCTTGAGTACCTCTTGGGCATGTACTGCGCATCTGACGACGCGGAGACGATTCGCGTCGGATTGGAAACCGTCAAGGGTATCTTGTCGGAGAACTACGTGCGGCCCGACGAGGCCGAAAAGGTGAAGAGCAAGATCCGTGAGCAAGGTTCATTCAAGGTGATCGACAAGATTACCGTCAAGCTGAACGAAACCCGCGACGCCTACGAGGCGCTGTTGTCCAACCTGGGCATCAAGAACGCGGAGGTGTCTGACTCCTACGTGCGCCAGTTCGAGAAGCTGCTGGTCGGCGGCATCTGGTGCATCGTGACGCTTCAATACCGCTTCGAAGAAAACCAGCGTACGTCACCGTTTGTAGTTTCCGATCTGAAACCCATCCAGATGCCTAACCTTGACATGGAGCAGCTCTTCGCGGGAAGAAAGGGCTTCACTGAGGAGCAGTGGATCAATGCGCTGTTGCGCTCGACCGGCATGGAGCCCACTTGCTTCAAAGAGCGTGTGAAATGGCACTTGCTGGCGCGGATGATCCCGCTCGTAGAGAACAACTACAACCTCTGCGAGCTGGGCCCGCGCGGTACGGGCAAGAGCCACATTTATAAGGAGATTAGCCCAAACTCCATTCTGGTCTCGGGCGGCCAGACCACTGTGGCCAACCTCTTCTATAACATGAGCGCCCGCAAGGTCGGCCTCGTCGGCCTATGGGACGTAGTTGCCTTCGACGAAGTGGCCGGCATCAACTTCAAAGACCAGGACGGCGTTCAGATCATGAAGGACTACATGGCTTCGGGTTCCTTCAGCCGCGGCCGCGAGTCCATCAATGCGAGCGCGGCAATGGTCTTCGTGGGTAACCTCCCGCAGGGGCAATCGGTCGAATCGCTTGTGAAGACCAGCCACCTGTTTGCTCCGTTTCCGGATGTCATGATCGACTCAGCTTTTTTCGATCGCTTCCACGCTTACGTGCCCGGCTGGGAGATCCCGAAGATGCGGCCCGAGTTCTTCACCGACCAGTACGGGCTGATCGTTGACTACCTCGCCGAATGGGCGCGCGAAATGCGCAAGCGCAGCTTTGCCGACGCAATCGATAAGTATTTCAAGCTAGGGAACAACCTCAACCAGCGCGATACGATCGCGGTGCGGCACACGGTGTCCGGCCTCCTCAAGCTCATCTGCCCCGACGCTAGCTACTCTAAAGAGACGGTTCGCAAATGTCTGGAATATGCACTGGAGGTGCGCCGTCGTGTGAAAGAACAGCTCAAAAAGATCGGTGGCATGGAGTTCTGGGATGTGCATTTCTCCTACATCGACCTGGAAAACTTGCAGGAGCGATTTATCTCCGTGCCCGAGCAGGGTGGCGGGGGACTGATCCCCGAGGGTCGGCTCAATCCCGGCGTGCTGCACACCATCACCTTGGGCGAGGGCGGCATGCCCGGTGTGTATCGCATGGAGATTCAGGCGATGGCGGGCGGCGGCAAGCTGTCGGTGTCGGGCTCTCTCTCACGCGAGCCAGTGCGAGTGGCGTTCGATTACTTCAAAGCCAATGCGACACGCGTTAGTGCTTCGATTCATCCAACTGAACGCGACTTTCATCTGCATCTTGTCGAGCTACAAAACGCAGGCGCGCCTGATGCGCTGACGCTTGCCAGCTTCATAGTGCTGTGCTCCGCCGCACTGGGCAAGTCGGTGCAGAGCCAGTTGGTCGTGATGGGGGACATGACGCTGGGCGGTACGATCGCCCAGGCACGCAATTTGTCGGAGAGCCTGCAGGTCGCGTTCGATGCCGGCGCAAAAAGGATACTGCTGCCGATGTCGAGCGTGACTGATATTCCGTCGGTACCGGGGGAGTTGTTCGCCAAATTCCAAACAAGTTTCTACGCGGATCCGGTGGATGCCGTTTTCAAAGCGCTCGGAGTCGAGTAATGCGTGAGCGGCCAAAACCGGTCAACGAACAAGTGACGACAAAGCGATCGTTCGGCGAAGCGTCGCCGGATGGCGCCAAATTACAGACGTTCCCTTACTGCGGAATGAACATGCCCAGATTGGTTAAGCGATACTCCATCGCTTGTGGACTAACCTGAAATTCGATCGCCAAGTCATCAACTATTTGAGTTGATGAAATGTCTGCACTCTTTTCCTGGCGGCGGTGTATGGCCTCTAAGACAAGCGGCTCTGGCATCAAAAGTTCTGCAGCAAATCGGTTAGCATCGATTTCCTGACGATCCACAGCTCGTGAAGACTTCGTATCGCGTTTCACGACAGTCTGGTCAACAAAAATTTCCCCCTTATGTTGCAGAACGAGATGTCCGATCTCGTGCGCGATGGTGAAACGTTGGCGTGTCTGCGGATGAGAGGAATTGACCCCAATGACCGTACGCGTCCTTTCCTTGATGAGAACGCCGGACAGGTCCTCTTTGAACGCCTCGTACGTCACGATCGCTCCAACATTTGCGGCGATCGCCTGAACGTCTATCGGCGCATGCGACAAGCCAAATTTTCTCAGAACCCCCAGTGCTGCACTCTTTACAGGATCCTTACTCGGTGCCACTGGTTTCTCCTATCTGTCTTGTTTTAGATATGACTCGCCTAATCCAGTCTTTTCCCTCTTCATGAAGCGCCACATTGTCAAGCTTCTTCTCAAGCTCGGAGTCTCCTTTCACGAGAATTTGGCTTGCGGGAAGAAGGTCGCCGGGAGTAGTGCCGACAGCTCCCGCAAGTTCGTAGAGAATATGCAACGAGACATGCTGCCGACCTTGCTCGATGTTGGTGATCGAGGTCCTAGACATACCGACGCGTTTGGCAACATTGTCTTGTGACAGGCCAGCCTGCTTACGACGCGCACGTAATGCTCGGCCGAATTCTCGATAGAGTTGCTCCACGAGTCAGCAGGGTACACCGTGTATCCAAGAATGTCAATATTGCTGACATGTCAATATACAAAACATCAATAGATGGAGATGTGTGGTAGGTTGACTCTCTAGGCAGATCGAGATAATCTCCACATTCGTCAGACCAGTGTGGCGGGACGATGGAGGCAGCATGGACAAGAAGGGCTTCGAACTATTTATCGATGGCGACAAGTACCGTTGGGAACAAGACACGATCACGGGCGCGCAACTCCGCGTGCTGGGTGCAATCCCCGAAGGTGTCGAGATTTTCCTCCAGGTCCCAGGCAAGCCAGATGAGCCGATCACGGACACCACGTCGGTAAATCTGGAGGAGCATCACGGTCCAGCGCGATTTTCCACTCAATCGCCAGGGTCTCAGGCGGGTGATCCCGATGCCCCTTCTCTTCGAGTCTGACTACGTAAAGCTCAACGAGCGAAACTTGACCTACGAAGAGAGCGAAACCGATCGGTTCTTCGTATTCACTCACTACGTACTAGCAAGCGGGATCTACAACCAGCCTGCGTGCGACGTTCTGGTTGTAATTCCGCCCAACTACAATCAAAGCGGCAACGACATGTTCTGGACCTACCCCCATCTGCGTCGAGTGAGTGGTGTACCCATTCCCGCCGCCAACAATCCTGGGGGTGGAGACAACCGAGTCTGGAACGGCCGCGAATATTGCCGGTGGTCGCGCCATTGGAATCCGCCAAGCAAAGGTGTCTGGCGACCGGGCCGTGACGACATTATCTCCATTTACCGCCGAATTGACTGGGCGCTTACTAACCCGGACGCGCAATGACGCAACCGCGGATCACAATGCTAGGTTCACAAGAGAAAAGGCTGGCAGCTTTTCTCGATGCGCATCCGCTGGGGCATGAACGAGGAGCAATCGTACTATTCCGGCGACTTCACTGGTCCGCCTCGGGAATTTGCGACTCGGACCGGTATCTCGCGGTGGACGTCATCCCTTTCGAAGACCATTGGGTCACGAGCAGTTCCCCCTCGCACGTCGCGTTCGAACTGAAGCATTTTCGAGAGCTATTCCGACGCTGCGACGAGGAGTCACTTGTCTTTGGATTTGCCCATAACCATCCGGGTGGTCCCGCAAACTTCTCTGACGTTGACGACGCAAACGAGGAAACGCTGCTCACCGCCATCAAGAACCGAAATGGGTCGCAAGTCCATTTTGTAGCTTTGCTGCGGTCGCAGGGCGTCTGGAAGGCTAGA
>NZ_DATKQC010000221.1:0-3996 GCF_035532915.1 Edaphobacter sp.
CTCCTGGCGGTCCAGCGCCTCGACGGCGGAACAGCTGGGCAGCGGGTCCTCACCGGCCTCGGCGTCGATGATCTCCGGATACAACTCGCTGACCGTGCGCAGCCGGCCGGCTTTCCGTCGGTTGCGCGCGTTCAATGGCTGCCCGAGTACGAACTGGCCGCTGGCGGCATTGTTGCCGAGATCGAGCCAATATGCTGTGCGGTTCCTGGCCTTTGTCAACGCCCGCGCGATGATGTTTCGCGCCGCGCGCGTGTCCACGCAGCCGATCAATAGATCGAGGGACGTGTCGTTGACCCGGTCCAATGTCCGCTCACCGAAGTATGCTGGCTCGGCCCGCCACCGCGTTCCCCAGAACAGGTTGATGCGATTGATCAGGACGGTCGCCTTGTTCTGCCCAATGTCGGAGGTCGAGAATGGCTGGCGCACACAGTTCGTCTCCGAGACCGTGTCGGCGTCCATCATGACCACTTCGAGCCCCGATGACCGGCCCCATACCCTCATCGCCTGGTCGAGATATGGCAGGCCCATGGCGATGGTGCTGCCGGTTCCGCCCGCGCCAACAACCAGGACACGCACCGGTTTCTGGCCCAACAGATCACTTGGAAGCGTGTGCTCAATGCGCATATCAGCCCCTCTCTCCGCGCACGAACTGCGCTAGCGTCTGCGGCAGAACGATGAGAGTTTCGAGTGGAAAGCGACTGCGCTTTCCGGCAAGGCCGCTCCACAGCCCATCGAATCCGCCTTCGTGGCGCGTCAGACGCCCAACATTGGCATGCGTGAAGGCGCTCTCGTAGAAGCCACGTTCCCAGGCTGGAATTGCCGCCACCGACGCCGAGTCCGGGCGGCGCATCGTGCCCGTGCAGACATGCCCGTCATCCGAGAGATTCCAGAAGGGCGCGACGGCGAGTCTTGTTGAGCAATCTGGCCGCTTATTCTCGGTGATCGCCCGAATGATGAGTTCTCCATTCGATACCTTCCACACCAGAGGAGGCTGAGGGAAGATGCGGCCGTTCAGCGCCGCCGCCCTGCCTTCGGAGTTCTCATAGAACATCTGCCGACGTTTCGCCGGAGTCCACCAGACGACCATGCGATCAGCCTTGGCAAGAATGTTCGCTGGCAGCACCTCGGCCTGCACGCTGCCGCTGAGGGAGCGCATCAGGGACTCAATGAATGCCACAGTGAGAGGTTGCGCCGGACCGAGGGTGGGTGGCGCGTCCTTGCGGGCGGTCACGTCGTGCCGAGTGATGAAGCTGCCCTGGTTGTCGCGGTAGACCAGAAGCGCCTCACGCAGCTCGAAGCGATGGTTCTCCCCGATCGACACATGCACCTGCATGGCGTTTCTCCCATCCTTGAACATCCTCGACCAACTGAAAGAGTTCGAAATTTAGTGCGACAAAGCGATCCACGATCCGCAATGCGTGCCGAACTTCATCCGCATTCTGCGGCGAGAAGACGACACACACGGTCGGCTCGGCAGTGCCTTCCATCATGTATTGACCTTCTTCGTCGAAACAGGCGGTAATGGCGTCGTGCTCTTTGAAGGTGACAAGCAAGGACGGCAGTGGAGGCTCGTCGTAGTAACCAAGTTCGAGGTAGTCACGCGACTGCTTGAGGGGAAGCCGCGAGAGTCGCTGAATGCGCCGCAATCTCTCGAACCACGAACTGAATTTGCCATTGCGAAACCTGCGCAGCAGATCGCGGTCGCGCATCTTCCAATCAGGGCATTCGCGCTTCAGTGTTTTCTGGATGCACTCCGGCAACGCCTTTTCGACCTCAGGAAACTCATACTGGCCGCGGTTCTCTTCTTCGTCTTCGGCAGCATAATCCCGAATCCGCTCCTCGTACATGAGCGCATCGTCATGGTTGTAGATCCGCATCACGCGATAAAGTGCCAAGGTCAGCGCCCAATAAAACGCCGCACCCAATCCCTCCGCCTCCGTCTCCAGCGCATCGATTGCCGGGCCAATCTTGAAATAGCCTGATCCACCACACTCGACGGTTACAACGAGTTGCCCACTTTCGAGCTCCGCATCGCTTCCCGCGCGGCCGAGTTGATCGCTCACTTCAAGGTGGTACTCGACGTTGCGCTGAATCAGATCACCGCGCCCCGCGCCAATGCCATGCATCATGGCGTACTGGGCAAATGCAAGCGCATTGCCGCCAGATGTCTTCCAGGTCTCCGCAGTTCCCAATCTTTCGCGCACCAGGGCAGCGCAGAGTTCATAGATGAGTTCAGCGTTGACCTCGTGGCTATACTCGGCGCGAACATCGGCGAGCGACGGCAATGCCTGGCCAAAGTCTGGAGCGAGTGTCGTTATCCCAGAGGTGGAAGCAGCTCCGATGGGGTTGGAAGCCGGCAGCTCCCCGGAGCTACATACTGCCGGATTGCCTCTGCGACGGCTTGTGCGAGATCGCGGGATTCTCTGCATTGGAGATGGCTCGCCAGAATGAGATTGGCTTCCGGAGGCGGTTCCGCGGCCTTCTTGAGGAACAACTCCACCAGTTCTTCTTTCGATATTGTGGAGGTGTGCACGGCTCACCCCTTCGACCCGATGGCACGGCTGAAGGTGTAGCGCAGCGTAGTCCCGGTATCTTCCGGACCGGTGAGGGTTGCGGTCGCGATCTCTGGATAGGTAGGCGTGAGCAGGTCGCGAACCTGCTCGACGCTCATCTGCGGCGCCGGATCTGGAATGCGAACGCCGTTGTAATTGAATTCACGCAACAGAACTTCTGCTTTGAGACTGGCCATTGGTCTGTTTCTCCTTGTGGATCGTCATGGTTTGATTTCGGGCAAAGAGTGGTAGCCTGCTGCCTTCAGAAGAGGCTGGCTTGCACGGGCAACCTGGTGCTCTGTGCGACCTCTGGAGCAGGGGATGAAGGGGCCGAGCAATCCGGTCCTTCGTCCAGCTGACGGCTGGCGACCGTTCGATACTTCGTCTCAAGACGCTTGAGCGTCTCCATTTCACGGGAGCGCACGGCCTCGGCGGCTCGCAGTTCATAACGAGCAAGATAGTTGCGCTTGCGAATCTCTTGCTGGATGGCGCGTTCGACATCGCAAAAGGTGTACTCCGGATCGCCCCAGCACGGCCAGGCGAGCGTGTGTCGCAAGAAGCTCAGCCGGTCGGCATCCGATGTGAACCACGTTTCATAAAATCCCGCGGCATCGTAATGAGCTATATGCGAGAAGCACATCGAGAGGCGGTTGTAGAAGCTCTTGGAAAAGGCGGTTCGCGCCCACTCTGATTCGATAAGGTGCAGAAACGTATTTCCGAAATCAGCCTTGTCTTGCGCCGTCGAGAACTTCGTGGGCACAAACTCCGAAGGAAGGAACGGTCCTTTCGGCATGGAATGTCTCCACCAAGAAAAAGGGCCAGCTCGCGCCGACCCTTTTTCTTGCCTTTGATTGCGAACCGGCTGTCGCCGGCATCGCTGGAACGATTCTCCCATTGGCTACGCTAGCACCGTTCGCAGTCATTGGGAAGAGCCATGAACAAGAAGTTGACTCGTTTCTCTCGATTGCAACTGCGGCACACGGCCGATTACAGATCTGTGCGCTGTTCGTTACGAGCCTTCGCATCGCGCTGATCGATCAGGCTTCGATGCAACTCAGCCAACTCATCGACAGTATTGGCCCCGCTGACTGGTTCGTCATTGTCCTTGCCGAGCCAGGGAAACCTCTCTTCGAGCAATGCCAGCAACCACTCAACAAACGTCTGGGAGCGACGATCTTCGTTTGACATGTAGTTCTCCTCAAGGATTTCAAGGATCAGAAAATGGAAGGAATGGAATGCAGTGCGCAGCTTCAACCGAAGAGGCTGAGCTGCACAGCAGGCGATGATCCCGTTGACCACGGCGAGGACTTCTTCCGGACCTTTACGCTCGCAGGAGGTTCAACGATGTGAATGCCAGTCCGTTCATCTGATTGACCGATGGGTTCGGCGGCGGACAGGTCAAATACTGGATTGTCATCTTCTTCGACCTTCACCGCGGGCGGCT
>NZ_DATKQC010000222.1:0-4270 GCF_035532915.1 Edaphobacter sp.
ACTTGCAATCGTTACCGGCTCTCTACCCACGGCCAGTTACCCATCAGGGAGTCTTCTTCCCTTCCGGCCTCAATGGGAATGTAAAGTAACACCGGATTTAACTGAAAGGCCTCCCTGGCTCAGCCAGAGAGGCCTTTCAGCTATTGGCGGATCTCTTCAAGGCGAAGCGCATCTCAGCTTCTCCTCGTTCTTGGTAGCTCCTCTCCGCCCTCTACGAAACGAAGAGGCTCCTCGACCGTCTTCGTTATCCCGATACGGGGTGTCGCTATAACTGAGTTTGCATGATAGCCGTCGTCGAGTAGTTGTAGGCATGAGTCGGCCAACGTGACGTCGAGACCGTTATGCGTAGCTCCGGTAGTTGCTCGTGCCTAGAAGAGACGTCCTGGTCCCGCGGTAAGCAGGTTCGGCCTCGTGAGATGTGAAGATCCTCGCAGTTGGAGCATTACATCCAATCCTTCAACCAGTTCCAGTGCCCGACTGAGCACGCCCTCGGGTTGACAACTGATCCAAATCTCATTTGAAGTTGCCGTCACAAACCGGACGGATGAATGCAGTATCGTATTCTCACCAACTGATCGCTACCGTCGTCAGGGTGAAACACGCGGTCAAAACAATCAAGATATATCGCAAGTCTTCAGCGAAGGCATTTCAATAAAAAGGTAGCTGAATGTCCTGCGATGAACGGTCATCTTCAATTGGTATGGGCCTTTTTGCGCTAACGGGAACCCGCTCTGGCGGTCGAAATCGCCCTCGTTCGACCGAGCGTCGCCAGCGAAGAAACCCATCCCAGTAAGACCGATGCCACCACGATGCTCAGTGATTCCACGAATTCCGGCTTGGCTGCCGTCAGCAGAATGGTTCCGATCACGATCCAGATACGGATGCTCAACGAAATCTTCAGCAAGGGACTTCGCAGCCCGGCATTCCACCCGGATTCGATCTCACTCGCGTTGTTGCAAAGTCTTCGGATCGCGCGCAGCCGCCTTCCCGTCAGCGCGCCTAAAACGGCAAACAATATAATTTCCAGTACGGCAAACCTGGGCCAGGCGAACTCCCAGGCCCTCAAGCTTTCTGTCAGATACGCTCCCGTGACGTACACGATCACCAGCGAACTGATGCTGGCCACGGTGAGACCTGGAACGGGAGCCGTCCAGGAGCGGACTTCGCCCGGGCTGGAGGCTCGCCTGAGTTGAAACAGCATCCACGCCTCTATCGTCAGGCTGGCAGTGAGAACAAGGACTGCGATCGCGTGAACAAAGAGAATGCCGGTATAGATCGTCATGGTTCCCCTCAATTTCAAATGTGCCGTGTGCGCCGTTCCGTTGCGCTGCGTTAGTTACATACACCGACGATCTTGCGCCTCGATGCATGATTCTCAAGGCACCGAATCATGAAGTCCGCGACGTCGGCGCGCGCGATCTTGAAACCGAAGACGGGCAGATGCCCTTCCCGGACGCGATACCGCCCTGTTTGCGGCTTGTCGGTAAGCTGAGGCGGACGCACCAGGGTCCAGTCGAGTTCACTCGCCGTCACAATCTGTTCCATCGCCGAGGCGTCGGCAACCACGCTCGGAAAGAACAAGCGGCCAAACAGATAGGTGGGCGGAATGATCGAATCTCTGAAGAGAAATGCTGTCGATACGATGACCGCGCGCCTTACTGCCGTTCGCAGCATTGCGTTCGTCAACGTCGCAGCGAACCGCTGCAAGAGATCGGCATCGGTCTTCGACAAAGGCAGACGAGGCCCGAACGCCGACAGGACAGCGTCGTGGCCCTCCAGGGTTCGTCCCAGTTCCACAGCATCCATCAAGTTGCCTTGAACGAGCCGGATGTGCCCGGCAAACGCGTTGAGCGGTTCGGGCTTACGCACCAACGCGGTCACGGAATGACCGCGTGCAATTGCCTGCCGAACAACTTCGACTCCAATGCCGCCAGTGGCACCAAGAACTACCAGCTTCATCGATCCTTCCTTTCCAATCGTCTGGTTATCGGTTCTGCGATCAACGAGTTGCTTCGCGGCGATAGAGGCCTCATCGTGCATCGCGCTGCCAGACTCTGCCGAGGCGGAGTCCATTCGCGCAGCTTGACGGCGACGCCGTAGCGCGGGCCGGGATGCAGGCGTGCGATGGTGACAGCCTGATCTTTGTCGACTGAGTCGAAGAAGACGATCGTGACTATCGGGACCATTGGCGGGTCACTTGATCCATTCCCAGAGCCGGACCCGCTTCCCGGTGCGGAGAAGTCTGCTTCGGCCTCTCCAAAGTTCCGCGGATCGAGGGCGATCCCCATCTCTGTAACTTGCTGGCCCCAACCTGCGATGTCGACGGGACGCTGTTTCTGTTCTTCGGGGGTGATTGTGCGGGTGGAATAGAAGATCAGGGCATAGTGCTTCATGGGTTTCTCCTTGAAACTGGCTGGCTGGAAACGAGCGGCGTGGAAAGGAACGGCAAAGGAGGGGGAGCAGAGCGAACGAGAACAGAGCTCCCGCTTCATGCCGGATGGAGATGCGGAAACCGCGAAGAGAGGGCTCATCGCTCGAAGGTAGTGAAGAAAGAGGGGTCGCTAATTGGAAAAAATCGGCAGATTGTTAGCGCGGGTATCGCGGAAAAATTCTTCCGGAGATGTGCCGGTGAAGAGTCGGAAATCGCGCACCATGTGCGATTGATCGCAGTAGCCTGCTTCAAAGGAGATCGCTGTAAGCGACTTGCCGGTATTCCATAGCCTGCAGACATGCTGCAAGCGTGCCAATCGGCTGAGCTTCTTGGGAGTTACGCCGACCGCAACCCGGAAATGCCGTTCCAGTGCGCTTTGGCTCATGGCGGCGTGACGCGCAATCGCAGCAATGGAAGACCGGCCTTGCGAGCGGCGGATCATCTGCGCGGCGGCCTCGATCTGGGGAGAGATCCCCTGCAGAATGGTTCCATGCTGGGTTCGGATGCGACGGATGAGAAAGCGTTCTACCGCCATGAAGTGCTGTTGCAGGTCGCGGGCATCGGTAAGAACGTTCTGGAGATGGTCGATGTCTCGCCACGGCAGGACGGAATCAAGGGGTGCCGTGCGGTTGTAGAGAAGGTCTACACGATCATGCAGTATCGCCGGTGCGCCAACCTCCGTGAACCGAACGATCAGCAGCGCGGAGTTCGCCTCGTGCTCGACGAAGCGGGTTCGTTGTTGCAGGCCCGAGATAATTGCGTTGGGAAGGGCCTCGTTTCGCATGGACGCTGAACCAGACTGGCGCAAGACGAGTGTAAGCGTCGTCTCCGGCAGCAGAACCTGAACCCGGGACCGCTGCGAGTGGACCCACAGGATTTCCCGCACATGGCGGCGAAGGGCGCTACTTGGCTGATGGACGAAATAACGCACTTCGCTCATTGCTGTCTTGGATGAGCGGCCTTCGGGCGAAGATTCGTCTATTTGATCGAGCTTACCTCCGGAAGCTCGGCCTCCACTCGGAAATCGAATAGCCTGGATGCCGCTCAGTCATTGCCAAATTGCCAACTCGCTCAGTGAAACCTGCCAACAGCATTCTGGGCTCTCAATGAGTGCATCAGCCTGTTTTCGCCAGTTGAGAAGCCGGCCTGATTACTTCCGACAAGGCGACTTCACGAGACTAAAGATGGAACTGTCGCGAGGTCCTTTCGACGGGTCAGCACAATCACTGCTACAAGCGCCGCTACGAAATCGGCAGCAGCAGCAATTGCAAGCGACCAGCGTGGGCCAAGGTGATTTGCAATCCAGCCGAGAATAGGGGCGCCAAGCGCCATCCCTCCAAGGGCAATGCCGACCCGCAGGGCCATGACCCTTCCCCGCATTGACGGTTCGGTAGAGAGCTGCATGAGGCTGTTGGTGCCATTAGTGAAGGTCATGGCGGCCACCCCGATGATGACAAGAGCCGCCGCAAACCACCAGTAGCCGGGTGCAAGTGCCGCAAGAGCGCAGCCTGTGCCGAAGGCAAGAGCTCCCATCCACAGCGATGCAAATCTTGGCTTTTCCTGACGGGCAGCGAACAACGCCCCTGAGATGGTCCCAATCGCCATGATGGAAGAGAGAAGACCGAAGCCCCGTGCATCCGAATGGAAGACACTCACAGCCATCGTGGAGATAAAGATGGGGAAGTTAAAGCTGAAGGTGCCGATCAAGAACAGCATGATCAGCATCGTGCGAAGCTCTTGTCGTTCCCACACATAGCGTAGACCTTCCATGAACCCGGAGGCGGAGCGATGCGCTCTGACGGTCGTACGCAGTTCGGAGAGGCGGAAGAAGGCCATCGA